>NZ_JBISEO010000034.1:0-2364 GCF_044383795.1 Paenibacillus sp. JSM ZJ436
CCTGATCATCATATTCAATGTGCGTGAGTTCCCATGGTTTCTCAAGCGCCATTGCAACTCGAAACATCTCTGCAATCAGGTTATCTTTATTGCTAATTGGAGTCCACATCGTCATGACCACCCTATCCATATTCTTATCAGGCAGTATTGACATAATTTTTAGCAATCAGACTTCAGCCACTTAGTGTAGCGAGGAAGCAAAAATATATTCAGTGTCACGCGGCAGCTTATGTATGCAAGAGATAATACAAAACTTGCTCTTGACTTTGTTATTTTTATAAATGGACTCCCTATAATTAATTGTGAGTTAAAAAATCGATTGACCAAGCAAAATGTTGAAGATGCGGTTTATCAATACAAGACGGATCGAGATCAGCGAGAACTCCTCTTTAATTTCGGTAGATGTATGGTACACTTTGCAGTGGATGACAGTGAAATTAAAATGTGTACGAAGTTAGATGGTAAGAAGTCCTGGTTCTTACCTTTTAATAAGGGCTACAATGATGGTGCTGGAAATCCTCCTAATTCCGATGGAATAAAGACGCATTATCTTTGGAAGCAGATTTTGAAAAAAGATGAGCTTTCAAACATCATTGAAAACTATGTACAAATCGTTGAGGAGAAAGACGAAGAAACAAAGAAAATTAAAAGGACTCAGATATTTCCTCGATATCATCTCCTCGATACTCTACAGGTCGTTCAAGACCACGGGAACAGTTATATGTCATGTTCCTAAGGCCGGAACCAGAACTTGATTTGCTTAGTAATATATTATCGAGTTTTCATGACCTATTTGGAAACATTCCTTGGAAGGATGAGGATCAGGTCAAGAAACATATTGCTGGAATTCCTGAAATGGTTGCGAAGGATAAGGACTATCAAAATGCAATGAAAAACTCTGACAAGCAAAATGCTAAAATTGAGAGTGAAAAGGCATTAAACAAAGCGATTATTAACTTAATGACCGATAATATGGAGATCTTTAAGCAGTTTAACGACAATCAATCGTTCAAGAAATTGTTCTCCGAAATGGTATTTACTGTAACTTATAATAAAAACGGTGACATTTACAAAGGTGACGCGGCGGTATAAGAGTAAAATGGTTAATGGATTAAAAGATAAAAATAAATAAAGGATCGATCTATTAGAACTGCCCTTCGTGGCAGTTTTTATATTTCCATATCTGACCAATTTCGTGTTATGATAGACCTAATGTGAAATATGAAGAATCCTGTTAGGTCGTGTCATCTCATGTCAATGAAGAAAAATGCAAGAAACCAAACAAATTATATTAATTTTTCGATAGCAGCAGAGAAAAAAGTAAGCTACGATGGATAGATTATTTTGCTCCACAACTAGCCTCTTAATTACAGTTAAGGGGCTTATAATGTATATACATATTACTTTTGGAGGGGTTATGTTGAGATATATTTATAATCAAACGGAAAATATAATTTCATTCCAAAAAGATGAGCTTTCTAAGTTGTTAGAGCTAACTGAAGAGAAGCCAATAAATCATGATGAGGTAATTGATGATTTTACTTATCATTTTTCCAGTCTTATTAATAATAAGGGTGAAGAGTTTTATGGTAAATACCCGAGCGTAAAACATGCTAGTATAGAAGACCTAGAACAATTACTTGTCAAAAAAACCGAGGTTATTAGAAGTGAAATTATATCGAAATATCTATTAAGTGAAAATTTGCATGTGCTAATGAGCAACGGCTGCTCCATATATGCTGGTTCAAAGGCAATTAATCAAACAGAAGAATCACAGTGTAAGACACATTTACTTAATGCAGTTTTTAATAACGAGCCTCAAATCACAGAACTTATTAATAAACTGGTTAATGAAAAACCTGAAGTGGCTTTAGATAGATTGTATGAAATTAAGATGTATTGTGCCAATGTCCTGCAAAAAGAAGAATCTAGCATTTGGATAGATGAATTTATAGTTCAATACAAAAATAAATTTATTGAGGAGTTTGTTAATACTATTGATTATAGAAAGAATCATTTGCATAAATTGTTTTTGAAAAGATTATTAGCACGGAGCATCAAGTTGAAAAGGGTTAACTTATTCACATTAAACTATGATTTACTAATCGAGAAAAGTGCTGAAGAAATAGGAATATCTCTGAACAATGGTTTTGCTGGCTTTCACTATAGAGTGTTTATGCCATCTATATTTCATCAAGATTTTCATATTAATAATTCGGATGGGAACAAATCACAAACGGGTCTGTCAATAAGTTTGTGTAAACTCTAAATCAAGAGTTCCCCTGTTAAGAGAAGAAGATGCTCTTTAAGGCAGATGCTGGCCAATCCGTTCAGGATAAAAGACGGATAATTGAAGCAGGATCT
>NZ_JBISEO010000051.1:0-522 GCF_044383795.1 Paenibacillus sp. JSM ZJ436
TACTCGGTTAAGAGAAATGTTTACATCATTAAATACATTAACATTGGCCTATTATTTCACAGAGGATCAAAAATATATAAATAAGGCCAAAGAAATTGTTCAGGTTTGGTTTATTAATGAAGAAACGAAAGTGAATCCTCATGTAAGCTTTGGTCAGGCTATACCAGGTAAAGTAAGCGGAACCATGTTTGGGATCATCGAATGGACTGATATCGGTAAAGTGATTACAACACTTCAAGTGTTAGAGAAGAATCAATTGCTGGCTGAAAGTGAGCTGGCATCAATGAAGGACTGGTTTAATCAGTATTTAATCTGGCTGAGAACAAGTGAGTTTGGAATTGGAGCAAGTACTAGAACAAATAATCATGCTACTAATTATGATTATCAAGTCGCAGGACTTATGATTTATCTTGGAAAAGTGAATGAAGCTGAAGCGTTGATTGAAGAGACTATGATAAAACGTATAGAAGCTCACATTGCGCCTGATGGTAGTCAGCCGGAGGAGTTAAGAAGAACAAAATC
>NZ_JBISEO010000035.1:0-2355 GCF_044383795.1 Paenibacillus sp. JSM ZJ436
GCCAAGCCGGCTCAATTCTATACGCATTCTGTTGAACAAATCGCGTCTTAAATCACAAGATCTCACAAGACAAGGAGGATTAACTTATTTCTCGGAAATTCATGTCTTGACAATGGGGGGCATTACAATATTGCCGGCTCACTTTTTAAAATTCCTTAAAAACTCCATTTGTATAAAGTTGAATCGGCGTCCATATACGACGTTTGTCTAAGTCGTTATATATAACGCATCGAAATTGCATTAGTTGGTTTATTTTTAAAAATAAATACAATAAAGTTTGTAATTTTTATGTAGAAAGCAGGCAAATCATCACTAACTAAATTTGTATATACCATTTCAAGAGGTAGCGTCAAGAATAAATAGAAAAACCTTGTCTTGTAGATGTCGCGTTTAATCTGTGGTTGTGAACATAGCCTGTAGTTCAGCCCGAGCCTGGTCAAAGCCGGTATGGCATCGGGTTGCGAAACGTTGGTTGTAGCCCTCAAACTGTGCAACCAAAAACTTCTCCAACGCTTCCTCGTGCGGGAATTGCTCTTTTCGCTTGGTGTATTTCTTAATCTGTTTGTTAAACGACTCGATGAGATTCGTAGAGTAAATACTTCTCCAGATGGACTCTGGAAAGCTGTAGAACGTGAAGATATAGGGGTTTTCCTGCAGAGATTTCACAACCTTGGGATAGCTGGATTTCCACTTGGTACAAAGCTCATCTAGAGCGGTCTTTCCTTGTTCTTCGTTCTCTGCACGGTACACGGCTTTAAAATCATTGCAGATCTCAAGCCGGTCCGTTACACGTACTTTGTGGGCTATGCTGCGTGAAACATGGACGCAGCAAGACTGGTACTTCGCCCGAGGATAAACTTGTTCCAATGGCAGACACAATGCCCTTTAAACCATCGGAAATAAAGAGCAGAACCTCTTCGGTGCCGCGTGCTTTCACGTCTTGAAGCAATTCATTCCATATGTAAGCAGACTCTGTCGGAGCGATGGTGTACGCTAACACCTCTTTAGAGCCGTCCTCACGAATGCCCACGGCTAGATAGATGGCTTCTTTCGAGACCGTTACCCGTTTCACAGCCACATAAGTGGCATCGATATACACGCAAACATAACGTTTAGCCAGCTGGCGTGTCGTGAAGGCATCGACATGTTCAACCATGGTTTTGGTCATATTTGATACGGTTTGCGGCGTAAAGTGATGCCCATACATTTTCTCAATGAGGTCAGCAATCTCCGTCATCGTCACACCTTTCTGGAACATGTGAATGACGAAGGCCTCCAGCGTGTCATTGGAGCGCTTGTACGGAGCAACGGTTTGCTGTTTAAACTCTCCATTTCGATCTCGGGGAATGTTGAGTTTCAGATCTCCATATTCGGTGTGCAGCGTGCGTGTGTAGCTGCCGTTCCGAGAGTTCCCTGAGTTTACACCTGCACGGTCATATTTCTCATCATCTAAAAATGCGGTAAGCTCAGTTTCTAACAACCGATTCATAGCCATTGGACTGTCAACAGTAAATCAGACAACTTTTTTAAGGGCCGCAGCTTTATACTGAACGGGCGTCATGTAACCTAGTGAACCATGTACCCGGTGTTTGTTAAACCAGTTCACATAATCATATAATTCTAGCTTTAAATGGTTAAGACTCTGGAACGACATCTGGTTAATGAATTCGGTTTTCATTGCTTTGTAAGTCGCTTCAGCAACGGCGTTGTCGTAAGGACAGCCCTTCATACTGAGCGAACGACCGATGTCAAAGGTCTTTAACAACGTATCCATGGCCTGGTTTTTAAACTCACTTCCACGATCCGTGTGGAACCACTGAATGTCGCTTAAATCGCCTTCTACTGTGGCAAAGGCGCGGGAAACTAGAGCAGCGTCCTTACGCGGACCTGCACTGTGCCCAATAATTTCTCTGTTGAATAAGTCGACCAGCACACAAATGTAATGCCACTTGTGCCCGACTTTTACATACGTCAGATCGCTGACGACAAAGCGTTTTGCTTCTGTTTGGTTGAACTCACGTTTCAATACGTTGGCTGTGTTTGAATCATTACAAGCCGTTCTATGCGGCTTATACTGAGCAATCGTGTACGTGGACACAAGACCTTGCTCTTTCATAATCCGCCCAATACGGCGTCTGGAAACCGTGTATCCTAGCTCCTGTAGTTTCGTTTTAATCTTCCGTGTCCCATAGACTTTGCGGTTGCTTTGAAAGATCGCTACGATCGCTTTCGTAAGGATGCTCTCGTCTTCGCTTTCTTTCTCGCTTACGTCATAGTAAAAGGTGCTTTTAGGGATTTGTAGGACGTTACACATTGCTGATACCGAGTATTTATCACTATTTTGTTTAATGATGT
>NZ_JBISEO010000036.1:0-2330 GCF_044383795.1 Paenibacillus sp. JSM ZJ436
CCATTTGTCTCTTAAATTCTGCTGTAAATGTACGTCTTTCTCTTGGCATAGTAGATCCGCTCCTCATTGTGATGATTTCATTCTACTAGCCCCTAATTTTCCTGTCCAACTAAGTGTAGCCGATTCAGTCAGGAAAGACTAATAGTTGGGATGTATTGGCGGAAATAGTAAAGAGGGGTGCCGAACCTCTCTTTTTTGTTGTTGAGTCTGTTATAGCATAATGTTGATTTTGAACAAAAAAAGGATCGCCATTTAGTTTTAGGCGGTCACGCTTTCCAGTGTTGTTGCTATTGTGCCATCTTTCTGCGATATGCTTCTTCAAGAATTTGTTTTAATCCTTCGGTCCTTTTAATAATAAACGTTTCCCAAAATATCTTCCCTATTTCTCTTAATTCATCATCAGTATAGCTTCCTTCTTCAAATTTTCCCCAACATCCATCTTAGGTAAGTTTATCCCACCCCATATAATCTGCATAAAAACGATTCTCTAATGGAATGTTTGAACCCATAGACCTCGTTTTGACATGTTCGGGGCAGAGCCACATAGCTGTGCAAACTGATAATAACCCACCATGCATCTCATTTAAACCTTCGAGTCCTGCCTTTTTTGTTGCTTCTTCCCAAGCATTATGATTATTGTGATTAGGAGCAATCAAGATAATCTGAGGGTATTTGTAATTTATATGCTTAATAAAAGCCCCTTCCCAGTAGGCTCCCCCATGCCCATTGCAAACCACAAACTTTTTGAATCCTTGTCTTACCAAATTTATTATTATATCTTCTAACATTGCGGTTAAAACATTTGGACTGACAGTTACCGTTCCCTTACAGTTGGCATGTTCTTCAGAAGTGTTAAATGGAATAGTAGGCAGTATGTAAGCATTTAATTCTCTTCCATACGCTTCAGCATACAAATCTGCAATAAGGGTATCCAAATGCATCGGAAGGAAAGGTCCGAATTGCTCCGTCGCTCCTACCGATAAAATTACAGTGTCAATCCCACTGTTTGCAACTTCGGTGGTTGTGTTTTTATAACTAAGCATATATAACCTCCTGCTTTTATGGGTTTATTTAGATGTATATCTGTTCATTGTGTACACCTCTTTCATAACTAGGTTTCCAAATTTGAGTTATTCGAGAGTCCCCCATATAAAACCTTTTATTGACCCTTATTTGTTGCATTTACCTGCCCATACGTAATAAGAATTATCATAGTTCAAGTTTGGGATTAAGGATACCATCATAAGTGTCAATAATCTAAAGCTTTCTAGCCTTCCATAAGAGCGGTTATTTACACCTGTAGAATATTGAAAAAAATCTCAGGCGCGTCAAACAGCCATAAACTCTATCATAGCTTGCATTTGTCGATGGCTAGGCAATGGGAGGGGGGATACAATATCTTGCTCAGAAGCTAAGTATGAACGTCTGAGCAAGGTATACTATGAACCCTTACATCATCCTGCATGTTGATGATATGATTCATCAATAATTAAAGGAGCGGTAAGACCGTCAAACATGAATCCATCAATGTCTCCTTCTATATAATTGAGGAAAAGCTTAAGCATATCAGTTGTTCTGTCCTTGACCGCCGCTGTTATCTCCTGTTTATCTTTCCGCACAAGCGATTTCCATTCACGTATCCCATTGGTGATGCTTTTTAGTAAGCATCTCAAGCCTGTCAATTCCTTTGTATTGGAGACAAAATGATAACTATTTCCTGATTTAAAGAAGTAACGTATTCATCATATTCTCTTTTTGGCATATCTCCATCAAAATGCTTGTCATGAGCTTGTTTCTTCCGATTTCTCAACTTTTCCATTTGAGTATCTATTACTCGTTTGTATTGGAAACGAACCGAAAGCCATGGCAAATAAGTTATGAACTCAGAAAGAAAACGTATGGAGCTCTTGTCTAACTGAATCGATGCCTATCAGATTTATTGTTACCAACTTTTCTCAGGGTAATATCCGTGTAGATCTGACTTCCAATTCAAAGGTTCATGCTTGCTTCTGATAGCTAGTGATTCGACTTAATACATACCCGGAATTGAATTTCCACGCTAATGTGGGAATTTTATTGAATGGGCTTCATCTGTGTTACAATAAGTTATCAAGTTTGACAATGGAGGGATAACTATGCTCCACAAAAAAATGGATCAACAAGCCGCGAATGCGATAAAATCAATCCTTCAAAATCTTAATATCTCAACTTTCGCAGCTTAAATTTGGCAGATAAGCCTTGATATAACTGGGCAAATCGGCAATCCATTGCTGTAGTTGTGTTTGAATGAGTTTTGTCATTTTCTTATTTGCTTTCTTAGCCACATCCTC
>NZ_JBISEO010000052.1:0-509 GCF_044383795.1 Paenibacillus sp. JSM ZJ436
TCTATGGAGAATCGCTTCCTGCAACGGAAGCATTCAAAGAGGCGGACCGCAAGGAAAGCCAACCTCTTCACCACAGGTGAAGAACCAACTCACTCGTTGGTCAGTTTTGAGAGTTCAACTCTCAAAGATGAAGCCTGAAGCGTCACAGCCGTGAACGTCCTCAGCTTTCATCACTTGATCCTTGAAAACTAGATAACGAAACGAATTTGCGTTTTAGAAAGATCCTTTAAGCTGATCTTGTGTCATGAGAATGACCAAGGAAGTTAAATGTAGCAGCGAAGGTTTGAGGAAATGAGATCCTTTGTGAGCCTGTTTCCACCTTGGTTTATTATAATCAAGAAACAGGCGAACAAGAGAGCACATTACCGCAAACCAGAGCGATCAGGTTAAGCTACTAAGAGCACACGGAGGATGCCTAGGCGCTAGGAGCCGATGAAGGACGTGGCGAACGACGAAATGGCCTCGGGGAGCTGTAAGCAAGCTTTGATCCGGGGATGTCCGAATGGGGA
>NZ_JBISEO010000005.1:0-323543 GCF_044383795.1 Paenibacillus sp. JSM ZJ436
AGAATGGGAAGAATCGTGTTAGTATTTTTCATGGAGTCGTCACCTTCCCAATTGTTTGTAGGGGTACAAACATTTTATCGGGTTGACGGCTCTTTTTCTACCATTTAGTGGTTAATCAACAGGCCTGATATTATAATAATCTTTAATTATTTCAATAACCTTATCTTTAATTTCATGTGGATGTTGACTATTTACATGGAAGCCAACCATGCCCTCTTCAAATTGACCATCAAATCCCTGTCCCTTGCTATATATAATAGGTAATCCCTGACTCATTGCTTCTGCATAAACCAAACCAAAGGATTCAGTTTTGGATGGCATTACAAAGAAATCATGATTACAAAATATTTTAATCAAATCCTCTTTTTGCATTGAAGATACATAATTCACATTTGAAGTATCTTTTATTTTCTGATATATAGAATCATCCTCTATTCTTCCAATTATAGTGAAAGTAACGTTAAATCCTTCTTTTTGAAGATATTCCATAGCTTTTATTGTTGTAGTTATATTTTTATTTTTATTTATTACTCCGACATAAAGAAACTTCAATCTCATTCCTTCTGGAAGATGTTTGGGAATGCCTTTATTTATAAACCAAAAATTATCAATCCCATTTGGAATTACTTCTACCTTATCTAAAATACCCCTTTTTAGATCATTCGGTATATATTTCCTCAACACAATCTCTTTATAAGATTCTGACAAAAATATTACCTTGTTTGCTTCTTTAAGTATACTAACTCCTAGCTTTCGTAGGTGCGGCATTCTTTTAAAAAAAGTATTTACGTCAGTATTTCTTACTGCTACGATATAAGGTTTATTAAATTTCTTTTTTAATTTCATTGCTATATAACCGTTCGAAAACAAAGAGTGTGCATGGATCATCGAATAATTCTGTATTTTATAGTTTTGTACAATATCATTAAATATTTTCCAATGCTTAAGGTAGAATATTATTCGATCATACTTCCCATGATTAGCACTTATAGTCGTATAATCACCTAATCTATAAATCGACGGATCAATTGAGATTGGAACGGGAACAAAAACATCTAAGTCTATCCCCAGTTCTAATTGTTTATCATATAAATTTCTATAAAAGTTACTTCCAATGTAATATGAATTTATATGCAGTACTTTCATAAACGACCTCAGTTCTAATTTATTGAAATATTATAATCTCCAGTAACAAAATCCATATCTTCTTATCTCGTCTTTATGTAAGATACTTTTAACATCCACTATAACTTTTTCATAGTTTGGCAATTCCCTAAACATCCCATTCACCTTGTCTATTGTCATATCTTTAAACATATCGTGCGCTACTGCAAACACAAGACAATCAGCGTCATTTATCATATCAAAAGGAACTAAGTCTATACCATATTCACGTTTAGCTTCCCTTGGATCTGCATAAGGATCAACTAAAATCGGTTCAATCTCATATTCATTGAGACGTTTAATTATGCTCTCTACTTTTGAATTCCGTGTATCAGGGCAATTTTCCTTGAATGTGATGCCCAGAATAACAACTTTAGAATTCTTTACCACTTTGTTTGCTTGGATCAATTTTTTTATAATATTATCCGCTACATAGGTACCCATCCCATCGTTTATTTTTCTACCTGACAAGATAATTTGTGAATGATAGCCAAGCTTCTCTGCTTCGTAAATAAAATAGTATGGGTCAACACTAATACAATGTCCACCCACTAAACCTGGATAAAACTTTAGAGCATTCCATTTAGTATTCATTGCTTCAATTACTTCTTGTGTATCGATGCCCATCTTATCAAAAACCATAGCAAGTTCATTCATAAATGCAATATTAATATCACGTTGACTATTTTCAACAACTTTTGCAGCTTCGGCAACTTTAATGGAACTTGCGCGGTGAACACCCACTTCAACAACTAATTCATATATTCTAGATATCTCTTCTAACGATTCAGCATCGATACCAGATACGATTTTTGTAATGTTTTCTAATCTATGTACTTTATCACCAGGATTAATCCTCTCTGGAGAATACCCAACTTTAAAGTCCAATCCGCACTTCAGACCTGATGTTTGTTCGAGAATAGGAATACAGATATCCTCAGTAACCCCGGGATACACTGTTGACTCAAACACAACTATTGATCCCTTAGTGAGATTTCGACCAATCGTTTCACTTACACCTTCTATTGGCTTTAAGTTTGGAGTCTTATCAGTGTTTATTGGTGTAGGCACTGCAACAATATGAAATTTGGCCTCTTGAAGTTTAGATTCATCAGTTGTGAATTCTACTGTAGTGTTCTTTATAACCTCGTTACCGACTTCATTGGTTGGATCTATCCCGTGCTTATATGAATTAATTTTGTCAGTGTTTAAGTCAAACCCAATAACGTTAAGCTTTTTGGCAAAAGCCACTGCTATCGGCATTCCAACATATCCTAATCCTACGACTGCTACTTTTTCCTCTTTATTAACTAGTTTTCCGTACAGGCTCAATTGATTTTCCCTCACTTCCATCTACATTCTCTATAATATTGATTAATTTTTCCGTTAATGTGGAGAAGTCAAACTGATGTGCTGCATGACGGGCGTTCTGCCCCATCAACCTATTTTTATTTTCGTCTCCACAGGCAAGAATTATAGATTCAGCAATTGTTTCTGCAGTTTGAACTGGAGCAATAACTCCACATTCAAACTTCTCGCAAATACTGTATCCAGTCGTATACGTTTGCACTATACATTTTCCTGCTGCTAGATATTCGAAAAATTTATTCTGACTTTGACCATACTTATCAAGTGATGTACTTGAATTGTGAAGTATATTAATATAAGAACTTTTAAGAATAGAAGGTACATATTTTTTGTCTACTCGCCCTTTAAATATGACATTATTAATACCTTCCTCTTTACAGCGTTTTTGAAGTGACTTACTCTCATCACCTGAACCATATATTAAGAATCTAATGTCTTTCTTATCTTGATTTTGAATTATTTTTGCAGCATCCAATAGCATTCCAAGGTTATTTACTTTCCTGATAGAACCTGCATATACTACATTTTTATGGTCTTTATTTTCTAAATCTGAATCTATTATCTTATGTTCTTCGCTGTTTTTATCAAATGCACTTATTACTACACCATTGCTTATGTGCTCAACTTTTCTTAAATCGACCTGACCATCCCATTTTTGATCAATAATGTAATTTCGACCACCTTCCCATGTCATGATGACCGAGTCAGCTCGTTTATATATCCATTTCTCACCCTGATACAATAACTTGGCAATTAAACTATCTCTTTTCAAGGCTCCGTAAGCTACTATACTTTCTGGCCATAAATCTCTTACTTCACATATACAAGGTATACCTAATCTTTTGGCTATTTTTATTCCAGCAACCAAAGTGAGCGGATGAACACTTGAAGCTAATATCACATCCGGTCTGCCATGTGTTTTCACATATTCTTTTGCAACAGAAATCAAGTTTCTATAGAATACCAGCATATTTTTAATTCTTTGTTTACCGTTACCTAAATAACTTGGTGTTTTCACAAACACAAAAGGTATATTATTAACTGTTTCTGAAGTGTGTTTCATTTTTTCAATTCTAATACTTACTGTAGAGTTGTGTACTGTAGAGGCACAGAATATCCTTGGATTATATCCTTGGTTAATTAAATTTTCTGCAAACCAGTAATGCCTGCCTGCACGGTCTATATACATACTTGTAGCATAGTGATTCAAAATCCATATGTTCTTTCCCATATTCAAACTCTCCTAACTGGGATACCAACATAAACTCCAGGCTCAGTGATATCCCTAACCATTACAGAACCCGCACCAATCGTACACCATTCCACAACCTTCAGATTGTTACTTACAGTACTACCAATACCTAACCATGAGCCATGCCCAATATCAACGGTACCAGCTAGATGGACTCCAGGCGAGATATGTACATAATCGCCTATAGTATTATCATGGTCTATCGATGAACTCGTATTGATAATGCAGCCTTTCCCTATTTGGGTACAACAGTTGATAACTGCTCCAGCCATCACCACTGATCCAATGCCTATCTGAACCTGTTCTCCTATCACTGCACTGGGATGAATCAATGTTGTAAGCTGGGCCCCCAATGACTCTAATTCCTGCTGCAGCCTTTGCCGTACAACGTTATCACCAACCGCAATAAATACATCGTATTCTCTGATGTACTCTGAAATCTCACTTGATGTCCCGATTACTTCTATGTCCTTGAATGTAGTGATACTCTCATTGTCATCTAGAAAAGAAATACTACTCCAATTATCCATCTTCATCGCAATATCAGCGCAGACTTTGCCATGACCGCCAGCACCAATTATCATTAATTTATTATTCATAACTCTATCCGTTCCTTATTCCCTTTGAAAACTTCCATCGTGGCTGCGGTTTCTGAGTTAATTCCTTCTCTAACAAACACTTTCTTGAGTGTTAAACCTATAATTCTACAATCCTCTATAAAGCTCATACGATCAACATAGGTAACATCCAGATCGAATCGATCTCTCCAGTCAACTGTATTCCTACCGCTGATCTGAGCTAAGCCTGATAACCCTGGTCTTACTTCATGGCGGCGGTTCTGATGATCATTGTATAAAGGAAGATATTGTACCAATAGCGGTCTTGGGCCAATTATGGACATTTCTCCCCTGAGAATATTGAAGAGTTCTGGCAGCTCATCGAGAGAGGTGGACCGCAACATTCGCCCGAATGCGGTGAGTCTCACACTATCCGGTAGAAGTTCTCCCTTCTCATCTCTTTCATCCGTCATCGTTCGGAACTTATACATTGTAAAGATCTTCTCATTGAGACCTGGCCTCTCTTGCTTGAACAAGATGGGACTTCCCAGCTTGGTTCTGACAAGAATTGCAACCACAATAAACACGGGACTTAACAGCAGGATAGCAGCTAGCGAAAGGACGATATCCATTGGTCTTTTTACAAACCTTCTATATATAGATCTGTTGAAATTATTCATGAATTGCTCCACAACCCTTTAATAATGTCTACTACTCTCTCTAAATCCTCATCGGTCATCTTCGTATCCGAAGGCAGGCATACCCCACTCTCGAACAGCACTTCTGCTACATTCTCACCCACATAATCATACTTCTCGAAGAACGGCTGCATGTGCATGGGCTTCCAGACGGGCCGGGATTCAATGTTCACTTGTTCCAGAGCCGTCATGACATCGCCTGCTCTTACCTTATCCGTTAAGATGATGGCGCTTAGCCAATGGTTTGAGTGGTCCCAGTCGTTTTCCGGCATAAACTGCACACCCTCCAGGCCTCCAAGTTCTCTCTTGTAGTAGTCATATATGTATCTTTTCTTTTCCACTCTCTGATCGAGTACCTTCAGTTGGCCTCTGCCAATTCCGGCAACAATATTGCTCATGCGATAGTTAAATCCTAGTTCACTATGCTGATAATGCCTGGCTTGATCTCTGGACTGCGTTGCCCAAAATCTTGCCTTCTCGATCCGTTCTTCCTGATCCGAGACCAGCATACCGCCGCCGGAAGTGGTAATAATCTTGTTCCCATTGAATGAAAAGATTCCATAATCACCGAATGTACCGGTATGCTGCCCCTTATAGTACGTTCCTAATGACTCTGCTGCATCTTCAATCACGACAACCTGATGCATGTTACAGATCTCCATGATCTTATCCATGTCGGCGGACAGGCCATACAAGTGAACGATGATGACTGCCTTGACCTCGGGATATTTGGCAAACGCGTGCTCCAATGCTTCAGGACACATATTCCATGTCTCCAGATTACTATCGATAAAAACAGGAACGGCATTCTGATAAATAATTGGATTAGCCGTCGCAGAAAAAGTTAGTGTCGGGCAGAAAACAATATCCCCTGCGCCAACTCCTGCGGCTATAAGAGCCAGATGTATTGCAGCTGTACCGGAAGATAATGCGGCTGCAGCCTTAGAACCAACCTTGGCCGCTAGTTCTCTTTCAAACCCATCCACGTTCTCTCCAAGCGGCGCGATCCAGTTGGTATCAAATGCTTCTTGTACGTACTGCATCTCGTATCCTTCATCACTCATATGCGGAGAAGATAGGAATATTCTATCTTTAACTCTCGTTGACTCCATATCTATACTTCCTTTCTAGCTGATTGTTACTTAGTAAGTTAGCACTTGGCTGGATTCCATGGCACCAACCAACTACTAAGATACTAATCCCATCCGATTATTCCTGTTATATCTAAGTTCCAGCATACAACAGGAATAACAGATGATATTATAACTCTTAGTTTAAAACTCTAGTATATCGAGCCAATTCTTGACCCATAAACACCATCAATTGCTCTCTCAAATCCTCACGCTGCAGAGCAAACTCCAGTGTCGTCATAATAAACCCTAACTTGTCTCCGACATCGTAACGAGTCCCGTCAAAATTATATGCATGCACCGATTCCAGCTGGTTCAGCAGAGACAACGCATCCGTTAATTGAATTTCACCGCCAGCACCGGGCTTCTGGTGATTCAGGATCTGAAATACAGTTGGGCTTAGAATATAGCGTCCCATAATCGCCAGATTGGATGGCGCTTCGTTATCTTTGGGCTTCTCGACGAGTCCATCGACCTGGAAGAGACGTTCGTTGATCTGCTGACCGTTCACAATTCCGTAACGGGAGGTCTCGTCCCAAGGCACATGCTGTACCCCGATGATCGATGAACCTAATTGCTCGTACTGCTCGATCATCTGCTTCAGACATGGCTTGTCTGCCTGAACGATATCGTCTCCGAGCAGTACGGCAAAGGGCTCGTTCCCGATGAATTTACGGGCACACCATACGGCATGGCCTAAACCTTTGGGCTCTTTCTGCCGAATATAATGGATATCGACCATCTTGGAGGACTTCTGCACTTCATCCAGAAGATCGAACTTGCCTTTCTCGAACAGATTCTGTTCCAGTTCAAAGGAATGATCGAAATGATCCTCAATCGCTCGCTTGCCCTTGCCTGTGACGATGATAATATCCTCAATTCCGGACTCGATCGCTTCTTCCACGATGTACTGGATCGTGGGCTTGTCCACGATGGGCAGCATCTCTTTAGGCATCGCCTTGGTCGCCGGAAGGAAACGTGTACCCAGTCCGGCAGCCGGAATAATCGCCTTACGTATCTTCATGATATTCACCCACCCTTGCGGAGGAAGAGGCTTGCTTATCCGGCAAGCCCTTCCGCCAGTTGTTTACCTGCTTCAATCTCATCCTGGAAAGTCTTGCGGTATTCATTAATAATAGCTGTACTGTGGCCGCCGGCTTTCAGTTCACTCTCTGCTGCGCTAACAATAGTTTCAAACTGAGCGGTCAGTTGATCAAGCTGCTGCTGACCTTGGGCTAGAAGCTGTTGCTTGGTGCTCTCATCAGAAGCTGAAAGATACCGCTGGGCAAGGCTGAATAATATTGACCTACTCTCGGATTGCAAAGACTGAAGTTTGGATTCGGCAGTGCGAGTAATGGTTTCATAAGTGACTGTGCTTGCGCCACTTCCTCCAGGTATTGGAGCTGATGGTCCAGATCCTCCTTGCGCAGGTGTTCCTCCAAGTGCAGGTGTCCCCGGTACAGGTACTGCTGGCTGTACTGGCCCAGTCGTTGTATCCGTTCCCTTATTTCCTTGGTCCTGAGTTACATCTGGGCTCTTGGATGAAGCTGCCGAACTTCCGCTCACCGTCTTGCTTTCCTGATCCCACTTAATGGATATTCCAGCAGACTCTGATATGAAGCGAATCGGCACATACAAGGTGCCTTTGTACATGTAGCTTGCCTGGCCATTAGGGAGGTTTTTGTTCTGCCCATTAAACTCATATTTGACCAGCACCGGTGTCAGCAGCTTATAGTCCGCGGATGGCGATTTGATCTCAGCATTTGTATTCATTAACTTTTCTTTAATTGAGATTAGCTGAGCCGGTGTAGGATCTGTAATCGTCACCTTGGATTCCTTGCCATTCCAGTTCACGTTCTTTTGTACCGCATAGGACACGAATCGCAATGGTACGTAGGTGGTCCCTTTATGGATGAATACGAATTGTCCGGCTGGCGGGCGAAGCTCTGAGCCATCAAAATTCATGCCCACATCTATCGGTTTTATTTTCACGTTGTTAGATGCATCAGCTGTATATACAGGAGACGAACTGAGTAGCAGTATTATAGTAAGATAACTGAGCAAGTGACGGTATATATTCTTTTTCATGCATATTCCCACCTTTGTGTTACTAAGCATTTTTTAGGATACGACTTCATACATCGGCACCAGCTTGTCGATCATGTCTTTAATTGATCCGGTGCCATCTGCGATGACTTTGTGCATTCTCTTGATCTCAAGCTCCAGTTGAAGACGGCTGAGATCGCTCGGCCTACCAATAAAAATCCTATTATGCTGCGTGGCGCTCACATGTTCTTCATCGGTCAACAATTCTTCGTACAGCTTCTCGCCTTCTCGAATACCGGTAAACTTGATATCAATATCCTGGTAAGGTTCATACCCGGATAAGCGGATAAGGTCTTCAGCTAATGTTAAAATCTTCACCGGGCTTCCCATATCCAGAACGAAGATTTCCCCACCGCTTGCGAGCGACCCTGCTTGCAGTACCAGCTGCACCGCTTCGGGTATCGTCATGAAGTAACGTACCATCTCCGGATGGGTGACGGTTACCGGTCCTCCTTCAAGGATCTGCTGCTTAAAGAACGGGATGACGCTGCCGCGGCTGCCGAGCACATTACCAAACCGTACCGCTGCAAATTTCGTCGTCGTGCTGGTTGCATTTAAGCTTTGAATATACATCTCGGCAATTCTCTTGGTAGCTCCCATGACACTGGTTGGATTCACCGCTTTATCGGAGGATATCAATACAAACCTCTCCACTTGATAAAGATCCGCACAATCTGCAACATTTTGCGTGCCGAACACATTATTCTTTACTGCCTCAGATGGGTTTCTCTCCATTAACGGAACATGCTTATGCGCCGCGGCATGGAATACGACCTGTGGCCGAAATTGTTGAAACACGATGTTCATACGTTCCCGGTCCTGAATATCTGCGATGATGGTCTCCAACTCAACATGCGGGAACGTTCTTTTCAATTCCATCTCGATATTAAAAATACTATTCTCACCATGTCCCAGCAAGAGAAGCTTACTCGGTTTGAATAAGGATATCTGGCGGCAGAGCTCCGAACCAATTGACCCGCCCGCTCCTGTCACCAGGACCACTTTTCCTTTTACGTAGCTCATAATTCCTTCCAGATCCGTACGAATTGGATCTCTACCAAGCAGATCTTCCACACTAACCTCCCGCATCTTATTCAGAGATGCCTTCCCGGAGATGAGGTCATTTAGTCTTGGAACCATCTTCAGCTTGACGCCCGTATCCTTACATATGCTTGCAATGTCGGATATTTGCTGTCTGCTGGCAGAAGGAATTGCAATAATTATCTCTTGAATGTCTTTGGTCTCTACGATACCAGGAATATCTTCCCTCATACCTAGCACAGGGTAACCAAATATATGGAGCTTGTATTTCTGCAGATCATCGTCAACAAAGCCGACGAGTTTCATTCCCAGTTTGGCATTTTGAAGTTCCCGGGCAATCAGAATTCCGCAGGCCCCAGCCCCTACTATGATGACATTCTTATAGGCCTGTTGATCGCTATTCTTCCGCTCTCTGGGCACAAATGCTCTAACCAGAAATCGAATCCCCCCCGCTAAGAGCAGCACGGACTGCAATGTACGAATCATAACAGAGAAGGGAATCCGATCGGGAAGCAAAATCCAAGCTGCCAGATAGGATACCACACTACCTAGAATTACTGCTTTGAATATAGATTTAATCTCTTCAATACTTGCATACTGCCAAGCACGACGGTACAGGTGAAAACAATAAAAGCTGATTCCGAACCCGACCACTGAGATGACAGAAAATTGAAGCATCTGGAGTTTGTATTCCGCCGGGAAATAATCATAAAAACGTAGCCAGTACGATGTCATGATACTAAAACAAACAATGATAATGTCTATGAGAAACAGCGCCACCCGATCTTTACGCAACTTCATGGTTTTTCGGTTCCTCCGAATTATATTTAAATATTCGTTCTTTGGTGCATCAAACAGCGCTAGTCAGTTTCCATAGTAGTAGTAGTAATATTCTTCGCTGGTCTTACGTTTCACATTATTGAGCACCACGCCAAGTATACGGGCATTAACGCGAAGCAGCATTTCCTTCGCCTTATTTGCAATATCTTTCTTCACTTTTCCTGAATGTATGACCATCAATACACCATCACTGTTCGATGCAAGCAGTTGGGCATCTGTTACAGCAAGAATAGGGGGGGCATCAATCAAAATCACATCAAACTGCTCCCGCAGTGCTTTGATCATATTAGCCATGGATTTGGAGCTCAGCATCTCTGCCGGATTCGGCGGAATGGGCCCAGCCGTCATGACAAACAAATCTTCTACATTCGTCAGCTGAATCACATCTTCTATTGCATCAGTATGAGACAGATAAGAGGATAATCCGCCACGGTTTGATAACCGAAACGTCCGATGAACGGTAGGCTTTCTCATATCAGCATCAATCAGTAATACTTTCCGATGGTTCTGGGCATAAGTGACAGCCAAATTGGCAATAACGGTGGACTTCCCTTCTTCCGGTCCGGATGAGGTAACCATAATCACTTGGGTCTGCTCATCTACGGAGGAGAAGTCAATATTGGTCCGCAGCGAGCGGAACGCTTCCGAGATTGGAGAACGCGGATTGGTCTGGACAATCAGATGCCGCTCTTTATTTTGCAATCGTGACATTATCGTTCTCACCCTTTCTCGGCAGCACATTTGTGTTTCGGGATGATTTGGACGACTGCATATCTTCCTCACTGACTCGTGTAATCATGGCCAAGGTCGGAACATCCAGAAATGCTCTTACGTCTTCTTCAGACTTAATGGTGTCATCCAGATACTCTAATACAAATGCTAGGCCTATCCCGATCATAAGTGAGAGAATGAATCCGATCGCCATATTGAGCACAATGTTCGGTTCTACCGGACTTGGCCGTACGGCTGGTTCTGTCTTGGCTTCGTTCAGGATCGATACGTTCTGTACATTAAAAATCTTTTGTATTTCCGTCTCAAACACCCGGGATATCGCATTCGCCATCTCAGCCGCTTTCACGTAGGACTGATCTCTAACCACCACCGTCATCACCTGGGTATTGTTCACCGAGCTGACGTTCACTTTGCTAGACAACGCATCGGCCGTGATCTGGAATTTAGGGTAGCTCGCCACAACTTGCTCTAGAATGGCTGGAGTCTTGATGATCTCCTTATAGGTGTTAATCATTTGAATGTTCGTGTTGATTTCATTGAGATTCAATTGACTTACTGTAGTTTGACCAGGTGTCTGGTTGACGACGATTTTGGTTGAAGCTTCAAAGACAGGCTGCTTGATAAAAACACTGTACGCCCCCACCAGTGAGCTTACCAGAATAATAATGAGGATAATCAGCCAGATTCGCTTGCGAATAATCTGAAAGATATCTCTCAGCTCTAATTCACGTGACACACAATTTACCTCCAACACGTATAAAGTTAATCTTCCATGACTACCAAAAGATGCATCCACTCCATCTTCACCCATTAAAAGACACCTTCCTCCATCTGCATAAGAGGAAGGTGCCTTTTATGTTGAATTGGATTATTTAGAATTCATCGTACGGTAGATCATGACGGCCGCTTCCGCCCGGGTTGCATTATCATTTGGGTTGAACTTACCGCTGTTTCCAATCACAAGACCCTTGGAAGCTGCAAATGCAACACCTTGTGTTAACGTTGGATGAATATCAGCTGCATCGCTAAATTGATTCAATATGCTCTCCATAGCGGCCTCATTGCCTAAGTCCTGGGATACTTTGAGTGCGCGTGAGATCATGACAGCCATCTCCGCACGTGTAATTTTCGCATGAGGAGCAAACGTTGTGCTCGAACGCCCTTGAATGATGCCTTTCTCCGCTGCAGCAGCTACATAAGGAGCGAACCAGTCACCTGTATAAACATCGGTAAATGGCTCAGAAGCCAAGCTGTTCTCCAAGTTCAGCGCACGAACCAACATTTTGGAGAATTCAGCACGGGTTACAGAGTCTTTCGGTGCGAACAGACCATTAGGTCTTCCATCGATCGCGCCTTTAGCTGCTACAACCTGAATCTGACGACCGGCCCAAGATTGGACACTGCCAATGTCTGAGAAGGATACTTTGTTCTCCACAACGGCGTAAGAAGAGAAGGTATCCCGTGGCTCCACAATTACGTCCCCGTTCACTACACCGCCCTGAATCTGAAGCTGGTTACCGACGATCTTAACGACAGACAAAAGCTCTTGATCCACATTCACATCCCGGAGGGGCAGGGCAATAATAATCGGTTGACGGAATGATGTCACCTGCTTGCCATTCACCTCTAGGCCAAATTCATATACATCTGAAGCTAGTGTGAGATTGGTTATAACGGTTACGGCAGTATCCGCTTTCTTCGCTACTTGTAGGCTCAAAGCGCTCGAGAATTGTTGAATAGGAAGAGATACCGTCAATCCATTCACTGCAATTTCAATTGTTTTAATGCCAGCTTCATTGGCAGCCTTCACAATATCTGCAGACAGCGGAACCTCAAGGGATTCATAATCAACCGAGCCGAGATCCAGAGTCAGCTTCAATTGATCTTGAGCACCTGCCTTAGCTTTAATGGCACCGATCAGCTTCAGCACAGAGGCATTGTCTAGCTTCACAACCGCTTGACCAGCTTCTACCTGAACCGATTTGGATGCATCAAATTCAAGAAGATCTTCTAAAGGTCCGTCCGGAGTTGGAGTTGGCACGGCACCACCGCCAGGAGCACCACCTGGGGCTCCGCCACCGCCACCGCCTGAATTACCGCCGCCGTCAGTTGGTGGGGGTGTTACAGGGTCGGTCGGATTCCCAGGATCTGGCTCTCCAGGAAGATTGATATTTTCTGCTGCCAGATAAGCTATCGCGAGTGCAAGTGCGGCATCCTTCACTACAGCAGAATCAAGCCGGCTCTGAACTCCGGATACCGATGCTGCGATATCATTCTCCGTAATACCCAGATTGCTCAGCACTTGTGCGAAACTCTGATCGCTCACCGGATTGTTCAGCACACTACGGAAGGAATCACGAATGAGATTATTGCGAGTTTCACTGTTATTGAGCAGATTGACCAGTTCTACCATCGATTTATTCTGCAGAGTGGAAACCAGCTGTCTCTCTACCCCTCCCGGTCCGAACAAGAAACTTCCGATATCATCAACGGTCAGGTTAGGAACGCCGCCAGCTTGACCAATCTGCTTGGCTGCATCTATATATTCCTGATTAGTTCGGATGGCGACTAAATTGTCGTACTGAGGATCAAACGTTAAAGATGTTAAATCATGAAACAGATTGAACAGTGTACTGTCAAGCACACCTGCTGATCTTGACGCTGATAATAGTGGTGCAAAGTCTTGTTCGAATGCGATAAAACTAATTTTGTTCTTCACTTCATCACGCAGTGCGCGAAGCTGGTTTTTGTCACTTTCAGACAGTTGTCCATAAACTCGATTCAAACGGTCTTTCACATAATCCAGATTGTAGTCAGCAGCCGAAACAACAGCGCCTCCTGCATACTTGGAAAATGCGTCACTCCCCAGCGGAAAACCCGCTATTGTGGCAGCTACCATGCTAACTGCTAGTGTGGATACAGTAATTTTCTTTCTCAACGTCACGATTCTCTCACCTCTGTTATGTAGTTAGGCATTATTATATATGGCACAGTCAGCCGTAAGACTAACCCGTCATATTCAACCGCTATTCACCTGGACAATCCGAACATTGACGAGAATACCTTGGATAACCGGCTTAGTCCAAGTCGCCTTGTTTGGATATCTAATGTTGGAATTGCTTCATTCCTGGTTAGTCTAACTGCATTCTCTTGATAGTAATTAGCCACTGCTGTACCTAGCTTTTCTTCGATCATTTTATAACTTTGGGCCAATCGAAATGGCCTACGTACTGGATCATGTGCATCTGCCGCTATAAAATGCACCAGACTGTCCTTACATAAGTCCAAAGAAATCTTCTGCAGTTTACTGCCCCTATCGCCGGTAACTGACTGTGCTGTCAGCTGACCTAGAGCCCCCAGTTCGACCAGTCCCCTAAGACGTTGAGGATCCCGGACAATCTCAGCGTTCCTCTCCGGGTGTGCAATTACCGCGTGGATACCGAGGAGTGACAATTCGTAGACCAGTTCTTCCGCTTTATCCGGTACATGTGAAGATGGAAATTCCAGTAGCATATACCGACTGTCATTAAGAAGCATCAGCTCCCCTTCATCCCAAAGCTTCAATAAATCATCGTTCAAGCGAATCTCCTGTCCCGGTAGTATCGTAACATCTAACTCTTCCTCATTCAGCTTAGCATTAAATACTTCAACCGATTCTAAGACACTTGAAGGGTTACTTATATATCTGCCGTTATAATGATGGGGAGTAGCGATTATGATACGGATTCCGTCCTCATAGGCTTGTCTAGCCATGACCAAAGACTCATCCCAAGTCTGAGCCCCGTCATCAAAAAAAGGAAGAATATGACTATGTATGTCGATCAAGTATGTAATCCCCTCTCCAAATGCTGGGCAATTAGGATGTATCTATCATCGCACGTTACAAGATTACCTCATATTCCCTTTAAAATCTACTCTTTTGTACCAAATTGTAACAAAATATTAAAAACCTTCGGTCAATTCCCTTATAAAACATCACTCTATGTGATGAAGTTAAGAGAATTTAGAGAATTTCATTTCTTTCGCAAGCTTTTTATTTCACTGCTCAAATAGTAAGCCAGATATACCCCCGCCGTATTTATGAGCATGTCGAGAACTCTGGCATCCCGATCAAAAAAAGGCTGTATTAGCTCTGTCAATACGCCATAACCAATAGCCCATAGTAACCCTTTTCGATCCCTGCCAAAGTCGGTCATCAGTAGAGAAAGGATAAAAAAACCTGAGAAATGGCCGATTTTATGAATTATAAAGATTTTGGAGTGGAAAGTGTATACTTTCCAAAAATCCGACCAGGTAGGCTCAGGGCTCAGCATAAAGTGAATTTGAAAATCCGTCAGGATTGGCTGTACTCCTTCACTGCAGGTTCCTATGAATAGCCCAGCGAGACAGATGAAGATGAGGATAATTCGCATAATGAGATACCTTTCGATGCTTGCAATGTGGTTGTTAGTATATCATTCCAACGTTGTCATGGGAATGGTATACACATAGTTCCATCCTCTGATAGGAATTATTATTGAAGCACATCCCATCCTATACTTTTCGCAGAACTTATCCAGAATAGTAAAAAAGCCTTCACCCATCTTGCGAAGTGACGGCTTTATAAATAGCTTTGCTGGACCCACTTTAGAGCGCTTGAACCGGCTTTTTGGAGATAGCTTTTTAGAGACCGTTGTTTGAGGATCTATCTCCGCCTATTTTCTCCGGTCCATCAGAATACTGTCCACAACGCCGTAGCTTTCATAGGCATTGCGCTGTACCTTGGCCTGGCTACGCTGGTGAAGCCATTCCTGAGCCTCCAAATGCAATTCATTCATGCGGGCTCGGATAGGTGGATCATGTTGAAGGACTCGATGCACTAAAGCCTTCTGTCTAGCATCAGGAGCTTGGCTCTCAGTGACACTCAACAGGCGGTTCATTATATGTTCTCTCTTATCTACAAAGACTTCCAGTTCTTCGTATGAACACGATGACACGTTCTCCGTAATACGCTCTGTCTCATTCTTTAACTGGATAATCCAGTAATCTAATGATTCTTGTAAATTATCCATGAACGGTTTCGCTAGAACTAGAGTATGATGTTGATTGAGCGGCAGCGACTTTACTGGCTTCTACCCAAGTTTCACGCAACTCAAGCAGGTATCCCAGTGCTTCCTCTGCCTTAGTCTTATCCTTCTTGATGTTCGCCTCGATCAGCAGGTAGTTCGTGTACTCGTAGAGAACAAACAGATTCTTGGAAATATCGATGGACTGATCCAGTGTAGACATCAACTCGCTCACAATGGCTTGTGCTTTACCGAAATTGAGGTTCGCATTCTCAACATTGGAAGAATCTATAGCCTGCACGGCTGCACGAATAAATCGTATAGCTCCGTCATACAACATCACTACCAATTGTTCAGGTGCAGCTGTAGTCACAGCGGATTGGCGATATTTATCGTAAGGTGTTCGTATCATGTCATCCACCTATCCTTTTATTGAAAGTAATTAGCAAGACTGGCCGACTGTGAATCAAACCTGCTCATGGCAGTTTCCATTGCTGTAAATTGTTTATAAAAGGCCGCCTCCGCACGAGCTAAGCGGCTGGTCATATCGCTGATACGTTTGTTGTAATTTTTGAGCGCTTCTCCCATGATGCTTTCGAGCTTAAATGTGCTGTTAAGATCTGTTGAGAACTTATTAGTTCCTGCCTTCTCACTGAATCTGTCTAATGTAACATTCATTTGATCCATTAATTTATCAATGATTCCTGTGTTTGGGGCAGTGGATGAACCTTGAAACAGGTCCATAATTTGCTGCGGGTTATCTGTGAGCGCCTGTTTCAACTTTGCCTCGTCTATGATCAGCTTGCCGTTTTCATGATATTTACCTGTGGTGATACCACTTCCACTTAAATCTCCTAAATTATCTGTAATGATGTTCCTCATAGCCTGAACAGTAAATTTAAGTATCTCGTCATTCTTGAGCAGCCCGCTCCTAGCTTTGGCTTCCCATTGCTCAATTTCCTTTTCTTTCATCTCTTTTTTCTGTTCGTCCGTCAAGGGCTGAAAACTACGATACCGCTCTTCCCCTATTTTATTGTTCATGTAGCTTAGCAGGTTATTATAGTCATCGACCAGTGATTTGATGGTATCGAACGCTTTTTGTGGGTCGGATTGGGTAGTGATTATGGCAAGGTCGGTGCCTGTTTCAGCAATCAGAGTAAGTTTTGTTCCATTTACCGTAAACGTATTGCTATTACGTTCAATCGTAGTACCATTAATAATAGCCTTTGAATTTTTGCCTGCTGTAATTGTTTCACCTTCCGAGTTAACCTGGATGCCCCCGAAAAGTGTCAACAATGTATTGTCTCCAGAATCTGCATCCGTTAATGTTGACGTTTCTCCATAAGCTTTGGAATGAATCTGCAATTCCCCTGTTAGTTCATCAAACACAGCTGTCGCACCGGCTTTACTATTACTGTTAATTTCAGTTATAACAGATGAGATAGACCTTTCGCCTTTGAAAGAAAACGACTCTCCGTTGATCTTGAGTGTATATGTCTTTCCTGTTGAGCCACCATTAAGTTCCCCTAATGTTGTTGAGGATGTCAGTTGCGATCCTGTAGTAGTGGCACCTGCTGTAGTTAACGTGGTCCGTGTCGCCAATTGTGTCACTTCAACGCTCATTTCAATCCCGTTAGAAGTGGCGGTAGCCTCAGCCTTAACCGCATCAGCGTTGCCCTTCACAACAGCTTTCTGCGTGTTCATCTCTGAAGAATTACCATACTTGAATAACTTATTGTTTCTAAAGTCGACAATTTTACTATTCAGTTCTCTATAACTGTCTCTCGTCCACTCCGTGATGGTTTTCTGTTGGTTCAGTGTGTCTAATGGGATCCTCTTAGCTGTCATAAGCGACTTAACCATACTATCTATATCCATACCGGAAAATCCGTTAATCCTCAATCAAATCTCCCTCCATTCACTTACCTAGAGAACCTATACTTATAGATCCTATACTTTTCGATCAAAAAGAATGCCTGCGATCTCCATCATATTGGCTACGAGATCCAGTGTTTGTTCTCTTGGAATCTCCCTGATGATTTCACCCGTCTGCTTGTCCAGAATTTTAACCATGATATCCTTGGTTTTTTCGTGAATACTGATGTCTAAGGTGGTTTCCGGTCCCTGCATGGACTTCACTGCCCGTTCAATCGCTTGGACCAGCTGTTCTTCTCCATAAGAAACCGCTGAGCCTTCACGTACTTTCTCTGAAAGCGACTGCAGAGTGGAATCTGTGTTTTCCTGAGATGTTGTATTTGAAAATTCTGATGCTCTTGATGTCTGAGGTGAGGGTAACGATGCAGTAGCAGAAAGAGAAAATTGAACTTGCATTCTACATAACCTCCGAAGACTTTAGTTTACTTTATATATCGGAAAGTAGGGCTGAGGATTTTAGATCAATTTATTGAAGGAAACTAACGATTATTGCCTGCAGTATCATTTGTAAGAAGGCTTCGTACAGTGCGTACGATTCCTTTTCGACATATTCTAGAAACGGCTCTGTGAATATATCGGCGAACTTCAGCGACAGCAAATCGGCGTGGGACATAAGATAACTCTCACCATCATCTTTCCCTTCAGAAACAGAAATAGGCCTCTCCCGAGAGAAGCCCGATGTTGATGAGCATCATAAGTATGTATGTTCAAAAATATGATATTGCTTTCGTTTGGTTGCAGTGCTCATTCGATTATTTTTGAAATAATATTTCCATCTTAGTTGCATTTTCGCATTTAGTTTTTGCTTCATCTAGTGTCATTCCAGCACTAGATACCTTTAAAGATGAGACGGCAAAGTAAGGAAACTCACTATTTGCCGTTTTCTTTACGGTGATAGTCACACGTTTCCCTACCAGTACTTTTTCATATTCTTCGATGATTGTATCCATTTTTCCTAACTCCTTCCGAAATTAAAGGAAGAGACCTCAGGAATCCCAAGGCCTCTCTTCGTTTGATATTAAGATTAACGGAGCAACTGCAGTACGCCTTGTGGCTGTTGGTTGGCTTGAGCAAGCATCGCTTGAGCGGCTTGAGCCAGGATGGAGTTTTTAGTCTGCTCCATCATTTCCTTCGCCATGTCTACGTCGCGAATGCGGGATTCAGCGGCGGTAAGATTTTCAGCTGAAGTTCCCAAGTTGTTAATAGTGTGCTCTAAACGATTTTGCACAGCACCAAGATTAGCACGGTTAGTTGAAACAGTGTTTATTGCAGTTTGTACGACACCTAAGTTAGCGGTAGCTATGGCATTTGTACCGTCGAAAGCTTGCAATGCTACAAGATTCAATCCTGTTGCCGCTGTAGTATTATCAGTAAGGGTTAGTGTAATTGTTTCAGTCGCATTTGCCCCCACTTGAAATACTAAAGGAGTACCGGCAGCTGCAGTTGTTAATAGTTCCTTGGTATTAAACTTTGTTTGTGTTGCGATATCCCCAATTTGGCTGGTCAACTGTGTTATTTCTGCTTGAACTTTAGCGTTATCTTGGGTAGTTTGTGTTCCATTTGCTGCTTGGGTATATAATTCTGCCATTCGTTGTAACATTGCATGAGTTTCGTTCAAGGCACCTTCAGCTGTTTGAATTAAAGAGATTGCATCTTGTGCGTTTCGTGCCCCTTGCTCCATTCCTCGAATCTGATTGCGCATCTTCTCGGAAATAGCCAAGCCAGCGGCATCATCACCAGCGCGGTTGATGCGAAGACCAGAAGACAACTTCTCAATGTTCTTGCTTTGGTTTGCGGTGTTGACACCCAACTGACGGTGAGTGTTCAGTGCACCGATATTGTGGTTAATTCTCATAATAATATTTCCTCCTTGAATTAAGTGATCCCACATCCATGTGGTTAAGATTTAGCCATTGCGATCAGGTCGGCCGCCCTTTAGCAATGTTCTACTATATATATCGGAAGATTCTATCCAATATTTATAGCAAATTTCACTTTATTTTTTGTTATTTGAATTCATTGATAACCATTCTTTAAGAGAAGATAGGCTACTGTCCTGATCTGCGATCGAATTGCGGTTGGATTCTTGTATCGTTGCATACACTTCCTTGCGGTAGATACCTACACTCTTAGGAGCTTGAATGCCGATCCGGACTGTATCCCCCTCCACAGCAAGAACCGTAACCTCTATTTCATCTTGAATGACAATCGATTCTCCAACCTTTCGGGATAATACGAGCACGACTACACCCCTCCCTTAGGTTCTGATGCTTGCTCTGAACGAATCAACGAATGTCTGGCTCGATAAGATGTGTGATGCAGGATGATTTGCTTGCCCAGCCGCTGCTGTGGATTCATAACCACAGGCGCTAGCAGGTTAATACTGGAGTCGTCAGGTTGCTCCTTCAATGTCAGAATACATCTTACAATAACTTCTTCTCCGAGCTCCAGCTCCCTAACTTCATATTCAGGTAGCTCAAAGTCATATTCAGGATAGAATGTAAACGGATCTGCCAC
The DNA here is from genome assembly GCF_044383795.1 of Paenibacillus sp. JSM ZJ436. Classification (NCBI taxonomy): domain Bacteria; kingdom Bacillati; phylum Bacillota; class Bacilli; order Caryophanales; family Paenibacillaceae; genus Paenibacillus; species Paenibacillus sp. JSM ZJ436. The sequence goes on from NZ_JBISEO010000005.1 coordinate 20,386, forward strand.
AACAAACGCCAGTTCCTTGTCCTGCAGGGATTGCAGATAAGCAAAGGGGTATTCCGCCTCTATGAGTGCAAACCTATGTTCTTCTTCAAATCCTGGCAATCCCTTTTCAAAGACATATACCGCATCTTCCTGCACTTCTACTTGTCCCCACATTCCAGTATCAATAATCAACAGTTTCACTCCTCTTCTCTCTCAAAATGTTAAAAAGAAAGCTGCAACCTCATGTTCCCATGCGCAGCTTTCTTACTCTGATTCTTGCTATAGCTGAAGATCCACCACTGGCGGAGTAAACTCCAAGCCTGGATGCTGTCTCATATATACCTCGACCGCTCCCCGATGGTACTCTATCTCTGGTGGACGCCGATTTACTTCAATGTTAACTTGTGCTGCCTCAAATGAGATTTCCGGAGGGCTGCTATCATACTGTAATCTTACATTATCATATGAAGCTCTCTCCCGGAACTCAGGAACTCCAGACGTCTGCCAGTCCCCTCCCCAAATCTCTCCGATCGTGTTCCCGGGTTGGTGTATTGCCGCCATTCGGTTACCTAGCTCAACTCTATGGGCGATAGCCTGCAAGAAGATCTGCTGAACTCCTGAATAAATCCGGTTGTTCACCTCTGTGTAATGTCCCCCGTGGTACGCAGCAAAGGCTCTAGACTGGTCGATGGTCAGCTGCGGCGAATGCTGTGTGATCTCCAGTCTCGACGGTTTTGTCTCAATCGCCATCTCCGCATTGTGCTGGCGAATGGAAAATTGCCCTCTTTCGATATTAAGACCAATCAGTCCAGGTGTCTGACGGATTCCAATAGCAGGATGCAGCATATAAGCCCTCCTGACGTTATCTCAGAAAATCAACCAGAGACGGCTGAATTATTTTGGCCCCAGCTGATAAAGATGCGTTGTAAATGTTCTCTTGAATCTTGGATTTCATAATCAGCTCAGCGTAATCTGCATCTTCTGTCTTTGACTGGAGCTCTGTGAGATTCACGTTCATATCGCCCAGTCGACCCTGCATCAACTCAATCCGATTTGTCTTAGCACCAATCTCAGACCTCACACTAAGCATTTTCTCGATTCTGGTGTCAATATTAGCTAGCTCACCAGACAGCTCTTCCAATCTAGAACCAGTCAATTGCTCCATAATACGATCAAGCATGATAAATACATTATCTATCTCCGTACTGCTTCCAATTACCTCTTCACCTGTCGTATTGATCGGAAGCTGTACCATTTCACCAACTGCGTATTGTATGACGCCTGTGTCGGTTTTTATATTTATAGCCTCAGAAGTATCGATCTTGCCATCCGCACCCACGGGAAAATCATAAGGTTTGACGTCATACTGCTCACCATTAAATATATATTTCCCATTGAATTTACTGTTGGCAATATCAACCAATTGATTCTTTAGTTCACCAATCTCGGCCTTGATACTGTCTAATGCGGACTGAGGGTTGGTTCCGTTAGAAGCCTGAACCGTAAGTTCTCTAACTCGCTGCATGACGTCGCCTGACTGGTTGAGCATCGTGTCATTGAAGTCCAACCAGGATATCGCACTATCTACATTCTTCTGGTATTGTTCATTGGATGCCAGTTCTCCGCGGTAACGCAGGGAGTAAGTAATACCTACTGGATCATCAGAGGGCTTATTGATCTTCCGTCCTGTACTCATCTGGATCTGACTTTCGCTCATTCGCTGGGCGTTGCGGTTCAGGTTGAGCAGCAGCTGGCTGTTCAACATACTGGATGTTACTCTCTGCATATTGTTGAATCCCCTTCCCTTAGCGTCCGACCACGCCTGTTGAGTTAATCAGCTTGTCCAGCAGCTGGTCGAATGTGGTCATGAACCGCGCAGCTGCACTATAGGCGTGCTGAAACTTAATCATGTTGCCCATCTCCTCGTCCAATGAGACACCACTCACCGACTGCCGGTTATTGTTCACTTGGGTTGTCAAAAAACTCGCATTCTCCGTTTGACGATTTGCTTCTTGTCCCCGTACGCCCAATTGACCTACCATGGAGCTGAAGAGCGCATCTACAGTAGCTTCATTGTTACTGCCAGGGAGTGTAAATTTAGATATTTTCAAATTAGCCAGCAAAGAAGCCAATGTATTATTTCCCCGAACCACATTGCCGGTCGTTACATCCAAGCGCATAGAGGTCGCTATCTTATCCGGATTGGACGCAATCTCCGGGTTCAATGCAATATCCCCCGCACCGGTTCCGGCAAAGAAAGGAGGTCCCGGATCAGCAGCCCCGTCCATCGTATACCCCAGCTGATGCAGCCCATTAAAGCCCTTGACTACCGTTGTAATTCCAGTAGTAAGCACTGCATTTGCAGGGACCGGCTGGCCGGCAGTGACCGTAGTCGGCTGACCATTCACCATAAAGATGGCATCTACAGTGAAGACACTGCCTTCTGGCGGCACAGAACCTGCCGGAATAGGAACTTGTACATCTCCGTTCATCAGCGTATTGGCCAGATTGTTGATCTGGTTCCGGTAATCGCTTACGAATGAATCCCGGGAAATTAGCATGCCGTGAACCTCTCCACCTGTCATCATACCGCTGCTATAGGCTCCGGTAAGGAAAGCACTATCTACGGTTTGAGGCGTCCCCGCTCCTTCAAGCAGCGCCTGCCCGCCCAATGAGACGTTATACCCCTGCGGTGTATCCACTACCGTTATGTTTATAATCTTCGACAGCTTGTCTGTCAGCAGATCACGTTGATCTCTTAGATCATTCGCATGATTACCCAGGGATTCAACCCTTGTGATGGCACGGTTCATGTCCGAAATCGAATTGATGTAGCTTTGAATCTCAGATGCCTTTACACTGACGTTCGTAGTCAGATCGCGATCCAGATTATCCAATTGGCGACTCATATGGTTGAGGGCATCGGCGAGAGATTCTGCCGTCTGCTTAACAACCTTGCGGGCCGTTGGATCTTCTGGATTCTTCGACAGCTCTGAGAATGAGTTCCAAAAGTTATCTAGCACGGTTCTAATTCCTGTCTCGGAAGGTTCATTAATAATGGCCTGAAGCTTGTCCAGCGTATTAGCCTGAGTGGCCCAGCTGCCCAGTGAGCTGTTCTCTCCCCGGAATTGATGATCCAGAAAGGCTTCACGGACCCGCTCAATACTTGTGAATTCCACCCCGGTTCCAAGCTGTCCAGGCGCTAAGGAACGATTCAGTCCGTAGGCTTCCATGGGCCTGGACGCTTTCATCTGTACCGTCTGGCGGGAAAAGCCTTCCGTGTTTGCATTGGCTATGTTATGACCAGTTGTGCTGAGTGCAGCAGTCTGGGTAAATAAACTGCGCTTGGCCGTTTCAATTGAGTGAAATGTAGATGCCATATTAACGGCTCCCTTCCTTCTTAAGCTCGGGTATCAAATAATCCCGATCTTTGTGTGTTCCCCGAACGTTCTGATGGATGGTGGTAAGTTGCTTCCTGAGAAGGCTTACCCGTAAGCATATCCAGCGACAGATCGATAAAGGCAAGCGACTGCTGAATCAACTGCTGATTCAGTTCGTTCTTCAATCTTAGCTGCTGAAGTGTATGGGACAGAGATGCCTGAATTGACGACAGCTCTGACTTCTCCTGAGCATCAAAGACAAGCTTTGATATTTCTGTAATAGAAAGCTCTAGCCTGGATTTGATTCCGCGCTCTCGAAGGAAAGTATAAGCCTCATTGACTCTTTGGACCTCCAGCTGTTCAATCACTTTAACAGCCTTGGACTCACGATTCATGAACTGTACAAGTTGATCCACATTGTTATTCATAATTGCGAGTTTCTTGGAATCCGCCAGTTCCAACATATCTAGATATACCGCATGGAGTTTATGCAGGGTGTCTATTAATGGTTGTATTGGCATGTCAATCACTCAGTTGAGTGTACTTTCTGAAATGAGGCAGCAGCCGCTCCGCCAGCTTATCAGCTTCTACCTGATAGGTCCCTGCATCCACTTGAGCTTTCAGATCCTGAATCTTCTTCGCGCGGCCGATATCCTGGGTCTTCCCTTGAGCTTGAAGCATCTCCATGGCTTCCGCAGAGATTGACAACTCGTCCTTCTTCCAGGTCTTCTTCGTATCTTCTTGTTTATGCGACTCTATGTTTCGCTGATACGCATGCACGCCACCGACTCTGCCGGTTTCATTAATCTTCATTCCACTCACCTTCCTGTCCTAATGATCTTCATATATGTTATAAATCCAATCTGTCTACGCGAAATAGAATCGGCCGATAACCTTATACTAAGATTATCGGCCGAAACTGAATCATTTTTAATAGCGCGTTTGTATCGAATTTATAGGTGTTATCGATACCTATCTACAGCTTTATAAGTGGCTTCATGGCTCCGATTCTGATTGGTATCTTTAGTCGAGTGAGTCGTAGCCTCTCTTATCTCTTTCGTAAGGCGGTTCCTGCAAGGATTGCACATGCTGTTCTCCCGAATTAATACGCCACATAACTCGCAAGGATAAGCCATGTTGGGTGCATCTAGAAGGGATATACGTCCTTCTCGGATAAAACGTGTAATCTGTTTAGAAGAAACTCCTGTAGCGTCAGAGACCTGATGAATGGTTGCTCCCTTCTCTTCCCGAAGATATTCTGCACAGCGTGTATACTCCTGCTCGATCTCCTTCTGGCAATCACCGCATAATTCCCGAAGATTTAATGCATATAATCTACCGCAGCGAGGACAATTCCCGATATTCATGACAGCCTCCCGAAAACTACTTAAGTATAATCATAGTATAATCCTCATATTACCATTTGCCTATGCCATAGTAAATCAATTACTAATAGGGCTATTAAAACCCATAAAGAATTGGTTCTCCACTCATTATGACCTTGCCCAGGTTAGTCCGTACACCTCGACTTGAATCCCTTCTGCCGTTGCAAACGTCTGAATGGCATGGCTGCATGCATTCATTGTGCTGCCCGTTGTGTATATGTCGTCAATTAATACTATAGACAATGCTCTGCCAGGCACTTCCGTAACTCGATATGTACTCAACAACTGATTGAACTCCTTGGCTTTTATACTGAACAACTCATGCATACTTGCGAGGCGCTGTGCTCTCGTCTTATAGCTTTGTTTGCCGGAATCGTAGTTTCTTTTTAACAGATCTTCTACTCTTACATTCCTGGTTTCTCCCAGATACGATGCGAGCCTGCGGGCTTGATTAAATCCTCTTTCCAACAACCTCTGCCCGCTGACAGGAACAAACGTAATAACATCCGGTTTCCATATGGGCTGTTTAACACGGCTTCGGCGAGGAGAGGGTTTATTCCATGTATGTTGGTGAGCCAGCCTTTCTTTAAGAAACCATCCTCGTACGGAGACCTCCTGCACTAGCGAATCATAGGCATGCTCAAGCATACTGGAGAGGAGCAGTTCATATCTTACATCGCCCCGATATTTATACTGCGACAGCCACTCTTTCATATACGAATTGTAGTTCACTGCACTGCGGTTCATTATAAAATAGAATGGCTCGCGGTCTGAACGGCAGCAATCCGGGCAACCTATATCTCTGCCGCATCGCAGACAGCGATGATTTTGGATCCAGGGAATGGTCTGATAACAAGCAGCGCAAATTCCGTAATGATTCGGGTATAGAATGGTCTTACGAGTGCATGTCATGCAAGGCCTTCCTGTTGGAGCCAGTAAATGCTGAATCTTTTCCAACACATTGTGAATAACCATAGTTAACATATTGTCAACAACTCCTGCTTCTCCCTTAAATTAACGTATATAGACATCTTATTCATAAAGAAGCGTTTAAATATCCATCTCGGCGGGCAATTCGGTTCATTAGGCGAATTTGAGCCACAGCCCTGCGCTGAGATCTTGTCCAATGGGGAGCACCGATTATTACCTTCCCTGTAGGATCATCATTTGAACGTCCGGCCCTCCCAGCCATCTGGATCAGCGCTGCCTCATCAAAAAGTTGACTGTCAGCATCCAATATAAACACATCACTTTTCGGGACCGTAACTCCCCTTTCCAGGATGGTGGTTGTCACTAGAATTCGAATTAATCTTTGTCGAAACATGGCTACTTTCTCTGATCTCCCTGGGTCTACGGATGATACTCCCTGAATCGAATACTTTCCTCTGAAATGGGATCTTAGCAGTTTTACCAACGGATCGATATGGCGAATACGGGTAACAAATACAAAGATCTGTGCCTCTCTTTGAAGAGAAGCATTCAGTTGACGGCACAGCACAGGAGCTAACTGATTCTTGGACAAGCATTGCTCAACCGAGGGAAGCTTTAATGGTGTAGGTACAGGCAGTGGATAGCCATGGAACCTGGCGGGCACCTTAGCATGCCTGATTTGGCCTGACGAAGCTTGTAGTTGCATTCTAGCAGGCGGTGTTGCGGACAGATAAATGTATTTCCCACCAGGCTTGCATGCAGCCCGGGCAGCATAATCCAGCATCGGATTATTGTGATAGGGGAAAGCATCAATCTCATCAATGACAATGAGATCGAAGGTTCCCTTGAATCGCAGCAACTGATGAGTAGTCGCTACAGTGATATTCCCCTGCTTCCATCGATCAGGGCTTCCTCCGTACAGCGTGACTACAAAGCTGTTCGGGAACGCTTTCATCAGCCTTGGAGCCAGCTCAAGTACCACATCTCTGCGTGGAGCAGCTACGAGCACCTTGCCGCTCTCTCTCTGGAGAATAAAATCCAGCAATGGAAATATCATTTCTGTCTTTCCCGCTCCTGTCACCGCCCAAATCAAGAATCGGTCATCTCCTGTTTCCGATTTAGCCGATTCTTTAAGGAACTGCAGGGCAGCAAGTGCTGCAGTTCCTTGAGCAGCACTCAAGCCCCATTTTGTGGTTAATTCAGCTTTACGGGGTGAGCCAACAGACGGATGATCATCGACTGAATATGATTTTCCCATCAACATTATTGCACAAGATCGGCATCTTCCCATGCTAATGCAGACTTCGCAGTAAGCACATGCATGAGAGCTGCAGGAGGCACAAGCCGCTTGATGTTGAATATCACTTCCACAGCGCCTGCAGCGCGATCTCTCAACACTTTTACTCCTGCGCCATATGCATCTTCGAGCTTTAGTGAATGATTCTTGGATAATTCCACTTTCTATGCTTAGGCGACCCTTCAGATAGCCAAGCTGGGCAGCAGCCAGCCAGCCACCTGGCAAGCTTAATCCTTCCTCTTGAAGTAAACTCTCCACTTCTTCCGCCAGGAGGCCTCGGCCTTGTAATAAAATCTCCATTTGCTTTGATAAATTCTGAATACGAAGCCACAAGGAAGGCTCATACTCTGACCTCAACCAGGAAGCTTCAACACTGGGTCTTATAATCACCACTCCATGATTCACTCTATGTAGCCAACCCACTTGCTCCAATGGTGGTTCTAACCGGATACATCTATTTAATGCTCCTGTTATGTAATGCCTCCACCTTTGTTCATCCCAAAACTCCATGTCGTACAGAGCCTTGAAGTCATTACGTAACTGAATTGCCCATCCTAAAGGGATTGGACAGGTTAACCATATTAATTTAGCTGCTAATCTGCTTCGTTCCGATTGTGCGAACCACCACTGCAGGTCCGTTTTGATGTCCAGCGAGGGAATTAACCTCCAATCTTGCTCAAATCTTATAATGTATATATTAGCTTGCATCTCGACCCCTCCTCTCGGTCTTATTGGTTTTGTTCCTTAACTAGCACATGTTTTGTCGGAGTTCTCTTATAACTTATCTTCGACATTTCTAACTTGAAATTTTAGTATATTAATAATATTTTTTTTATTAATTACATATATTTGAATATAAAAAAAGAATATTAATCTTGATAACAAACACAAAAACACACCTAACCTAAATCAGGTCAAAGTGTGCTTCACTTGATCTTGATGATCTCATTATTGGAATCTTAATTACCTACTCGTTTGCACCCATTTTTGCCAACTTTAATCCACAATCGTTTCTCACCATCTTTAACTAGTTTAATGCTAAAAAGCTGTAAAGGTGTCCATATATCTCCCATATAACAAAGTTCGTCATCTCGTTGCCCTCTATGGTTAGAGTACTTTAAGATTATGATAAAGGGAATCACAAAAATATACTGCCGCTGACTTATCTACCAATAAGGAATTCGAGCCGCTTCACCACCACCCCGCAGATCGATGTATATACTCCGGTCATCCTTTTTTCGGGTATTTCTCAACATATGCTTCAACTGATACTTGGCCTGCTCATCCATCTCGATCACTATCAGCTCCACGCCTACATGAGCAGCCACCCTCTGCAAGATAGCCAACGTTCTATCATTCGATTGTTCGTCAAAAACCGTCACCTTCACGCGGACACCACTCAACAGAGCATATAGTGAAAGGGCTCTCACGATCCATTCCACCTGCCGCTCATGGTTGGAGGTTACCAGCACATAATGCACCGCCCGGCGCCGTCCCTGCCATTGCTTGATATATCGGGCGTGCACGCCATGCACCAGCGCAACGGCTGCAGCGTATGTGATCAGGATGCCTAGCAAGTGGGCAACCATGAGACTCACCTCCTTCGTATACAGCAGTATATGCTGCCGCCTCCAGCAAGGTGAGTGAATGCCCAGGTAGTGCTGATTAATATATAACACGAACTGTTTCTAACATTATATCTGCGGGTATTATAAATTTGGTATTATATGGTGTCTAAATCACTTACATATTGGAGGCGTTTAATATGAAAAAATCTGCTTACGTACTTAGCGGAGTCTTGATTGGTGCTGTACTCTCTACAACAACTGTGGCTATGGCAGACCAGGTTAAAAGCATGATCGGCAAAAAAGTAGCCGGGGAGTACACAGTTAATGTCAACGGCAAGCTTTTGACCGACAAAGCTATTGTAGTGGATAACAAAGCCCATGTACCTCTTCGAAGCGTTAATGACTCCCTGGGCGGCTCCCTGAACATTGACGGCAGAACCATCATTATCAAGACAGAAATCCCCAAAGACACTGCAATCCCGGTCAGCAACAATAAATACCTGGGAAAAAGCAAAACCGAGATTGAAGCAACATTAAAAATTTTAAAAGAAGATGTTTTGCAGGAAGCACTGGATGCCCGTGATCGCGTCACGGCCGAAATCAACCGACTGAAGCTCGCAGAGACGCCTGAAATGATTCCTTTCTGGGAAGAGCAGCTAGTGGAGCACAACAAATCTATTGTTGGAATTCAAGCTGATATTGCTGAAGCAGAAGCCGCCCTTGCAGCAGTTAAATAAGAACACCTTCATCAGAGCCCTTCAGGGCTCTTTTGCATTTATGCGCCTCCCCCAACGCAAAAAGGAACCGCCCTCCGGCGATTCCCCTCCATCCGCAAGCGGCCCCCATACCTTGGGACATGCCGCTTACAGCGTCACCCAGCCATACTTGATAGAGTTGATCACGGCCTGCGTGCGGTCGTCGACCTCCATCTTCTGCAAAATGCTGCTGACATGGTTCTTTACGGTTTTCTCACTGATGAACAGGTACTCCCCGATCATCTTGTTGCTCTTGCCCTCCGCCATTAAGCGCAGCACTTCCGCCTCCCGGCGGGTGAGCGGATTGTTGTCGCCTGCGACAAACTTCACGCCGGCTTCACGCGATGTACCTTCGGCCATCGCGCCCGCTTCGTTGACATAAGTCATGCGGCGCAGCTGCTGTATGAGCTTGCCAGTCACCTTCGGATGGATAAAAGCAAAGCCCTCGTGCACCGAGCGGATCGCGTTGATAAGCGACTCGGCCTCCATATCCTTCAACAGATACCCGTTCGCCCCTTTGCGAAGCGTCTCAAACACGTAGCTTTCATCATCATGAATCGATAGAATAATGACCTTGATCTCCGGGAACATTTCACGCAGCTTCTCCGTTGCCTGCACGCCGTTCTCGGTCGGCATATTAATATCCATCAGCACGATATCCGGCTTCTCGACATTGCAGAATTCCAGCACCTGAATGCCGTCTCCGCATTCGCCGATGACGTCGATATCGTCCTCCATATTCAGAATTCGTTTCAGTCCTTCGCGGAACAGCTGATGATCGTCCGCCAGAAGCACTTTAATGACCGGTTTTTCATTATCCATAAGCTCCATCCTGTTACTCCTTTCTCTTCTCTACGTTCGTCGGGATGTGGATCACGATCTTGGTGCCCTCATTCTCGGCGGAATTGATCTCCATTCTCCCTTCAAGCAGCTCGACCCTCTCGCGCATGCCGATTAATCCAAAGTGGTCCTTGCTCTTCTGCTCCAGCAATTCGACCTTGAAGCCCAGTCCATTGTCCTGGACCACAATCTTAATCATCTGGGCCTGGTAGGTCAGCTCCACCAGCACGTACGTCGGATAGGCATGCTTGGCCGCATTCGAAAGGCCCTCCTGGACCAGCCGGTACACCGCCGCCTCCATGGCTGAAGAAAGGCGATGCTCATTGCCCCTTGTCTCGAACAACGTACGGATCTTTGTTTTTTCCTCAAAATCATGCACGTACTTGCGAAGAGTAGGAATAAGTCCCAAATCATCGAGAGCCATGGGACGCAGGTTAAAAATCACCTTGCGCATTTCCTCCAGGCTGGATCGAACCTGTCCCTTCAAATCTACTATTTCGTCCTGCACCATCTTAATTTCCTGCTTCGTCAGCATTCTTTCCACAATTTCTGTCCGCAGCACCAGATTCGCCAGCAGCTGGGCAGGGCCATCGTGAATTTCACGCGCAATTCGCTTCCGCTCTTCCTCCTGGGCCAAAATAATCTTCAAGCCAATGACCTGGCGGTTCTTGGCAGACTCAATAATACGGGATACCTGTCCAAGCTCACCCGACAAATATTCCAGCACTACGCCCATTTGAGAGCCGATGGATTCCGCGCGTTCCACCGAATGCTCAACGTTTCGCACCCTTTTTTGCAGCTCATCCCGCCGCGCCTTCAGGTACATTTCTTTCTCGCGGTAGATCATAAGATCAAGCTGAAGCTGTGTTGCCTTTTCATACGCCTGTTTGATGTCCTCTTCCTTATACCGGACGAAATCCCGGCTGACCTCTGTCAGCCGGATCCGGGAGCGGCGGTAGTTCATCTCCAGCTGGTCCACCTTTTCCAAGGTTTCCGTCGTTTCCTTCAATACCTGCTGCAGTTCCTGATTGAGAGACACCAGCTCATCGCGGGCCGTCTCCAATATTTCAAACATCTGGTATTTGCTGTCCTCCATCACCTGGATGGCGTTCTTTATGACACGATCAATGGCATCAGCTTGATAATCCACGCACTCTACTCCATTTCTAACGTTTCATACTACACACATCATACCATATCATGATTGGATCGTAACGGTCTTGTTATTGTTGTCCCATTTTACAGTCAGTCCTAGCTGTTCAGAAACGACACGAAGTGGGACTAAAGTCCTTCCACTTACAATCATCGGCGCTACGGAGGACGTCATTCGCTTCCCATTTAGCACCAGCTCCTTCTTCCCGACCGTCAGCTCCAGCAGCTTGCTGCCCCGCAAGACCGTCACGCGTTGATCTGCTCCGCTCCAACCGGCCTGGCCGCCAAAGGCATCCAGCACGAAGCGGATCGGCACGTAGGTCGTCCCGTCCTTGAGCAGCGGTGCTGCATCTGTAGCGATCTTGGTGCCGTTCACCGTCATTGATTTCTGTCCGATGCTCATCTGCGCGGTTCCTGTCGGCAATCCGGCATCACTCGACAAGGATGGCATCATAAACGAGAGATTGTCAAAAGCAACCGAGCCCGTCGCCGACCGCTCATCCTGCCCTTCTTCGACATTGACTACATAGACCCGCTTCAGCTGCGCAGGAAAAGCAATCCCGTAGGCGCTCAAATCCACATTTAATGTTTTCCAGCCGCTCCAGTCGATCATTTTGGCCAGATCTACATAAGCGGTCTTGCCGTTCTTATCCTTAAACTCTGCGCGAAGCCAATTGAAGCTGGTGTCTCCCTTCACGTCTAGCGACATGGAGGCTGCGGTGGCAGGCACGCTTTTGCCTGTCGTACCGTTAAACTCGGCGTAGGCGTACATTTTCTGACCGATGCCGCCGGTCATATCATAATCCAGCTTCAGCACCTTCGAGCGATTCTTGGTATCATTATCCTGTACAATGGCAGCCTTGCCGGTCACTGCGGCAACATTGGTCGTAAAGCTGATGGGATAGCTTGTATATTCAAAATCCTCCCACATGCTTTCAGCAGCACTCGACAGCACCACTACGGTGCTGAAGCCGTCATAGCGGGCAATGGCATAACCGACCTGTGTCCCTGGGTTCACCGAGGATACCGTGAGCTGTCCGTTCGCGACCTTGCCCTGGAACCCAGAGAACTCCCATTGCAGGGCGCTGTCCGGTACATCAACACTTGAACCGTTGTTCAGCACAGCCGTAACCGGCACCGATACCGTTGTTCCCGCTGCGAGCGGTGCGGAAGGCGTTCCGGCGCGAAGCTCCTTTATATCCTCACTGCCGAGCACCGTGACCTTCATCGACGCTGAGGCACTGCCGCTGGCTGCACTCAATGTGGAGGTTCCCGGCTTCACCGCCGTAATGGTGCTTCCATTAACCTTAAGACTGCCGCTGCTCGATTTCCATGAGGTATTCACACTGCCCATATCCACCGGATTGTAGTACGTGTCGTATCCTTTTAACTGATACTGCCCTGCCTGCCCGATCAGGAGCGTAGTGTCGCCGCTGATCTTGACTCCCTTCAGCGACCCCTTGGGCGCTGTCGAAAAAACACCCAGTGCATTCACGATACTCCGCTGTGCGGTGCCGTATTCGGTGTTGAACGTCAGCTTCGTGGAATCTTCAGCAAGCGGACGATGAACCATCGTTGTGGAGCCGCCGCCATCCAGATTCAGCCCCTTCCACACCCCGATGCTGACCATAAATTCCTGCAGCTGACTCAGAGACATTCCTGCACTGCTGCTATTCTTCTGGGCCGTGACCAGATAAATATAGCGGTTATCCTTGGAATAGCCTACAGCCGTCCGTGCTCGCGTCCCGCCAATGCTGCTGACATCTCTCGTGAAGGACGACGCCTTGCCCCCATTGACCAGCAAAGTGTGTCCCCCGATCATCATCTGCAGGCTGTCCGGGTTCACCCGGGCGCCGCTTTGCTTAGATACCAGCGAATAATTAGCAGTCAGAGTCTGACCCACCGCCAGCTGATTGCGGACGAACTCGGCCGCTTTTCCGTGCGTTCTCAGAATATAGCTGCCCTCCGGCACGGCGGAAGGAATGCCCCCCATGGAGGAAATTTCGGTAATAACGCCGTTCGTCACCATAACCTCAGTTGGCGTTGTCGAGCTGTTCGTTGGCCGCTCTACCGCCTTCCATGCGCTCGTGTAGATATATGCCGCATCCAGGTGGCTGTACTTCGAGGCTCCACCTTCCGGCACATAGGCCGACTTGTTCATGCCCGCGAGCGGAAAGACTGCACCATTCTCTGCCTGAATACTGCCTTCAAAGGTATACTCATCCACCATAGGCTTCCCGTCCTTCGTGACCAGGAACGCGTACATGCCCTGCAGCTGGGATGGAGTCGACATCAGAATTCCGTTTCCGACCTGTCCGCCCATGGGAGCCCCTTGCCCGCCTGTAATGAAAAAATCCCCATTTACCGCAGCAACCGCACCATTCTCCTGCGCCATGCCCCCGGTGCTCTGTCTAGCCGTGAACTGATTGTGGGTCCCGGTCATCACATCCAGCTTCACATACTTATTGTTCAGATCCACCCGGATCACATCAGCCAGTGTCGTCTGCGTGCCGGATTTCATCTGGTACTTCATCAGCACCGCACCCGAGGTAAGGATCTCCTCGCCCAGCTTCGTGACGCTGGATGCTGACGCGGCTTCTACCACATATCCGGATAACAGTCCCTGTCCAAACGGCAGTCCGCTCCCCAGCACCGGAGTCATGCCCATCACGCCAGCCAACGTGATCACCAGCCATTTTCTGCCGCCTGCCTGCTTGCCTCTGTTCCTTGCTTCCTTGCGTTTCATTGCTTTATGAACTCTCCCATCTATTTAGCCCAGACATGCTGAACGTTAAAGTCTCTATTTAATAGACTTCATAGATTAGGAAAAGTTACGAAAATCCTGAAAGAAATGCTAGAGTCCTTCCTCTTACTCGGTGAAAAAAACACAAAAAAAAGCCCGATACCCGCTCAGAAGAGCTAAGGTACCAGGCTTTGGTAACGATGAGTTAAGAATTAGATGCCTGCTTGTTCCTTCAGGATGTCCGCTTTGTCGATACGCTCCCAAGGCAGATCCAGATCGGTACGGCCAAAATGTCCATACGCTGCGGTCTGCTTGTAGATCGGACGACGCAGATCCAGCATGCGGATAATGCCTGCAGGACGCAGATCGAAGTTATTGCGGATCAGGGAGACGAGCTTCTCTTCGCTCACCTTGCCTGTGCCATAAGTGTCCACGCTGATGGATACTGGTGTAGCTACACCGATCGCATACGCCAGCTGGATTTCGCACTTGTCAGCAAGGCCTGCAGCGACGAGGTTCTTCGCCACATAACGTGCTGCATACGCTGCAGAACGGTCAACCTTCGTCGGATCCTTACCGGAGAACGCACCGCCGCCATGACGGGCATAACCGCCGTAGGTATCTACGATAATCTTCCGTCCGGTCAGACCGGCATCCCCTTGAGGACCGCCAATGACGAAGCGTCCTGTCGGGTTAATATAATATTTCGTCTCGCCGTCCAGCAGCTCTGCCGGAACAACAGGAAGAATAACTTGTTCTTTAATATCCTTCTGGATTTGCTCCAGAGTCACTTCTTCAGCATGCTGTGTAGATACAACAATGGCATCGACACGCACTGGCTGATCGCCATCATATTCGATCGTTACTTGCGTCTTACCGTCTGGACGCAGGTAATCCAGTGTACCGTCCTTACGCACCTCCGACAAGCGGCGTGCAATACGGTGGGACAAGGCGATCGGAAGCGGCATCAGCTCCGGGGTTTCATTCGTTGCGAAGCCGAACATCAGGCCTTGGTCACCGGCACCAATGTTCTCGGTTTCCTTATCCATCTGGGCAGGATCACGATTCTCCAGCGCCGCGTTTACGCCTTGGGCGATATCCGCAGACTGTTCATTCAGGGATGTCAACACCGCACAGGTGTTGAAGTCAAAACCGTATTTAGCACGGGTATACCCGATTTCTTTCACGGTATTGCGTACGATGGACGGAATGTCCACATATTCGGATTTGGTGCTGATTTCACCGATAACCAAAACCAGACCAGTAGCTACAGATACCTCGCATGCAACGCGCGCGTTGGGATCGTTGGCCAAAAAAGCGTCGAGTACAGCATCGGAAATCTGGTCACAGATCTTGTCCGGATGGCCTTCCGTCACGGATTCCGAGGTAAACAAGCGGCGCCCTTTTAAAGTCATAAAGATCAACCTCCCATATGGATAGTGTGTTTAACAACGACAAGTCTTACACAAAAAATGAACCTTTTCCGATTGGAAAAGGTTTGATGTACAATCCTCAACATGCATAATATCGTATTTAATACCTGGTGTCAATCCAGATAGCCACCACTTTATATAGGGTATGCTGCACGGTGTTGAAACGTACCTTGCAAGGATCAATCTCCCAACGAGCCGAACATCCCCTGCTCCGCCTGGCGGACCAGTCGCTTCGTAATTTCTCCGCCGACAGAACCATTTTGACGCGAGGTATAATGCCCCCATCCAGGTCTGCGGGAAGTATTGTAGCCCCTGGTACCCATCTCGCCGAGCTCTCCGCCAAATTCCGTGTCGGCGCCATAGGCAGTAGGTGAGGAATGAGAAATAATACCAAATTCTGCGGCGATTTCATACTTCATTTGATGCAGCATATGCCGGCTTTCTGGAACGACTTGCCGCTGTCTTGCATTTCTGCTGGCCATGGTTCACACACCTCCTGGAATAATAACATTCTCAACGATAGTATGTGACCGTACTCAGACCTTCACACGTATAAATGACTGCCTATCCTGGCAATAATTATAAGAAGCTTATTGTACAGCGTAGCCGCCGCGGACCATGACAACCAGACTTTGGCTCTGCCCTTGCTTTACCTGAATACCGCGTCCATCGCGCGGAAAAGACAACAGATGATTCTTCGGTGCCGTCTCACCATTGACGAGGTCTTTACCGTCCGTCAGATCGGCAACGCCGTCTTGATCCTGCGTATAGATGACCGCAAGACCGGAACGAACAATGAACTCAGCCCCGGCCTTGCCGATCAGAATCTGCCCGGGCTTCAAGGTTACAATATTCACGGCATTGGGATCCACTGCCGGCGCTGTCGGCTCCGCCGGATTCGGAGTCGCTCCACCGCCTCCAAGCGCCTTCTGGATCTGCTGATCTACATAGCTCTTGGTAACGACGGGATCGTCAGCTGTGCCAGGCTGGGTGTTAGGGCTGGCGCTGTTGACAGGTGGGTTAAAGGCTATATTCAGCCCAACAATACATGTGCCTAGCAGACTAACAATTCCTGCTATTATTGAAACTTGTTTCAATCTGTTATTCATCAGACAAATTCCTCCTACCCGATTAAGTTAGAAAAAAAGAAGCCCGCCCGAAGGCGGACCTCTTAAGGTCAACTGATATTAGTTGTTAGGAATAAATGTGGAGTAGAAGCTGTCGTTGCCAGATACAAGGTTACCTGCAGTATCCTTCAGGAAGCTTGGGTAAGGCTTGACGCGAACATCAACCACTTTACCTTTGTTTGCAGTACCTACAGCATCAGCAAGGTCGACAACAACTACGTTAGTAGCTACATCACCATTGATACCAGTACCAACTCGGACTGTGTAGTCATTGCTAGCTCCTGCTTGCAGAGTCTTGCCGTCTACACGCACTTCAAAGTCGTAAGCGTTGTTAGCATCAGCTGCAATAGCCTCTGTGAATGTAACGTTAAAGGCATAAGTAGAAGTGCTCACAGTAGTTGCAACTTCTTTGATTGCTGGAGCAATTTTATCTTGAACAGTTGTGTTTGCCGCACCTGCGATTTGCTTACCAGCTGGAGTAGCCAAGGAAGCATTAGCCTTGACAGCTACACTAACTTGTTCACCATCATACTGGCCATTAGCATCCAATTTGTTGTTATCTGACAATGTCAGAACAACTTTCGAGCCGTCTACAACTGCAGAGTTTACAGCTAGTTCTTCATTATCAGCTGTCACAGTAAAGTCACTGATCTGTGCAGAACCGGATTGAAGAGCTTGGCTAAACACAACTTCAATCTTGTTTGTAGCTGTAGCGTTAGCTGCGTTTAATGCAATAGCATTTGCTTCACCAATTGTATCTCTTGTGTCACGAAGATTCTCCAGGTAGTTACCTGCTACGTCTTTAACAAGTCTCACTTCAAAGCCTTTAACTTTAGAAGAAACACTTACGTCAGATGGGAACACCAAGATTGCAGACTTGCCGTCAGAAGAAACGTTAACCGTTGTACCCGAAGGCAGAGTTTGCCAAGCATTATTCTCATTTCTATAAGAATATTTCTCAGGCAGAACAATCGCGCCGTCGCCGCTAGTTGCCATCACTTCACTAAATGTAACAACGACACTGTTGTTTGCAGCCACATAAGATACATTAGTTACTGTAGGTGCAGTTGTATCCCCAATGGTCAGTTCCTTGGAATAAGGAAGCATTACATTTTGAAGAGTTGTTGTATCAGCTACTCCTGCAATTTCAAGAGTATATTTCTTGCCTTGGGACAAGGCTTGATACAATTCTACTTCAACTGTTTTGGAATCACCATTAACACGAGTGACATTTTTCAGCTTGGAAACTTCTTTACCGTCAGCATCCTTAACTACATAGTTGGATGCAGTCAATGCAGAGCTTCCTACGTTCTTGGAGAACTTCACAGTAATAAACTTGTTATCGTTCTTCAGAGTTGCATTTACAACTTCTGGACGAGTTTGGTCGATAACTGGGCTCACTTGTACTTTAGTGTTAGCCGCAATTGCATTACCGGAGTAGTCTCTTACGCCTTCAACCATCAGGTCAGTAGTGTATACAAGCTTGTTCGTAGAGTTGAAAGTGAACTTGTAAGTATCATCGCTGATTGCTTCTACGCCAGAAGCAACACGCTTGCTGGAGCCTTGCATCCAGTAGATGTTAGAAGCCAGCACAGAAGCTTTGTCTACCGGCTCGCTGAATTTCAGAGTTACTTCTTCGAATGTAGCTTTCTCAACGCCAGCTACAGTTGGAGCAGTAACATCTTCAACTACAGTGAATTTCAGATCGGAAGACAGGTTCTTCAGTCCGGAGAAGTCAGATACTCCAGTTACGTTCAGTGTGTGCTCGCCATTTGGCAGAGTGTTGTACACCTTCAAGATCACAACATTACCAGTTACTTCAGTAGCACCGAAAACGTTGTTGTTGTTGATTTTGAAGTTGTTAACTGTTGCGTTCATTACAGGCTCACTGAAAGTAACCTTGATTGTTTTGTTACCCAGAGCTTGAGCAGATTGTGCTACTGGAAGAGCAGCGTCAACCGGTGTGAATTTAACGTCAGTTGCAGAGATTACTTTGCTTCCTGCACGAACGTTCATCACGCTCAGCTTGTATTCTTTTTGGTTGGTCAATCCTGCATTAGCATTAGTGCTATCCGCAACTGTCAGAGTCACTGTTCTTCTGTCATTAGAAAGATCAGCATTCTTTACAGTAAAACCAGCAATACTGTAGTTGCTTTCATCTTCAGCAGTAGTAGGATCTACCTCACCATCAAATCCTACAACAACTTCACGCAGGTTGGATGCAGATACATTCTCAACTTTAGTTGCGTCAGTTACAACCCAAGTTACGCTCTCAGTGTAGTCGTAGCCACCGTTAGAGAACTTCACTTCAGTTGCTTTGTTAGGAGCCAAAGCAGTTTCCAGTGTTACTTTCACAGCTTCGTTATTAGCCAGTTTGAAGGTAACAACTTTGCCGTTCTCGGAAACTTCGTAGGACATAACTTGTGGCTGTTGCTCAGCCAGGTAAATTGCGTAAGCAGTGTCTACCATTTGGGAACGTGTAGCGTTCGCAGTTGGGTTCGCAGAAGCGGAGATGATGTTCGCATTGATTGCAGCTTGAACATATCCTTTAGCCCAAGTGGAAGCGTTGTTGTTCACTTCAGCAGGGATTTCCAGCTTCAGTGCACGTACCAGAACTGTAGCCATTTCCTGTACGGAAATTTTACCGTTATAGTCGAAGATCATCTTCGTAGTGCTCTTACCTTCCATCAGGTTAGCAGCGTATACTGCTTCGATGTAAGGAACAGCCCAGTTGGAAGCATTGTAGTTCTTGTCTTTGAAGGAATATGTGCCTTGGATTGGCTCCAGACCCATCAGCAGAGTTACAACTTTCGCGAACTCAGCGCGAGTCAGTTCTTTGTCAAGGTGAGCTTGGCCGTCTGGATATCCAGCTACGACTTTAGCTTCTTTAAGTACGTCAAACTTTTGTTGTGCAGTAAGATTGTCATCACCGAATGCAACACCAGCAAACATGGAGAATGCCATTGCTGTAGACAGTGCTACGGATAAAATTTTCTTCATAACCTTTTTGTCTCCTCCTTGAATAGGAACATATAATGGATTTTCTTTAGATTGATAGCTCTTGTTACTCATTAGCCGATACACCTCCTTCCCCGAGTTGAGCAGAAATCATATAAATGATGTCTGTGACGGGTATCACAGAAACTTGTAACCGGTCGAACACTGACCCTTTTTGTAGATTCCTAGAATCCCACCTAAGGTATTATACAATGCTTGCCAAATGCCGTAAAGAACATTTTTCTAAGGAAGAGATATGTTTCTTACGCCGGTATATGTTGGGCATCTCGTTGTGCTCTACATCTTAAACGTTAAGGGAGGGAAAAAGTTGCGGATGTTTCTCAATTTTTTTTCGTTTTTTTTGAAAGCCAAGATTGATTACCCCAAAAAGGTGCTAACAACGCAGTAATACGCCCCCTAAAGAGCAAAAAAAAGACGCCTCATCGGCGTCCTCATTCCTGTCCTAACGAATCTTCATCGCGAGCTGAATAATCTGCGCCCGCATCTGCGGATCCTCGTTCAGCTTGCTGTACATGTTCTCAATGTGGTTCTTGTTGTCGCGGTATTCCTTCTCATGCTTGATCGTCACATGTGACCATTGAATCAAGGCGTTCTCCGCCAGCGTCAATTCATTAAAGGCATCATGGAAGCCTGTCTCCAGAACCAGCCCCTCCATGACCTCCTGAGTAATCTCTGGAACCTTCTTGCGAGTCAGCTCGATCTTCTTCTCCATAACCTTGGCTTTATCTTCGAACTGTGTCTTCGCTTTCATATAATCCAGCTGGGCTTTCGATAACTTCGGCTTCATAAAATCATTTCACCCTCTAAAAAATATTATGTGCTTTCGCTATTGTAGCGCATTCCCTATTCAATTTCAAAGATCTGTAACTGGCCTGACAAATATTACTAGCTTTGATTCACGGAAAAAGAGCCGGGATTCCCCGGCTCTCTCGCCTTCTATTACATCTTAGGCAGCTTCTTAAGGTCTACCATGACACGCGCCACAATGATGGCCGCATCTGCACGCAGCGTTCTCGCCTTCGGGTTAAACATATAACCCTTCGACGGATCATTCGAGTCTACAAGAGAGCCTTGAATGAAGCCCTTCTTCGCAATCGCAAGTACGCTTGGACGTGCATAATAGTTAATCTCGGCATAATCTTTGAAATACTTCTGCAGCCCTTTATCAATCTTGTCTCGATCGGTCTCCAGCTTCATATTCAATGCGCCGGCAATAATGACCGCGGCATCCTGACGCTGAATGGAATTCGCAGCATCGAAATACTGCGGCTGAGTACCGCGGACAATACCAGCTCTTGCAGCTGTTTCAATGTATCGGAAATCATACAGCCCGTCCGGATTCACAAGTGTCGGATCTGAAGGCAGCTCGGAGAAGTGCTTCGGCCCCATGTAGTTCAGCGGCAGGTTCAGCGACTTCACGATCATCGTTGTGAACTCGCCCCGGGATACATACTTGGACATCCCGAACTCATTCGTCGGATCGAATGCGTTCATGATTCCTTTAGCATACAGCGTCTCTGCAAAATCCTTGGCATATGGATGGTCTACAATATCCTGATAAGAGTACCCCAGCTTCGCGACAACATAGTAGCCAAACCGATCAAACGGCACCTCGATCGTATGCTTCTTGGCATCCACTACACCGCCGATATTTTCCCACTTCTTGATGTCCGGGTTGTAGCGGAATACCGTAATCAGCTTGCCTGCCTCTACCGAAATGCTTGAATCGTAAGACAGCTCAAGGGTTCCCACCTTGGATGGAACCAGCTCATCCTCTGG
The DNA here is from genome assembly GCF_044383795.1 of Paenibacillus sp. JSM ZJ436. NCBI lineage: Bacteria > Bacillati > Bacillota > Bacilli > Caryophanales > Paenibacillaceae > Paenibacillus > Paenibacillus sp. JSM ZJ436. Next base: position 41,772 of record NZ_JBISEO010000005.1, read on the forward strand.
AATCCGGTCATAGAACATTCTCATGCCGGAGCCCGCAAACTGGTACGGATCTACCCCGTACGTGGTCGGATCATAATCACTCTTCGTTGCTACCCGGTCTGCAATACCCGGGTCAATCCAGAATACCGGACTCGACTTCACGAATCGCGACTGGAAGTTACTGATAAACTCCCGGCGGCCTGTAGCTACCATGTTGTCGAAATCAATCGGCACACCTTCGAATTCATAACGGTTTACGACCCCGTCTTCACTGTTGCCGATCGCAAACAGAATATCATGTCCTGTAAACACCTGATTCTTCAGCTGCTCCGGAATGTTATAATCTCTGCGGATCAGGCTGGTGCCCCGCTGGAACGTCAGGGAAAGCGCATTGTCGAACACTTTATGAGACGTCTTCATCTCCATCATGTACTGAGCTCCCGGAATATTAACCGGAACGTATTGAATGGAGATTGACTGCTCCACCTCATCATCGCCGACAACGGCCACAATATCGATCTCGTTCGCCTTGTTTGGCTTGAGATCCTTCACCAGAATACGGAAAGCATTCGGATAGTCAATAACACCGTCATAATCAATATCATAGGCAAACTTCTCTGCCTTTTCCTTGCCGATCAAGATCTCAGAGGCCTGGTCGGAAGCAATGATCACCTCTACAAAGTTCTGGTTCACAATCCTCTTCCCGACTACAGGACGCAGGACGTTAATCGGCTTCGTAATCTTGATGACTTCAAGACGCTGGGAAGCAGAAGGTCCGCCGGCGCCATTGTTAAACACTTTAATCGTGTATACCTTCGGTGTGCCGTCAGCCGGTACTTCCTGGTCTCTCAGAATGAAAGAGAAGCTCTTCTTGTCCGGATGGTAGTACACAGTCAGTCCCGGTACCGGATTAGAAGCATTCATGCTCACATTGTCTACAATAAATTCATGGTCAAGAGTCCAGGTATAGGTCTGGTCGCTGCCATCAATCTTCGGAGACACGATCTGTAGCATGTATTTCTGCTTGTCCGCGGTGGTCATCGTACCGAATTTGTTATTTACTTCGGTAGGGGTACCTCCGAGATTCAAAATATCAAAGGTGCCGTATACATTCATGCGGCTCTCTTCGGTCTTGTAGATGGAACCGGACTTCTCAAAGCGTGCGTCCAGCTGGTCCGGTGCTCTGTCATTATAGCCCAGGTACGGGAACGGGATAATGCCCAGGGTGTCCTTCGCCGGAATCGTCGGTACGTTGAGCGGCAGCAGGTTCACCTTATAGGTTCTTTCGTACGTATTCTTGGTTGTCCGGTACACAAAGCGCACCGTATTCTGTCCGGTACTAAACCGATTATATAAATCCTGATTGGTAAGGGCTCCCGCCAATCTAAAGCCATCGCTTCCGTCAGACTCCAGACGCACCTCTACATTATTCACATACAAGTACACGGTCTGTCCGGTTCCGCTGTAGATAATATCATTGCGGTTCGGGACATTGTTCAGTGTACCGCTCATACGGCTGAGCGCATCTGCTACGGTATCACTTGCCGAAGAAATATTGGAGGTATCCACTGAAATCATCTGCTCATCGACCATGCTTGTAAACTGGACAAACGGTCCATAGAGCAGTGTCACCGCAGCATCCTTCGTATCTCCAGCTGAACCGATACGGAATGTCAGCTTCTGATATCCGTTGGCGGGCAGGCTGGTCAGTTCCAGAATGAACCGGTCCAGATAAGTTGGTCTGCCGTTAATATTCTTCACCACAGTATCCTGGTATAGCTGACGATACGTCGGCAGCGCCAGGGTATTGCCTTTGGAGTCGGTTACGCGGCTGATTTGAATGTTCTGTCCTGTACCGTTCACAACCAGCACCTCGACCGCAGTCGGCACGGAAGTGATGGTTGCGCCGTCCAGCTTACTGCCTGTCAAATCAAGCAGCCGCTGATTGGACATCCCGCTGGTATAGCCATTGAGATAATTAATCTCGGCCACATACGGGCGATTCATATCCCGCAGCGTCACATACGCATCTCCGGTCGTATCTCCCGCCCGCATGCTCAATGTTACTCTGCTGTCCAGCGTATAAGAGCTGACATCACTCGTTACAAATTCCCCGATCATATACCCGTTAGAAGGGGATGACAAAGGATCGAACGTCAGCGGAATCGTACCGGTGCCGGTTGCACCGCCGCTGAAGGTGTATGTCAATGAGGTAGGATAGGTTCCGTTCACTACAGGAACTATGACCTTACCCTTGGCGGAGATGGGATAGCCTGCTGTCGTTTCAATTGGAAAATCGGCTCCTGCCGTCATGTCTGTGGATTCTCTCAGCACGCTGCCACTGGCATTCTTCTGCAGCGCGGTTACATCATAGAAGGTCGTCCGGCCGTTAAAGAAGGTTATTTCCCGGATGGTTTCGAGCTTCTGATTCTTGTTATACACCGTCAGCTTCACAATATTCTTGCCGGAGTTAACGCTGACTGGTGAAGCGATAAATTCGTAGTTATTATAGCTGGACAGATTGTAGCTCCAGATCTTGCCGTTCACTTCAACGGTAATCTTCTCTGCACTCGGAGCACTGCCTGTGATGCTGATATCCGCTTTATCCACTCCGTAGAATGGTGTCGCGACGGGAGCGATCAGCACTGCAGAATCGTTCTCCTTCAGCTCTACGTCCCGGCTGCCCTGAGACAGATACGCCTTCAGATTGTAAAGGGACGGGCCATTCCGATACTCCACATAGATCGGATTGTCGGTGATCGTGCTGGAGCCCTGTCTGCCGTGAAACACAATCTTGTTCAGGCCTGGGAACAGCTGAATCTCACTGACTTGAATGTTCTGACCACTGGCGTTGATGTTGCCCGTGATGCCCTCACGACGGTCGATGATATCTTTCTGGACGGTATTGCCGTTCACATCCTGCGTCTTGGTGATCTGGTAAACATCATAGGAGATGTTGCTGTCACTGACGCCGGACAGCGTACCGTTCAAGCTCAGCTTTTCTGAGATTGAGACCGGCGGGGACGCCAGATTGTAATATTCCTGCGGGAACAAGAATGATGTTCCTGCAGCCTTAACGCTTTCCATGAAGGCCGGGGGCATCAGGCCCGCAGCCATAACGACCGTCAGCATGATGGACAGTAGTCTTTTTAACATAGTAGCCTCCTTCAAATTCAACTCCAGTCCTGTACCAGATCTTTGGAGCAATCATATACCCTTTTATATCGGCAGGTAACTCTCCATTAATTAGTCCAAAATCACAAAAAACCTCACCTGTTTCCAGGTGAGGTTCGTACTTATGCGCTATATCACGAATAATAAATTTAGAATTGCTGACGCCATTATTTACTGCCAGAATCGGCATTGGAGCGCACGCGCATCCGGCTGATCAGGCTGAGCAGCGGACGCTTGGTCTTGCTGACCAGGCCGATGACCTCCGCACCAATCTGCATGAAGAACATCATGAAGCAGATGACCACGAACGTAACCCAGTTTGCCTCGTACAATGCAGCGGAAGACTGAATGACCGCCAATACACCGAAGAAAGCAGCAATCGCATAGATCAGCAGCACCGTCTGGCGGTGGCTGAAGCCCAGCTCCCGCAGGCAATGGTGCAGGTGACCTTTATCCGGAGCAAAGATCGGCTTGTTCTGCAGCTTGCGGCGCACGATCGCGAAGAAGGTATCTGACAATGGAACACCGATAATAATGAGCGGTGTAATAAAGGACACGATCGCAATCTGCTTGAAGCCCAAGAGAGACAGCATCGCCAAGCTGAAGCCCAGGAAGAGCGAGCCTGCATCCCCCATGAAGATCTTCGCAGGATGAAAGTTAAAGAACAGGAAGCCGATAATTCCACCGAGCAGCAGCAGACAAAGCATCGCAACCATCGTATAGCCCATCAGCAGGGACATTACGAGGATAGTGCCGATGGCGATCCCGGAGACGCCGGCAGCAAGGCCATCCAGTCCATCGATCAGGTTAATCGCATTCGTCACACCGACAATCCAGAAGATCGTCAGCGGTACAGCAATCCAGGTCTCCAGTGATGAGTAGGCATCCTGGAACGGAATATTTACAAAGTCAACGGTAATATTAAATCCGAATACGACCACACAAGCGGCCGCGATTTGAGCCAGAAATTTCACCTTGGCCGATAGCTGGAAACGATCATCCAGTGCTCCGATCAATACGATCATGGAGCCGCCAATCAGAAAGGCCTTCATAAAGTTAGCATCCCGCGCCGACAGGCTGTCCGGAATAAAGGGAAGTACGGCAATCAATCCGATCACAAATGCAAGATAAATGCCTAATCCGCCAAGCCGGGGCATAATTCTGGTATGCACTTTACGGGCATCCGGGACATCCACAGCACCGATTCTGATCGCGAACTTCTTCACGAGCGGTGTCAGCACCAGCGCCAGCGCTAGCGACACAATAAACCCGATTACGTATACTGGTAACATTGTAATCATTCAACCCCCATTATGGTTCTACCGTGTTGAATTATACTCCCTTCGTCCTTGAAATCCAATACCAATTTTCGGCGAATTTCAGTGATTTTCACGAACAAAGCAGTACTGCCTGTCTCATTTCGTCACGTTTTCTTTCTCGCGCAGCACTTTTACGGCGAATTTCGGGAGAGCAAGCATCCGTTTGAAACGGGTCGGCTCGCGCAGCAAGCGGTAGAGCCATTCCATTCTCATCTTCTGCACCAGCTTCGGCGCCCGCTTGGACTTGCCGGAAACAATATCAAAGGTTCCGCCAACCCCCATCATCAACGGGACACCGAGGTCCTCCTTGTACCTTGCAATCCAGGGCTCCTGCGTCTCTGCGCCGCGGGCCACGAGAAGAATATCGGGCTCTGCCTTGCGGATGTCTGCAATAACCTCCTGATCCTGCTCCGGTCCAAAAAATCCATCACGGTATCCGGCCACAATTGCCGCCGGATACTGCATTTGTAACCGTTCCGCTGCTGCCTGAATCACTTCCGGCGTCGTGCCGAGGAGGTAAAACCTCCACCGCTTCATCTCTCCGGCCCGAAACAGCTCATGTACCAGATCGAAGCCGGTTACCCGCTCCGCCACCGGCTCCCCGCCCTTGCTGGCTGCCCATACGATGCCGGTGCCATCCGGCACAATGATGTCTGCCCCCAGCATCATCTGCTTATAGTCGGGCTTCTCAAGGGCCGCCATGACCATGATGGGATTGGCTGTAATGACTTGATGGGGACGCCCCGATTCCACGGCTTCCGTCAAATAAGCTACCGTATCCTTGAAATCCAGCTTGGAAAAAGGAATGCCGAAGATTGGAACGGTAGGAAAAGGCGATGCCTGCTTCAACTTACTCACCCTCTGTACCCAAATATTGTGCAATATGGCGGGCAGGCAGCTGTGCCTCCTGCTTTAACCGCCCGATTTGTGCTTCATGCTCTGATTTCCAGCTTTCTGCATGGTCCAGCATGGAAATCAGCAGCCGCTTGAGATCCTCAGGGTCCAGTGCCTCGCTCCGGCCCACTGGAGCGCTGTCCAGGCGCTTCAGAAAATGATCGATTTTGGGATCATATGAGATTCCGATCAGCGGAATGCTTTGATTGGCCGCATAGATGAGGCTGTGCAGCCGCATGCCGAGCACGACGTCACAGCGGCTGACCTCTGCCAACATATCCTGCGGCTGCTGCTCCTCCACATAATAGCTGATCTTTCCCCCATAGGTTGTAATATCACCCAAGCGCTCGGTAATATACCGGGACGCTTCCTCATCATCAGGACGATGAAAGGGCAGGAAACGAAGATGCACGGGACGCTGGCGCAGCAGTGCCTTCAGTCCTTCGGCAATCGCGTTCAGCTCTCGCCGCTGTGCATCCCAGAAGCGCACTGAAATGCCGATTACCGGCAGCTCATCACCAGCGCGCTGATGCAATGCCTCCGGTAACGGAAGTCCCATGACCGGATCCGGGACAACCTGGATCACGTCTGGTGCAATGCCCATGGATTGAAGCAGCTCGCCGGACTGCGTATCCCGTACTGAAATATAGGTGCATTTCCGCAGGACTGAACGGATAGCAGGGTAGAATAATCTCCGGTTCACAGGCCCGACACCCTGAGCATATATAAACGTGGGCTTGCCCGCCCATTGCGCCAGCTTGATCACTCCGAGGTAGTACGGAATGGTCTTGGGACTCGTCACATCCTGAAGCAGACTTCCCCCGCCGCTGATGAGGCCGTCACTTGCCGCAATCGCTCTGCGCACCTCGCCTAGCTTCATGCGGTGAACCGCAGAGACACCATAAGTAGCCGCAGTCCATTCCGGATCTATGGACAGAACGACAGGCTCAATCCTGATCCCGGCCGCCTTGCCCTCCTCCTCCAGCGCCGTCAAAATCGATTTCAGAACGGCTTCATCACCGCTGTTTCTGAAGCCGTAATAACCTGAGATTACAATGGTTTTAGCCGATGAGACCATGATTTCCAAATCCTTTCCCCGATCTGCCAGGCGAGAATCACTCCAAGCCCGATGAGCAAGCCCAGCCCCAGTCCCAGCAGTCCGCGAACCGCCGAAATATAGAGCGGGGAATGCAGATGCGTGAACGTACCTACGATGGACAGCTGGCCCATCGCTCCGATAATGAGCAGGTAGGCGGCATGGCGGTATTTAAAGGACAAGAACAGTCCCAGCAGCAGCACTGGATGCGCCAGCAGAAACTCCTTGTTCCGCGGACGCACGCCAAAGGTATTCTCCAGGAAGGATCGGAACGCCATTTCTATAGAAGAAACGGATCCCGCATTGCCCGTCCGGCTTAAATAGTACATGCCTACAATGCCAATGATCCCGGCCGCTGCTACCCAGAGCAGCGTTATCGGCGTGTTCAATAATGTCTGGATTCCGGCCCGTGAGGCCTGTCCTCCGCGATACAGCAGCACATAAATAGCAGTTAAGCCCATAGGAGCTACAGCCAAAAGATTCACGCCCCGGAACTGATCTAGAACCAGCATGTAAGTTACATTGTTTAATAGTGCCACCAGCAGCGGCACAGCAGCCAGGGTGAGCACCGTCGTCTTGATGAACAGCACCAGTGCGTGAGTCAAGCGCCTGCCAGTGCTCATTGATCCCACACGGCTGCTGCTCTCGGTCACCTTGCGTACCGCCAGAATCATAGCCACGGTCGGGCCGCTGATCGTGACAGCAAGCGCGACCGCCTGCTCCATCAGCTCGCTGTTCAGAACGTACAAGCCTGCCGTTCCGATCAGGCCGATCACAAAGGCCGGAATGGTCAACAGTGGAATGAAATAGGAAATCATGAGCGTAATCAGCGCCAGAGCGCCGATCAGCGCGCCCAGCTTGAAGTAGCGCTGCAGCGAGGACTCGGACACCTCAAAGGCTTCCGCAGGCCCCATGGTAAAGCCGTTTTGTTCCATGTCCGAGATGGTGTGGCCTGTCTCTCCCAGTGCCTCCACCAGATTGTCAATCGGGTCCGTGATGGTTCCCTGTGTCCCGTCGCGAAGCGGCTCCGCGTTCAGATAGAACATGCGGATATTGCGGTCCTTCGACGCCAGCACGAAGCGGTCGCTGATCACCTTCGGATCCAGCGTAGCATCCCGCTCGCTTAGAGAATACAGCCGGGCTACATTGTAATCCGTCAGGTACGAGAGCAGCTCAAAGCCTTTTTGAGGCACCTTGATGTTCTCGATCGCGATCAGACCGATATCATATTGATTCAGCAGGCCGGCAAAATTCGTCAGGCTCTTGTCCTCTTCATGATTCTTGAAGCCTTTGGCCGCATCGCCATCGAACAGAAGCCGCTGCACACCGTAATCCGCAAAGTAAGCCATCAGGCTGGTCATGTACTCTTCATGATACGGAAGCGTATCGGACAGTCTTGGAACAATGCTAAAGCCCTTCTCCCGCAGCATGTCCATCGTGATCGGATCCGGCGCCATCGGCTTCAGCCCTGCCTCAACGCGCGGTATTTCCAGGATTAGACCGTCAGAGCCGTTATATTCCCAGTCTCTTACCGGAATGTCCAGGCGGGTAAAGGTCGCTTCAATGATCGGCTTGATGGTCTCCGCGCTTTCCGCTGTCGAGAAGACGACATACGTAAAGTTGTTGCGGCGCGACACCGCCTCTTCCGTTAAATCAGCCGCCTGTTGCGCATCATACACAACAATACGGCCGGACTTGATAAATTCCTCCAGCGTGCTCTCGAACAATGCCATACTCATGACACCGGCATCCTTCAGCTGGTCCAGCTGCTCCGATATGTAAGCTTCCGGATAGGTTCGATACACGGAAATATCCAATAAATCACGATAATCAAACACCAGCTCTACCTGCTTCGAGGTTGACTCCGTCTGCAGCCGGTCATAGCCTACCGGGAGCGCCGACAGCACACCCAGGGCAACCAGAATCCATAGCCACTTGCGGGCAGCCAGACTCCAGCGCTTCCATTGTTGAACCACAAAAATTTCCCCCTCATTCAAATGACGGGATTTATCGGTACTTGCCCGCAGCCCTGCGAGACCATCCTTCAAAATCCCGGCCTGTTCAAAAAGGGCGGCGCCGTCGCTTCCTGCCTGCCGCCCTTTCTTGAAATGTTATATTATGCGTCTACACGTGCCATCACGATCGACGACAAATCTTTCAGCTTTTGCTTCGCTTCTTCCGAGGAAGCTCCTCTGACCGCAAAGTATACTTTGATCTTCGGCTCCGTACCGGATGGACGCAGGCAGAACCAGGAGCCGTCCGAGAGCATGTACTTCAGCACATTCTCCTTAGGCAGTCCGTCCAGGCCTTCCGCGTAATCCAGCACCTTCTCTACAACAGCGCTCCCCAGCTCCTGCGGCGGGTTAGAGCGCCAGTCGGACATGATGCCCTGAATCTGCGCGATTCCGTTCTTTCCTTTCAAAGTACGGGATTCCAGGCCCTCCAGGAAATAGCCGAACTGCTCATACAGCTCCTGCAGCACGTCATACAGAGTCTTGCCCTGGCCTTTGTAATAGGCTGCTGCCTCACAGATCAGCATGGAGGCCAGCACTGCATCCTTGTCGCGGGCATAATTGCCGGCCAGATAACCATAGCTCTCCTCATAGCCGAACAGGAATGTATGCTGTCCGTTGTTCTCAAACTGGGTCATTTTCTCCCCGATATATTTGAAGCCGGTCAAGGTGTTCAGCACCGCCGCGCCGTAATGCTCTGCAATGACTGCACCCATCTCGCTCGTGACAATCGTCTTGATGACCGCTCCGTTCTGAGGCAGCTTGCCTGCTTCTTTAAGCTGGCTCAGCAAATAGTGAATCATGATCGCACCGGACTGGTTGCCCGTCAGCACTACATATTCGCCGTCACGGTTCTTCACGACAGCCCCCATCCGGTCTGCATCGGGATCTGTACCGATCAGAATGTCCGCATCCACCTGCTCTCCCAGCTTCATCGCCAGGGTAAAGGCTTCCCGCTCCTCCGGGTTCGGAGATTTCACACTGGAGAAATCTGCATCCGGCTGCTCCTGCTCCTCTACCACATGCACATGCTTGAAGCCGATTCCTTCCAGGACGCGGCGCACCGGCTGATTGCCTGTTCCGTGAAGCGGTGTAAACACGATCCGGAAATCGTCACTCAGGCCGGAGGCGATACGCTCGCGGTTCACACTAAGGCTTGATACCGTGTTTATGAAAGCTTCGTCCTCGTCATCTCCCAGCCAGACCAGCAATCCCTGCTGCTCTGCTTCCTCCCGTGTCAGCTTCTTCACTGCGGCAAAAGAGTCTACCTCCTGAATCAGGCTGATCACCTGCTCCGCCTCATCCGGTACAAGCTGTCCACCTTCAGCGTTATACACCTTGTAGCCGTTATACTCCGGCGGGTTATGGCTTGCCGTAATGACAATCCCTGCCGAGGCGTTCAAGTAACGTACGCTGTAGGACAGCTGCGGCGTAGAACGAAGCGAAGGGTACAGCTTGGCTGCAATGCCGTTCCCTGCCAGCACCAATGCTGCCTCTAAGGCAAACTCCGGAGAGAAGTGGCGGGAATCATGGGCAATGACCACCGATGGCTGGCCCGAGCCCTGATGCTGCTTCAGAATGAACTGCGCGAAGCCTTGCGTCGCACGGCCCACCGTATATTTGTTCATCCGGTTGCTGCCGGCACCGATAATGCCGCGAAGCCCTCCGGTTCCAAACTCCAGATCACGGTAAAAGCGCTCTTCCAGCTCCTGCGGATCGGTTTCAATCCCGCGAAGCTCGGCCTTGGTTTCTTCATCCACGTGGTGATCATTCAGCCAGCGCTGTACAGTTTCTACGGTTCTTTGACTCATTTCTGCCATGATGGTTTTCCCCTTCCCAATCTCTAATATATGGTGGTGCATGTTAAGAAGAAGCTATGCGGGGTCTGACAGTGCGAACATAATCTCGCCTTCCGCAACGACCTTGCCCTCTACACTGGCGGTCGCTTTTCCCTTGCCGATGGAGCCTTTAAGACGTGTAATCTCGACTTCAAGGCGCAGCGTGTCGCCCGGAACGACCTGTCCGCGGAAGCGGAAGCCATCCAGTCCGGCCAAAAAGCCCAGCTTGCCCTTGTTGCTCTCCACACTCAGCATGGCAATAGCGCCTACCTGAGCGAGCGCCTCGGTAATTAACACGCCCGGCATCACCGGATACTGCGGAAAATGGCCGGTGAAGAACGGCTCGTTCATGGTCACATTCTTGATGCCGACCGCGCGCTGGCCCTCTTCCATCTCAATAATCTTGTCCACCAGCAGAAACGGCGGGCGATGCGGAATAATGTCCTGGATTTGTCCGATATTCAGTACCGTCACAGTAAAACTCCCTTCCCATGTATGTACCCTTAGGGTACGCCTTTTGATTGATCACTTATGTAAAAAATGCATAAATCCACGGCCTTACGGCAACAATGATGATACCCTTTATGACTGCAGACATGAAGGTTGATATAAGGGGTTCTCGGTCCTTTCAGCGCAGCCTGAGGCCAGGGGGCCCTTTTCAGCGTTAACCCCTACATTATAACGTTTAACGAAAAAAAAAGAAAACTCCCGCAAGGGAGTCTACGAACAGCATATTAAGACTGGATTGGATCAGCCTGGTTAAGGTGCAAATACCAGGTCATACACATGCTTCCAGGTTTCCCATTGCAGCGCATCACTCAGCTCTCCGCCGCCCAAAACGACATAGCCAACCACCATGCCTCCGGCAAGCGCCAGGAGCAGCATCAAGGGAACGATGATGCGGCGTGCAATTTTCCACCCGGAGGCCTTGCGGCGCTTGGGCTCGCTTGCTTCACTCACGGTATAATCACCTATCCTCGCATTGTGTTGGCAAGGTTCATCATGGTATCGCTGGAGCTCAGGGCTCGCGCGGATAGCTGATAGGCCCGCTGAACCTCCATCATTTTCATCATCTGATCAGACAAATCTACATTGGACTGCTCCAGAAAACCGGAACGCACCTGCGACATATTCTGGCCTGCAGGGCCAAACACCTCATCTTCTGTCAAGCCGCTGCGCAGCATGAACAGGTTGCCGTCCATCTGTACCAGACCTTCCGGACGATCCAGCTCCGCGATCTTCAGTACCTGTCCCTGAACTCTGCCGGCTGGCGTCTCAATCCAGAGCTGACCGCCGGCATCCACAGCGATTGCTGCGCCTTGCGGCAGGGAGATCGGCTCGTTATTCTGATCCAGCACGAGATAGCCCTGATTGTTGACCAGCAGAACGCGTCCCTCATTCTCAGGGTCTGGGGAGACGTGAAATCCGCCCTCGCGCGTATATGCAATATTCTCACCGCTTCGGACAGCGAACATGCCACGGCCCTCAATGCCAAGATCCAGCGGATTGCCGGTTTCCTTCAGAACGCCCTGCTCCATATTCTGCTCCACCGTGGACAGCTTCATGCCGAAGCCGATATTGTAGCCCGGAGGCGTCACACGCCCGGAGAGCTTGAAATCCTTATGGTGCTGCTGCACCCGGTTCAGCACATCCTCAAACACAGCATCCTTGCTCTTGTAGCCCGTTGTGTTTGCATTTGCAATATTGTCCGCGATCACATCCAGCTTCTGCTGCATGCTGTTCATGGATACCATGGCGCTGATCATGGAGTTATTCATCGCTTTCCCTCCCGATGGGTGTCATGTAGACAGTTAGACTCTGCCGATTTCGTTCACGGCCTTCTCCAGCGATCTGTCATAGAATTGAACGACCTTCTGATTGGTTTCGTAGGCCCGAAGGGCCGCTGTCAGCTCGACCATGGATTTCGATGCATCCACGTTGGAGGCTTCAATATAGCCCTGCCGGATGATAACATTATCGCCCGCCGCGAGCATTCGGAAGCCATCCTCGTTATTCAGCCGATACAGGCCGTTGCCTTCCTTCACCAGATCATTTGGAGCAGACACGACCGCAACGCCCAGCGTCTGTCCCGTCGGGTTTCCGGCTCCATCCAAAATAAATCCTTGCTCATTCACTGTAAGGTCCGCCGCTCCGCCTGTCAATACAATGGGCTGATTGTCCGCGCCCAGCACCTGAAACCCGGCTGACGTCAGAACCTGACCTTCCGGCCCTACCCGAAACTCGCCGCTGCGGGTGTAGCGCAGGTTTCCGTTATTGTCCTGCACCGTAAAGAAGGCTTGGGGACGATAGGTTACCTCGCCATCTTCGCCAACATGCCTGCCCGATCCGTCAAAGACCATGCCAAGGCCTGTATCCTCATCAATCACGTTCAGCTCTGATACAATTGCAAAATCAGAGGCTTGTCCCGTCTCTCGGAGATCGCCCTGCAGGTGCAGCGCGATGCTCTCCTCTGCGAATACGCCTGTGTTCAGCTTGCCGATTGCATGCCTCGGATTGCCAGGCTCCCCGCCAATCATGGACACCAGCACTTCCGGGAATGAACGGATCACCGTATCATTCTGCTTGTACCCGGCGGTGTTCACATTTGATATATTCTGCGTTACTGTATCATGACGCCGCTGCTGGGTCACCATACCAGCCGCCGCATTATATAATCCTCTCAGCACATCAAGCACTTCCCTTCCTGATCCAAGCGATAACAAGCATACCTTCTCCGTCAGCAAACTTCCTATCCTTATATATCGGAAGATCAGAACTTTTTCTTTACGACTTTATCCAAATGATCCAGCATCATGCCCGTACCCTTCACCACACAGTGCATCGGGTCTTCCGCGACGAGCACCGGGACGCGAAGCTCCTCCATTAACAGCTCGTCCACGCCGTGAAGCAGCGCGCCGCCGCCGGTCAGAATAACGCCCCGGTCAATAATATCCGCCGACAGCTCCGGCGGTGTCCGCTCCAGCACCTGCTTGGCCGCTGTGACGATGGCAGACATAGGATCAAACAGCGCTTCCTGAATCTCGGCCGAGGTGACGGTAATGGTCAGCGGCAGGCCCGATACCATATCCCGCCCGCGGACGTCCATCTCCTCATGGCGGCCGCCGGGCCGCACGGTTCCGATCGACATCTTGAGCTCCTCCGACGTCCGTTCCCCGATCAGCAATTTATATTTAAGCTTGATGTACTTGATAATCGCCTCGTCGAACTTGTCCCCCGCCATTTTGAGCGAAGAGGAAGTGACGATATCGCCCATGGACAGGACGGCCACATCCGTCGTGCCCCCTCCGATATCCACTACCATATTACCGCTGGGCACAAAAATATCCATGCCTGCCCCGATGGCAGCAGCCTTCGGCTCTTCCTCCAGGAACACATCCCGTGCCCCGCTGCGCTCGGCCGCTTCCCGGATCGACTTCTGCTCTACGGATGTAATGTTCGTAGGCGCACAGATCAGAATACGGGGGCGGCTGTGCCAGCTTCGGGCGCCAACGCGGTCGATAAAGTACCTCAGCATGCTTTCCGTAATGTCAAAATCGGCGATAACCCCGTCCCTCAGCGGGCGGATCGCCGTAATGTTGCCGGGGGTGCGGCCTACCATACGCCGTGCTGCCTCCCCGACGGCAAGGACTCGCCGATTCTCGCTTTCGATCGCCACGACAGAGGGCTCATTCAAGACGACACCTCTGCCCTTGACGTGGATTAATACGTTCGCTGTTCCGAGATCGATCCCGATATCCTTGCTAAACATCATGAAAAGCCCCCAAAGTGTTATTTTATGATAAAAGTGTACCGGTTCTAGGTCAAAGGAATAGAAATTCTGGTCATAACAAACTGACATATAACGACATTTCCGGTGAAAAACCGGCACAGCCCGGGATAAAATCGTCGATCTTATACCAGCTTTTAACATATCATACTTTAGGGGAGGGATTCAACGCCATTTTCGCGACCTTTGACCTATAATCAAGATTTAGCAGAAATCACAGGCTCGCGGGAACCGGAGGCCGTTTTTTTGTACTTGATCTTGGTCGCTTCGCCGCCCCGGAGATGGCGTATGGACTTGTGGTACTCCAAGATATGCTTAACCTGATCCGCCAGGTCCGGGTTGATCTCCGGCAGACGCTCGGTTAAATCCTTATGCACCGTGCTTTTTGACACGCCAAACTCTTTGGCAATCGTTCGGACTGTATGCCTGGTTTCCACGATGCAGCGTCCGATTTTAATGGTCCGCTCTTTGATGTAATCGTGCACGCTCCCGCCTCCCTACTGTGTGGATAGTTTGGTACATTATATGAGTGGCATGACGGGATATTCGCGGTTTCACGGGGTGACAAGCTGCGCGGGGCCCAATTATTTTGCGGACATGCCGGCTGGCCTGCTTCGCGCAGAGGCAGGGGCGCGCTGACACACTGGAGCAGCGGCAGCCTGTACAGCCCTTGCCACAGCACGAAAAAAGCGGGGAAACAAGCCCCCGCTTTCCTCTTGTCCATCCGGCAGCGCACGGCTGCCAAGGCTGGTCGGTATTATTTTTTGCTGAACAGTGTTTCCGGGTTCATGAGATTACCGGCCTGATACACTTCGAAGTGCAGATGGTTGCCGAGATCCTTCTCGAACTCGCTGCGTCCGGCCTGGCCGATCACATCGCCCTGCTTCACTTCGCTGCCTTCTTCAACCGCGGCACCGCTAAGGCTCTGGTATACGGTTTTCAGCTCGCCGGCATGGGTAATTTCGACTACGGTTCCGTTTACGGGATGCTCTTCTACCCGGGTCACCTGACCGCTTTGTACAGCTTGTACATCAAAAGGCTTGTTGTCCTGGCGCGCCAGGTCGATCCCGGTGTTCGGTGTAAACGTGTCATTGTACTGAACCATCGCTGCCGCATGCTCTTCTTCCGGAGCTTCTGCATCAAAGAACGATTTGACGATGACCGCCTCCGCTTGATCCGCGGCCGGCCAAATCATGTTCTCCGCACTGGCAATCACTTCTACCGCTTCCCCGTCCTTGCCTTCCGCAGCCGTTGTCGTTCCTGCGCCTTGAGCGTCATTCACGGCGTTCTGCGGGTTCAGCGGTTGCTGGTCGGTGTCCTGGTAGACCCACACGAGGGTTAGTATAATTGCCGCTGCTGCTACATAAGCTGCCGGGAACACCCACCGTCTGGACAACATTTTTTTCCACGAAGACGGCGCTTGAGCCGGCTCTCCCTGTGCAGTTTTAGGAGCTTCTTCGCGGTTTGGAGCATTTTTGTTTGATTCATTCATTTGCAATCACCTCAGTAACCATTGTTACCGGGGTGTTTTCTTTTATACGTGGGCTATCTATTATTTTTTCGAGGGCAGTAGTTTATCAGTTTCGGCAAAAGAAATGCCTGTGTAGTAGTGGCTCAGAATCTCTTTCGCCAGGTAGCCTTCGCGCGCCATCCCCTCTGCACCGTACTGGCTCATGCCCACACCATGCCCGAAGCCATAGGTCGTAATGATGACCTCCTCTCCGCGCAGCTCAAGATCGAATTGACTGGAGCGCAGGTCCAGCCTCTCGCGGATTTCCCGGCCGGTAAAGGCTTGACCACCCAGCAGCGCCTGCTTGATCCTCCCGCCCTCCGTGTAGGCTGTCACTTTGAAAAAGCTCCCGCTGCCCTCTCCCGACTTCGACACCGGAACCGCGGCACTGGCCAATCCCAGCAGATTCACAAGCTCCTTGCGCTTCATCGTGACGACCGTCTTGTATTTCGGCGAAACTTCCAGATCCCACGGGCTCTCTACGCTTCGGAGATAGGGAAAGGCGTTACTCCAGTAGTCTTCTGAATTCTCGGTATACCCATTACTGGTGGAGAAAAAAGAAGCCGTGATCGGCTCCCCCTCATACGTCATCACGATGCCTCTCGTGTCATTCACGGCTTGTTGAATCTTGTCCAGCTCCGGCTGCTTGCCGCCTGCCTTCCATTCCTTCTCCAGCATGTCCCGGGAAATATAAGCCTGGTGCGCCACCGTGTCGGTAACCAGGGCCTTGTCCCCCGGGACTCCGCTGGTATCACCGCTGCGCAGGCGCTGCACGATATAGGTGCGGGCGGCGATCGCCTGAGCCTTTAAGGCCTCGGGCTGGAACGCCGCCGGCATTTCGGCGGCGACGACGCCGACGAGGTAGCGCTCCAGCGGGAGCTGCTCCACCGTGTCCGTCCCCGACAGGTAGACGGACACGGTCGGCTCTTCCGCCGCCTTCGGCATGGCGGAAGGGGCGGCGGGCGCCGGCCCGGGCGCGGGCGGTGCGGGCTGGTGGGTGCCCCCCGGGGCAACCACCAGCAGCGGCAGCGCCAGCGCGAGGGCCAGCAGGCCCGCCAGGGCCCACGCAGCGGGGTGCAGCTGCACCCGCTGCGGGCGGGCCGGGCGCCGCGCGGCGCGGCCGCGGCGCCATGGGCGCGGGAGGCGCGCACGGGACGTGCGTGCGGGGCTCCCGCGCCGCGCGCCGTCAGGCGCAGCCGCGGCCGCGCCCGGAACGGGCAGCGGCGCCGCCTCCGCTGCGCGGGCCCGCGCGCTGCCTTGCTCTGCCCTCGCCGCCCCGTGCTTCGCCGCCACTCTCGTGCCCGCGCTCGGCCGCCCTGGCTCTCTCGCCGCCCCGTGCTCCCCAGCGGAACCGCCCGGGAAGCTCCACGTAATCATAGGCTGCGGCTCTGCCATCTGCTCCTGCCCATGCTCATGCTCATGCTTTTGCTCATGCTTTTGCTCGCCCTCTCCTGCCTCTCTTGTATCTATGGCAGCGTCGCTGCCGCGTTGAGCCGGGATCGAAACTTGGATACGAACCTTGGAATCTTTCATTCTGCTCTCCCTCCTGAATCCCACGCTTTAACGCCAAGTGCGTCCATATTTTTGAATTGATATATATGTATGAGAGAGTAACAGATGATAGAACCGGATCCGAACGTAGTGTGCTCCCTAGCATTCCCTAGAAACAAACAAAGACATGGCGGTACCGGGAACAGCTTCCTGGTATCACCATGTCTTTGTTCATGTTACTTCTATCGCATGCTGCTATTTCAGAGCAGCAGCCTTCTCCCCCGGCTTCATCCGCCGTCTTAAGAGAACTCTAGAAGTCGTTTCCTTACACCCAGCTTGGCTGAACCTTGAACACCTTCGTGTCTTCGATTTCTGCAACAGCCGACTTCACCGTCTCCTGTGTACTGCGCTCTTCTGTCGAAATACGCCAGATGTCTGCGCCAAGACCGGACAGCTTCTCTGCCAGATTCACATAGCCGCGATCAATATGATGCGTACCTGTGACCTCTGTCGTTCCTTCAGCCACCAATCCAGCCATAATCAAGGCTGCGCCTGCGCGAAGGTCCGTTGCGCATACCTTTGCTCCGGTCAGCTTGGCGTCTCCCGTTACGATGGAGGAGCGTCCTTCAATCTTGATTTCCGCATTCATAAGCTGGAATTCTTCCACATGCATGAAGCGGTTCTCAAAAACGGTCTCCGTGACCACACTGGTTCCCTTGGATTTCAGCAGCAGCGCCATCATCTGAGACTGCATATCGGTCGGAAAGCCCGGGTATGGGAGAGTTTTCACATCCACAGCCTTCAGCGGCTTGTCGGCAATCACCCGGATCCCGTTCTCATCCGGCTGTACCGTCACACCCATTTCCTCCATCTTCGCAATCAAAGAGCCTAAATGGTCCGCAATCGCGCCTTCCACATACACATCTCCACCCGTAATGGCGGCTGCCGCCATGAAGGTCCCGGCTTCAATCCGGTCCGGAATGACATGATGCTTCACGCCGTGCAGCTTCTCTACACCTTCGATCCGAATGACCCCGGTGCCTGCACCGCGAACCACAGCGCCCATCCCGTTCAGGTAGTTCGCCAAATCGACAATTTCCGGCTCTTTCGCGGCATTTTCGATCGTGGTTACGCCTTCAGCCAGCGTAGCCGCCATCATGATGTTCTGGGTTGCGCCTACGCTGGCAACATCCAGATATATTTTGGCACCGCGCAGTCTTCCATTGCTCTTGGCCTCAATGAATCCTTGACCCAAGCTGATCTCTGCACCCAATGCTTCAAAGCCTTTCAAATGCTGGTCAATCGGTCTGGTCCCGATGGCACAGCCACCCGGAAGAGAAATCTTCGTGCTGCCACAGCGAGCAAGCAAAGGTCCCATCACCAGGAACGAGGCACGCATTTTTCGCACCCATTCATACGGTGCTTCACATGTGGAGATGTTCTCCGCGTTTACAGTGATCACATCATCCTTATATGTAACTGCAGCCCCTAAAGATTCTAACACCTTGCTAATGGTCATCACATCGTCAAGAGGAGGGGCGTCAATAATGACACTTTCTCCTTCTTCCCCGAGAAGAGAGGCGGCGATGATCGGAAGAACTGAATTCTTTGCTCCGCTGACTTTGACACTTCCGGCCAGTCTTTTGCCACCGCGGACGATAAATTTGCTCATCTTGGTTTCCCTCCGCGTCCATAAATTCTGATTATCATACATTCTTATCAATGACGTTACAAATACCTGCTGAATTTCCAACTTACATCTTACCATTGCCATTTCCAGACGTACAAGGTTACCAAGGACTATTTCCCGTTCATCGAGTCCCTAATTTCCCTAGACTTCTACGGGAATCACGCCACGCATGGCTCAAGATCCTTAACTCATTACGATTTCTCTAACAAGCATTTCAATACATTAGTTGTATGCGACATAGACCTCAAAAGGTTCCCACGCGTCATTCCTGACCTGTCATTTCATTCAGGAGCGGGTGAACGGTTTAGTTCAGAAGTCATGTTCGTCCGCCCGATTATTATGCTTATTGTCATTGTTAACATAATAATTCACGTTTATTCGACATCTGTCTCAGGCAGCCTATCAGACTTATAACCAATCAAGACCCCGTTAAAACACAGCTAGCAATAAACCTAAAAAATATATCGGATCATTTGGCTCCAAATCAAATAGTCAATGAGAAATTCAGCTACAAAACGACCCAGCACTACAGCCAGCAGCACATGCAGCAGCCTTCCTTGGGGACTTTTGGGATTTCGGATCACCAAATCCAGTTTTAATGTTTGTAATGCCCACCATGCCAGTGCAATGCATAAGAGTGATACAGTGATGGAGATGAGTCCGCTTACGCCCACCGCACTGTCTACGGCACTTGAAATGTCTTGATTCATATTCCCTCCTCCAGGCTCAGATGTTAGGCCCGAAAAGGACCGACTTCTCTATCATACTTGGCAAAGCCTGAAGAATCCACCCCTATATCCCACCATTTCCTCGGAAATAAAAAAAAATGATCACTTATGGTCATTTTCATGAACTTTTTCATGACATATGGCCCTAAACCGCGTTATATCAGCATTCATCGCCCTTTTTACTTTGAAAACGCCAAGCTTTTTTGCAATGAAAAAAGCGATTCTGCTGCTTGCACAGCTGAATCGCTTCTCTTTAGTGTCTATAATAAATCTTAGTTTCCGCCGGAAACCTTGATCCGGTTCATCGCCCGCTGCAGAGACAGCTCGGCACGGCGATGGTCTATTTCATCCTGGCGGCTTGCGCCCAGACGGGCTTCTGCCCGGCTCTTTGCAGCCTCAGCACGCTCAAGATCAATTTCAGTCGCTTTCTCGGCGCTTTCTGCCAAGATCACCACTTTGTCCTTCCGGACCTCAACAAATCCGCCCTGAACCGCAAATGCGGTAGTCTGATTTCCGATTTTCACGAAAACCGGAGCGACCTGCAGCGGCGTTACGAATGGGATATGCCCCGGCAAAATGCCCAGCTCCCCTTCCACACCACGCACAGTAATGCTGTTGGCCTGCTCGGAATACACCAGGCGGTCCGGAGTTACAATCTCTAACAAAAAGGTGCTCACTTCCATCCCTCCTCACCGTTTTCCGCAGAAAACCCGCAGCAGCAGGCAAGACATGCTGAATTATCAGTGTCCCGCCTGTCTGATACGAGAGCGTCAGCTTACATAGTTTTGGCTTTTTCCACTGCTTCCTCAATGGTGCCGACGAACAGGAAAGCGGCCTCCGGAAGGCTGTCATGCTTACCATCCAGAATTTCCTTGAAGCTGCGCACGGTTTCTTTAACCGGTACATATTTACCCGGCATACCGTTGAACTGCTCGGCTACGTGGAACGGCTGGGACAGGAAACGCTGAACGCGGCGCGCACGCGCAACGATCGCTTTATCTTCCTCACTCAGCTCGTCCATACCGAGGATCGCGATGATATCCTGAAGCTCGTTGTAACGAGCAAGAATTTTCTTAACGCCTTGAGCTACGTTGTAATGCTCTTCACCTACAACCTCAGGAGCCAGAATCCGGGGGCTGGATGCCAGCGGATCTACCGCCGGGTAGATACCCATCTCGGAAATTTTACGCTCCAGGTTTGTCGTTGCGTCCAAGTGGGCAAACGTTGTTGCCGGAGCCGGATCCGTATAGTCATCCGCAGGCACGTAGATCGCCTGGATGGACGTTACTGAGCCCTTCTTCGTGGAGGTAATCCGCTCTTGCAGACGTCCCATCTCGGAAGCCAGTGTCGGCTGGTAACCTACCGCTGAAGGCATCCGGCCGAGGAGGGCCGATACTTCAGAACCCGCTTGGGTGAAACGGAAGATGTTATCAATGAAGAGCAGTACGTCCTTGCCTTCCTGGTCACGGAAATACTCCGCCATCGTCAAACCGGTCAGGGCTACACGCAGACGCGCGCCCGGAGGCTCGTTCATCTGTCCAAAAACCATCGCGGTTTTGTTGATTACGCCGGAATCGCTCATCTCGTGGTACAGGTCATTACCTTCACGAGTACGCTCGCCGACCCCTGCAAATACAGAGATACCGCCGTGCTCTTGAGCGATGTTATTGATCAGTTCCTGGATCGCAACGGTTTTACCTACACCCGCGCCGCCGAAGAGACCGATTTTGCCGCCCTTTTGGTAAGGAGCCAGCAGGTCGATAACCTTGATGCCGGTTTCCAGCATTTCAGCTTGCGTGGAAAGCTCATCATATGCTGGAGCTTCACGGTGGATCGGGTTATTGACCTCGGATACAACCACGCCTGCATTATCAATCGGCTCACCCAGAACGTTAAATACACGGCCCAGTGTAGAAGAGCCTACAGGTACAGTAATCGGTCTGCCCAGATCCATTGCCTCGATTCCACGAATCAAGCCATCGGTCGAGGACATCGCGATACAACGTACCAGGTTATCACCCAGGTGGTTGGATACTTCCAAAGTCAGATTAACCGAACGGCCGCCTTCCACAACGCCTTCAATCTTGACAGCGTTAAAGATGTCGGGAAGCTGACCGCGTTCAAATTCAATGTCAACAACAGCGCCTGTAATGCTGACAACGCGTCCTTTGTTCATCTTTTCGTTTTCCCTCCTACCCGCCCGCCGTTATGCACGGCGAGCGATCATCGTAAAGCAGCACGATCTGTGCCGCCCATATTTCTTCATGTTGAAGCTAGGTCTAGCACGTTACTGTGCGTCGGCACCGGCAACAATCTCGGAAATTTCCTGAGTGATTGCAGCCTGACGGGCACGGTTGTATGTCAATTTCAGCTCGCCGATCAGCTTGCTGGCGTTCTTCGTTGCAGCACCCATCGCGGTCATCTTGGCACCGAGCTCACTTGCCTTGGCGTTCAGCATTGCGCTGAAGATGAGCGTCTCTGCATATTTCGGAAGCAAAGCCTCCAGAACCGCCTCTGGCGAAGGCTCGTATTCATGACCGGATGCACTTGCGCCGGCTCCGATATTTTCCATAGGCAGAAGCTGGTCCACTTCCGGGGTTTGTGTCAAAGCATTCAAGAAACGGTTATAGCAAAGGTATAGCTCGTCAATATGACCCAGCTCATACTGCTGCACCGCAGCCGATGCAATCGACTTGATGTCCCCATATGTAGGGCTGTCTGACAAATCTGTCAGCGCTTCTGAAACCGGAAGCTCGCGGCGGCGGAAGTAATCGCGGCCTTTACGGCCAATGACGAAGATCGTGTACTCGTCCTTGGACTTATGGCGCTCAGCCAGAATCGCCGAGACTTTACGCAAAACGTTGGAGTTGGAAGCCCCTGCAAGACCGCGGTCGGAAGTGATGACCAGGTAACCGGTCTTTTTCACCTCGCGCTTTTCCAGCATGGGATGGCTGATGCCTTTGGTGCCGGCTGCAATGCTGCCGACTACCTCTTTCAGCTTCTCGGAGTAAGGAAGGGCGGATGTCGCCTTCTCCTGCGCTCTTCTCAGCTTGGCCGCAGCGACCATTTCCATTGCCTTGGTGATCTGCTTGGTGTTCTGGATACTTTTGATCTGCCGTTTGATATCGCGTAATCCTCTTGCCATGTTTTCACCACCTCAAAACTTTGGCGAAGCCAAAGTTACTTCGTAAGCATCAACATAAACTTTGGCGAAGCCAAAGTTACTTCGTAAGCATCAACATAAGCTTTGGCGAAGCCAAAGCGGTACCTGATTATGATGAAAGAGGATACCGGACGTACGCCACGCGGCTCCCCTTCCATTGTATTACTGAGAATGCCGAGCCTTATGCCGAAGCAGCAAAGCCCTTCTTGAACTGCTCGATGGCACTCTTCAGCGCATTTTCGTTATCCGCTGTCAAATCCTTCGTATCCGTAATGGATTGAATGATTTCCGGCTTGTTGCTTTCCACATAGGCAAGGAATTCTTTCTCGAAGCGGCGAACATCCGCAACTTGAATTTCATCCAGGTAACCCTTCACTGCTGTGTACAAGCTGATGACCTGCTGTTCAACAGACAACGGCTGGTTTACACCCTGCTTCAGGATTTCCATCAGTCTCGCACCACGATTCAGGCGAGCCAGTGTGGATTTGTCCAGATCGGATCCGAACTGGGAGAACGCTTGAAGCTCGCGGTATTGTGCGAGATCCAGCTTCAGACCGCCGGCAACCTTCTTCATCGCTTTAATCTGCGCGGAGCCGCCGACACGGGATACGGAAATACCTACGTTGATCGCTGGGCGCTGACCGGAGTAGAACAGGTCAGACTCCAGGAAGATCTGTCCGTCGGTAATCGAAATCACGTTCGTCGGAATGTACGCGGATACGTCAGAAGCCTGCGTCTCGATGAATGGCAGTGCCGTCAGGGAACCGCCGCCCAGCTCGTCGCTCAGCTTCGCTGCACGCTCCAGCAAACGGGAATGCAGATAGAAAACGTCACCCGGATATGCTTCCCGGCCTGGAGGACGACGAAGCAGCAAGGACAGTTCGCGGTAAGCTGCTGCCTGCTTGGACAGGTCATCATAAATGATGAGGGCATGCTCACCCTTGAACATGAAGTACTCGCCCATAGCGCAGCCTGCGTATGGAGCAATGTACTGCAGAGGAGCCGGCTCGGAAGCGGAAGCGGTCACGATGATTGTGTATTCCAGTGCACCATGACGACGCAGTGTTTCTACAACCTGTGCAACCGTGGATTGCTTCTGGCCAATTGCGACGTAAATACATTTCACGCCATTGCCCTTCTGGTTCAGGATCGTGTCAATCGCGATCGAGGTTTTACCTGTTTGACGGTCACCGATGATCAATTCGCGCTGACCGCGGCCGATTGGAACCATAGCGTCGATCGCTTTAATTCCAGTCTGCATCGGCTCATGAACGGATTTACGGTCGATAACGCCTGGAGCGTTGCTTTCTACCGGACGATATGCAGCCGCTTCAATTGGGCCTTTGCCATCCAGTGGCTGACCCAGCGGGTTTACGACACGTCCCAGAAGTGCTTCACCTACAGGCACCTCCATGATCCGTCCTGTACGCTTAACCTGATCGCCTTCCTTAATGTCGGAGAAAGGACCGAGGATAACGACACCCACGTTGCTTTCTTCCAGGTTGAGCGCCAAACCGAATACGCCGCTTTGGAACTCCAGCAATTCACCGGACATGGCATTTTCAAGGCCGTATACGCGAGCGATACCGTCACTAACTTGAATTACCGTACCCACTTCAGAAACAGCGATATCGGATTTGTATTGTTCAATTTGACTTTTAATCAAAGTACTGATTTCTTCAGGTCTGATACTCAACGTGTTCACCCCTATCTTCTAAACTCTGAAAGATTTCTCGAGACGCTGCAGCTTGCCAGCCAGACTGCCGTCGTACAGCTTATCGCCGATTACAACCTTCAGTCCTCCCAGCAGGCTCTCGTCCACTACATTACTGACACGAATCTTCTTCTGGGCCATCTGTCCGAATTCGGCAGACACCTGATTCTGCTCCTGCTCGCTCAGGGGATAGGTCGAATACACGGTTGCATCCGCCATTCCCAGGCTGTCTCCCTGAATCTTCACATAGCTGTCAAGCAGGTCGCTGATCAGCTCTGCGCGTCCACGGTTCAAGAGCAGCTCCATTGTATTCATAACCGGCGCTGACACTTTCCCTGCCAATGCCTTGCTAAGCACTTCCATCTTCACGGACTGAGGCACATTCGGAGTGGAGATAAACTTCTGAATGTCGGTATCGCCTTCAATGGCTTGGACTACCGAACGAAGCTCCTCTTCCACTTCCAGACCCTTCTGCTGCTGAGCCGCCACTTCGAACAGCGCCCGCGCATACCGCTTCGCTGCTACAGTTTCCTGGCTCATGGTCTGCCCCCTACCTCTTTAAGGTATTGGTCTACCAATTCTTCCTGGGCTTTGCCGTTGCTCACTTCACGTTGAATCAGCTTCGATGCGATCTTCACGGATACCGTGCCCAGCTCGCTGCGCAGCTCTTCAACAGCCTTGTTCTTCTCATTCTCGATGTCGCGAACAGCTTCCGTCTTCAGACGTACAGCCTCTTCCTTCGCTTGCTCCAGCATTTGCTCAGCCTGCTTGCTGCTGGTCTGTCTGGAACGTTCAATAATTTCTTGAGCATCCTTACGAGCCTGCTCCAGTGCCTTCTTCTGATCTTCTACATATTGAGCCGCCTGCTGGCGGGTTTGTGCTGCTTCATTCATTTGACCCATGACAAGCTCGCGGCGCTGCTCCATGATCGCAAACAGCTTGCTGAATGCGAACTTCTGAAGCAGAACATAAAGCAAGATAAATGAAATTATCGTAATTGCAATGTTTTCCCACAAAATATGCATTAAAGTCACTCCTTTCCGTTAACACGAAGTGCGGTGTTTAACAAAACGAAGGCGCGGATGGCATCGGCCCTCCCCGCCAAACCGTTGTATTGTTATTAAGAAAACATGATCAGGAACGCGATTACAGTAGCCGCCAAAGGAATAACCTCGACGATACCTACGCCGATAAACATCGTTGTTTGAAGCTGGCCGCGAGCTTCCGGCTGACGAGCGATAGACTCTACCGTTCTGCTTACGATCATACCGTTACCCAAGCCTGCGCCCAATGCGCCCAAACCTACTGCAATTGCTGCTGCCAAATATTCCATTCCCATTGTTAAAAATCCTCCTTAAATTAAGTTGCTTTGAATTGGTAAAGCTATAAATAATATCTCTTTCGAATCACACCGCTTGCACGGGCAATTCTCGGAGTTCATTAATGCTCTTCGTGAATCGAAGCCTGCGAGATGTACACCATCGTCAGGATGGTAAAGATAAACGCCTGCAGCGCGCCGACAAAGATACTGAAGCCCTGCCATGCCGCCATAAACGGAATGCCGTAGAAGCCTGTCTTCAGAATAACCGTAATCAATACCTCACCTGCAAAAATGTTTGCGTACAGCCGGATCGACAAAGCGATAGGCTTTGCCAGGTTCTCAACAATGTTGAGCGGCAGGAAGATTGGAAACGGCTCGATGTAGTGCTTCAGGTAATGCTTGCGGTTCAGCTTCAATCCCAGGTAGTTCATCAAGATGAAAACGACGATGGCCAGACCTGCGGTAACCGAGATGTCAGCCGTTGGCGATTTCCACCACAGAACGTGTGCATAGTAGTCCGGCTTGAGATCCTTCGTCGCCTCGATCACGTGTCCGAACACAGTGAAATTGGCTGGAAGATCTGTAATGACGGAGAACGGCAAGCCCAGAAGGTTCGCTACAAAAATGAACAAAATCAGAGTCAGGCCGAGCGATATGTACTGCCTTCCCTTATTCAGGTCCATTGCACTAGCGACGATGCCCTGCACAAATTCTACTACCCATTCCATGAAGTTTTGCAGTTTGGAAGGGTTTTCGACAGACAGATTACGGACAGACAGCATCACGAGTGCAAAGACCACCACGCAGGTGACCAGGAGCATCAGAACCGCTGACAAGTCAATATGTAGCCCGCCGAGAATAATAACCGGTGAATCATGCATGTATTAGTTTTCACCCCTTTCCAAGTTAGCGTTGGTCATTGGTTGTTTCTCAAACTGAACACAATGCTGACAGGAATCGTCAACACCTGGGGGATGAACAAACCGGCGACAGCCGCACCCAATGATACCTGTTCCAGCTTGATGGCCACAGCTGCGATCAGCACGCCGATGCACAGGCGGGTAATGAAGCCGAAGCTGAGCCGCTTGTCATGGTTGTCGACCGCCATTTGGGCCACCTGCCGCACCTTCAGGGAAAGGAAGCGAAAGTTAAACAGCCCTGCTGTCATGCCCAGAATCGCTCCGGCAAACTCTGGCCGAAATTCCGGATATACAGCCCATCCCAGAAACAGCGCTGCCATAATGAGATAGGAAATCCTCGTCACGGCGCCCACAATGGATGTCAGATCATTCACGTTGTGCCCCCAGAAACTTTTTAATGAGAAGAGATATATTCAAAATCCCCAAAGCGAGTCCGGTCAAGGTTCCAATGGCCAGCCAGTACCTAGGCCCGTCCATCCATTCCATGACCCACCTTCCTGCAAAAAAACCAATTACGATGTAGGCTGCCAGCAGTCCGCCGGATCCGCCGAGATAAAGCGCAATCATCCAAGGGTTATCTTGACTGTTCGGATTTTTCATAGTACCTCTCTAATCCCAACTCATTTTACTGAATAACAGAAGAGTTTGTCAATGAATCACTTTGACTGATTTTCCTTATAAAACGGGCGTTTCAGGGTATTTAAAATCCCGAAACGCCGCGTCAACCGTACAGTTCAACTGTATACTGCGCTGCTGTACTGCAGCTTATATTTTTTTAACGGTTTGTGAACATTCTGTGAAACTCCGACGGACGCTCGCTCTGTACGCCAAAATGATGCAAAATCGCATTCACGATCCGCTCCGAGGCTTGTCCATCCCCATACGGATTCGCGGCTTTGCTCATGGACTCATACAGGTCCTGATCCGTGAGCAGGCTGCGCGTCTTCTCATAAACCTCTTGCTCGTGGGTTCCGGCGAGCGACAGCGTCCCTGCTTCAACGCCTTCCGGCCGCTCCGTCGTATCCCGAAGCACCAGCACAGGCACGCCGTAAGAAGGCGCCTCCTCCTGAAGTCCGCCGGAATCCGTCAGGATCAGGTGGGTGTGCGGGTAGAAATTGTGGAAGTCCACCACATCCATCGGATCGATCAGGCGGATGCGGGGATGGCCTCCCAGAATCTCATGAGCCGGCTCCAGCACCGCAGGGCTGGGATGAACAGGATACACGATCGCAACGTCCTCAAACTCATCCGCAATCCGCTTCACAGCGCGGAACACATTACGATGCGGCTCCCCCTGCGACTCCCGCCGGTGGGCGGTCATCAGAATCAGCCGTTTGCCTTTGGCCCAGTCCAGCATCGGGTGGGTATAATCCGGCTTCACGGTATAACGGAACACATCGGTAATGGTGTTGCCTGTCACATAGATCGAGTCTTCATTCTTGTTCTCGCTTCTCAAATTGCCCGCAGACAAATCGGTTGGTGCAAAATGAATATCAGCCAGCACCCCGGTCAGCTGGCGGTTCATCTCCTCCGGATACGGAGAAAGCTTGTTCCATGTTCGAAGACCGGCTTCAACATGGCCCACCTGGATCTTCTGAAGAAAAGCCGCATAGCTGGCGAGGAAGGTCGTCAGCGTGTCGCCGTGAACGAGCACAATGTCCGGCTTCGCTTCGCGCAGCACGGGCTCCAGCCCCTCCAGCACGCGAACCGTAATTTCATTCAGCGTCTGGCGGTCCTTCATTACATTCAGATCATAATCCGGCACGATGCCGAATACGTCCAGCACTTGATCAAGCATCTGGCGGTGCTGCGCGGTCACGCAGACCACAGATTCAATGTGCTCGGGATGGCGCTGAAGCTCCAGAATGAGCGGCGCCATTTTGATCGCCTCCGGCCGGACGCCGAAGATCGTCATCACTTTAATTTTGGACATGTTGGACTAACTCCTCTTCTCCCGCTATACAGCAAAGACCTTCCATGCGAAAGCATGGATCAAAGCATCACAGCGTTTATATCTCGGCTTGCGGCGGCTACTTCGTGCCGTACAGCCGGTCACCGGCATCGCCAAGGCCAGGCACAATGTACCCGTGATCATCCAGACCCTCGTCCAGCGCCGCTACATAAATATCGACATCCGGATGAGCATCATGCACGGCCTTCACGCCCTCCGGCGCGGCAACCAGGTTCATCATCTTGATCTGTGTGCAGCCGCGCTTCTTCAGCACATCAATGGCCGCAATCGCCGAGCCGCCGGTAGCCAGCATGGGATCGATCACGATCAGCTCGCGCTCGGTCACATCGGTTGGCAGCTTGGTATAATATTCGACCGGCTGCAGCGTTTCCGGATCCCGGAACAAGCCGACATGTCCGACCTTCGCCGCCGGCAGCAGCTTCACGACGCCATCCAGCATCCCCAGCCCGGCGCGAAGAATCGGGATGAGCCCCAGCATGCGGCCAGAAATGACCTTGCCCTCCGTCTGCGCCACCGGTGTCGTTACAGCAATAGATTCCAATGAAATATTGCGTGTAATTTCATACGCCATCAAGGTAGCGACCTCATCCACCAGCTCCCGAAAATCCTTCGTGTTGGTCTGCTTATCGCGTATAAAAGTTAGTTTGTGTTGAATTAAAGGGTGATCACAAATCACCAATTTTCCCATGTCAGGTCCCTCCGGTTGGTTACGTATATGTTCTTATATGTTCTTCAATATGGGCTGCAAGCAGGATTGTGGCTCCATAAATCTTGTCTATTATATCACTCCCGGATGTGATTTTACACCTGCAAGACCGATGAATGTTTTCCACCTGTAAAAGCGGCGTTTCCCGCTCTGTAAAGAATATGCAAGAAACCCCGTCATACCTGACGGGGCCTTGGTAATAGCAGTCGATATAGGATTAGTACTTCATTTCAGGATACAGCGGGTATTGGTCCGTCAGCTCAGCCACCATACGGGCGGCCTTCGCCAGATTCTCCTCGTCCTTCGGCTGGCGAAGCGTCATGGCAATGACCTTGCCGATCGTCTTCATTGCAGCTTCGTCCATGCCGCGGGAGGTGACTGCCGGCGTACCAAGCCGGATGCCGCTGGTCACAAACGGAGATGTCGGGTCAAACGGAATGGCGTTCTTGTTCACCGTGATGCCGATGGAGTCGAGCACTTTTTCCGCGTCCTTGCCGGTGATGTCCATATTGCGGGTATCAAGCAGCATCAGGTGATTGTCAGTGCCGCCGGATACAATGTTCAGGCCTTCCTCAATCAGCGTTTCGCACAGCACCTTCGCGTTGTTCACCACCTGCTGGCAGTATTCCTTGAAGGAAGGCTGCAGCGCTTCACCGAAAGCCACCGCCTTGGAAGCAATGACGTGCATCAAAGGACCGCCCTGGGAGCCAGGGAACACAGCCTTGTCAATAGCCGTCGCCCATGGCTGCTTGCACAGAATCAAGCCGCCGCGAGGTCCGCGCAGTGTCTTGTGCGTAGTTGTCGTTACAAAATGCGCATGCGGAACCGGGCTCGGATGCAGACCGGCTGCAACAAGGCCGGCGATGTGCGCCATGTCTACCATGAAGAGCGCGCCGACGTCGTTTGCGATGGAAGCCATTTTTTCGAAATCAATGATCCGCGGGTATGCACTCGCGCCGGCTACAATCAGGCGAGGGCGGTGCTTGAACGCCGCTTTGCGGACTTCATCATAGTCGATGAGGAAGCTGTCTTCCTGTACGCCATAGGCAACGAAGTTGTACAGCAGGCCCGAAGCGTTCACAGGGCTGCCGTGCGTCAGATGTCCGCCATGAGCAAGGTTCATACCCAGTACGGTATCTCCAGGCTTCAGCACAGCCAGGTAAACGGCCATGTTCGCTTGTGCGCCAGAGTGAGGCTGTACATTCGCATGATCTGCTCCGA
Organism: Paenibacillus sp. JSM ZJ436; assembly: GCF_044383795.1. Lineage (NCBI taxonomy): Bacteria > Bacillati > Bacillota > Bacilli > Caryophanales > Paenibacillaceae > Paenibacillus > Paenibacillus sp. JSM ZJ436. The sequence continues at coordinate 72,307 of NZ_JBISEO010000005.1, forward strand.
ACAGCTCCTTCGCACGGTCACGCGCCAGATCCTCAACAATATCTACACGCTCACAGCCGCCGTAGTAGCGCTTGCCCGGCAGGCCTTCCGCGTATTTGTTCGTCAGCACGGAGCCCATAGCTTCCATAACAGCCTCGCTGACAATGTTCTCTGATGCAATCAGCTCAATGTTGCTGCGCTGGCGGGAAAGCTCCAGATTCATGGCTTCCAGTACAGCCGGGTCGGCCTTGCGCAAATGTTCCATCATAATTATTTCCTCCCTGAATCTACATAGTATTTATATAAAAGTAAGGTAAATAACGTCATCAATCACAAAAACCGGCTCCGCTCTCGTTCTCCAGCCTGTACACGGCGCGTTCGCCGCCGATCAGCTTCGGGCGGGTAAATGCCGCAGTTACTCTCGCCTCGCCGATGCTGCGGCGCGAAGGGCGGAAGGGCACCGCGACATGCCTCAGATGCATGCCAATCAGCGTCTCGCCAATATCGAGCCCCGCATCTGCCGCGACATGCTCCGCCAGGCACGGCTGCCGAAAGCTGCGGTAAGCGGCCGCGGCCATCGAGCCGCCGGCTTTAGGGACGGGAATCGCTGCAACCTCATTCAAGGACAGCCGCTCCAGCACCTCCCGCTCCATAACCAGCGCGCGGTTGAGATGCTCGCAGCACTGATAGACCGTATCAAAGCCCAGCTCCTGCTGCACCTCTTGAATACCTTGAAGCAGCTGCTCCGCGATGTCCAGGGCGCCGCTTGTGCCGATCCGCCGGCCCGCCGCTTCACTCGTGCTTGTGCCGACCACCAGCACCTTGCCCGACCTGAGACCGGCTGCTTCCGCCAGCTCTCTCAATACCTGCGCCGTCTGCTCCTTCAAGCTCATGTCTCTCACTTCTGCCCCATGCTCCATCCAGTGGACCGCCTCCCGCCTGTATATTGTATGGAAGTGTTCTTATGCCAAGTTGAGCCGTATCCCTAGAAGGACCGCAGCCTCGGCTTCCCCCGAAGCACCAAGCTCCAGGCTCCTGGGATTAGGCTTTCAGATACCGATCTTCAATGGCCTTAATCTTGCTTACACGCCCGATGTGGCGCTCACCTTGGCTGAATTCCGTGTTCAGCCAGGCTGTTACGATCTCCGCAGCCAGCCCCGGCCCCACGACACGCTCGCCCAGTGCCAGCACATTGCTGTCGTTATGCTCCCGCGTCGCTTTGGCGGAGAATACATCATGGGTCAATGCGCAGCGGATGCCCGGCACCTTGTTCGCTGCAATGCTCATGCCGATCCCCGTTCCGCAAATCAGAATGCCCCGGTCAGCTTCACCGGCGATGACCCGCTCGCAGACGGGCAGAGCATAATCCGGATAATCCACAGACGTCTCACAGCCGCAGCTTAAATCCTCAACCTCATGCCCCAGCTCCTGAATGACCTTGATCATCTCTTCCTTCAAGCGTATCCCGGCGTGATCCGTACCCAATGCGATTCTCATGATTGAAAAACCTCCTCGTGATTTCATCCTCTGGTTCAAATACTAGTTATAGTATAACCCATGGTCTGGCCAAAAGACGAAAAAAGAGCAGTCTGCACACGCATAGCGTGCACAAATGCTCTTTGCCCAGGCGACCGGCCGTATGTCTCCGATGCTCCATCGTGGTTTACTCCACTTCGTCGCCAGTTACATCGGAATCTCACTTTTTCCACTTCATCTTAAATCAAAACATCCCCAAAAGCAAGGGAGACATTTGGACCATTTACGTCGATGTGCAGCCGTCCCTCATTCCGATAAACAGCAGGATGAAAGACTGCAAAAAACCGGCTCTCTAAAGCCAGCCTCAGCGCGCTTCTCCCTCCAGCTTGTCCAGCAGGCGGAACAGCGCGGTCCGGATCTCGGCCGCCGTCGCCTCATAGTCCTCCAGCGAGCCGCCGTAAGGATCCGAGATATCAAAGCTCGGAATCCGCTGGCGCAGCTCGATCAAGCGCTCCCGTTCCTGGCTGGACTGGGCACCGCCGAGCGAACGGGCCAGCTCTGCCGATACATAGAGCCGGTCCAGCTCCTGCAGATCCTGCATGACCTGCTCATCCGCTCCGGCAAACTCCTTCAGCGTATGCACCTTGTCTGCTGCCTCCGGAAACCGGGAAATCGCGAACTGCTTGTGGGACTGAGTCAGTGTCAGAATCAAATCTGCCCATGCTACCAGCTCCCGGCTGAGCGGCTTCGAGGTGAATTCCCCCTCAATGCTCTGATCCCGCAGCACCGCCTGGGCGTGACGTGAAATCGGCATGCCCTCCACGGCAGCTACCCCGGCAGAGCGTACCTCAAGCTTCATGGACCTTCCGGCCGCCAGCTTGCGCAGCATGCCTTCCGCCATGGGGCTGCGGCACGTATTGCCTGTGCACAGAAATAAAATATTAGTCACGGCTTCTCGCCTCCTGTCGCCTGTAAAGATCTGCGGTTATTGTATCAAAAGATAAACATCAAGCCAAACAGAAGCAAAATCGCGCCCCCTGCCAGCTCGCCGTATTCCCCTAGGCGGCTTGCCGCCTTCCGCCCCAGCAGCAGGCCGCAGATGGACATCAGCCCGCCGACAATACCGAAGGCATTGACGATCAATGCCGCGTGGCTGTTGAACATCCCCAGGGAGACTCCGACCGAGAAGGAGTCGATGCTGACGCTCAAAGAAAATAGAAGCATCCCTAGCAGGGTCGTATGGTTCACGGGACGGGATTCCCCCTGTTGAAAAGAGTTCCAGATCATATGTCCGCCCAGCAGCACGAGCAGCCCTCCCGCTGCAATCCCCGTAATCTCGCCCAGCAGAGCGCCGACATATCGGCCGAAGATGAGCCCCAGCAGAGGCATCAGCATATGAAACAGTGCCGTCATGAGCCCGATAGCCAGAACATGCCGAAGGCGTACCCCCCTCATGCCGACTCCGATGCCCAGCGAAAAAGCATCCAGCCCCAGGGCCACGGCCATCATCAAGATCGCGGCCAGCTGCCCGGTCTGGACAGATGTCTCCAGCATGCGCTTTCCTCCAAGTCCTATGGTCTTGTACACCATATGCGGACAAGGAGGAAATCATTCCGCGCGGGCGCGGGAAGGCCAGGGCCGAGGCGGTGCTGTAGGCGCGTTGAGCATCGCGGGCGCGGGAGGCCAGGGCCGGGACAGCGCTGGGGGCGCGTTAAGCATCGCGGGCGCGGGAAGGCTAGGGGCGGGGCAGCGCTGGGGGCGCGTTAAGCATCGCGGGCGCGAGAAGGCCAGGGCCGGGGCGGGGACAGCGCGTCCCGCTGATCAGGCGTCGGCATCTATGATGTGATGCCCCGCCGCCTTCAGGAGCCGGTTCATCACTGCGGCACCGAGGCCTTCCTCCGGGCAGGCTTCCGCCAGGAGGAAGGCCGCGCCGGCCTCATCGAATTGCCGCAGGCCGGCGTACAGCCGCCGTGCCGCTTCCTCTGGCGCGGCCAAGCTGCCGAGCGAGACGGCAACGTCCGCGCGGTAGAAGCCGATGTGCTCGTCGAACGACAGCACACCGGTCTTCTCCCCGCGCGTGCGGGCCGCGTCCAGCTCGGCCTGGATGCGGGCGGACACGGCAGCTGCCGTCCGCCCGGTGACCACGCACAGCGCGCCCTGAGGCGCATAGTGCGTGTACTTCATGCCCGGCGAGCGGGGCGCCGGGCTGTCTGTGCCCCCGGCGTGCGCCAGCGCCGGGTCGCGCCGCACGCTTGCCGCAATGCCGGCAAGCTGCTCTTCGGTGACGCCGCCGGGGCGAAGCACCGTAACGGCGCCGTCCGGGGCGGCCTGCACGACTGTCGATTCGACGCCGACGCCTGCCGGTCCGCCGTCGAGCACACCGTCGATGGCCCCCGACAGGTCCTCCAGCACATGCGCGGCCAGCGTCGGGCTGGGACGGCCCGAGCGGTTCGCGCTCGGCGCGGCCAGCGGACAGCCGGAGGCGCGGATCAGCGCCAGCGCCGCCGGATGATCCGGCATCCGCACGGCGACCGTATCCAGCCCGGCCGTCACCCGCGGCGATACCGCGCCGGGCTTCACCGGCAGCACCAGCGTCAGCGGGCCGGGCCAGAACTGCGCCATCAGACGCCGCTCGGTGTCATTCACGCCGGTCACCAGCTCCTGCAGCTGTGCCGGATCTGCAATGTGTACGATGAGCGGATTGTCCGAAGGCCGTCCCTTCGCGGCAAAAATCTGCTCCACCGCAGCCGTGCTGCGCGCATCCGCGCCGAGCCCGTACACCGTTTCCGTCGGAAAAGCGACGGTTCCGCCTGCCGCCAGCACAGCTCCTGCTTCCTGCAGAGCACAAGTGTCGGGTGCATCCGCACTGCCGAGGATCTCCTCCGGCCCTCTCCTGCTTCCAGCTGACAGTCTGCGGGAATCCGCATGGAACAAAGCCGCAGCGCCCCCTTCAGCCTCAGCCCCATCAAGGGCGCTTCCGCCCAGCATCCACAGCTTCGTTGCACGCTTGCCGCCTGTCAGCGGCTGTCTTTCTTTTGCTGCATCTTGCCATTTCTCATGCTTCATCTATATCCCAAGCTTTCTCTTCGAATTCAATCACAAAAAGTGCTTCCAACCCTGAGCGCTCCCCGCCGCTTGACAAGCGGTAGTGGCGGCGCTGAAGAGAACAAGCACTCTTTTGCTAGAAAGTGTATCATATTCCACCCTACTTAAACAGTCCGCTAACCCAGCTCCACAGCGACGCCAGCAGGTCCAAGAGGAAGAACCGTACCTCCGGCGCACTCGCCTCTGCCTCTGCCGTCTCAGACGGAGCGGGCTCGGCAGAAGCCGTGCGTGTTCCTGCAGCCTCCTTTGGCGCACTCACATCTCCATTGTCCCCGATGAAGCACAGCGGCGGAAACAGCACGCACCACCAGTTCTTGCCCTTGCCGGATCCCAGTGTAATGCGAACCGCCTCGTAATCACCTGCGGGATAAATCACTCTTCCGTACATTTTGGTCGGAAAAGGGACCTCGCCCAGCTCCACCTGGTAAGCATACGTGATGCCCCGTACAGCCAGCTCCTGTGCAACCAGCGCCTCGATCTCCGGCAAGTGATTTCTCGTCATCGCCTTCGCCTGCTCCAGGCTCTCCGGTGCCAGCTCACCTACCCAGCTCTTCATCTGCATTACGACAGCGTCACGAATGTCCTGCTTCACCAGCTGGTCCTCCGGGGCGTCGGAATGAGCAAGAATGCGGAGCCGAATGGACTCCTCCGGGATGGCGCCTTCCGTGACAGCAGCATCAATGCGCTGCTCCTCCCAGGACATGACAACCAGAAACAAGATGGATAACAGCACGACAATTTGCTTGACTGCAGTACGCAGTGGATCATGGGATGGATGGGATGATTGCATTGGACAGCCGCCTCTCTTACGATAACTCTATGATACTACCAGTATGTCCGGCAGCTTTGAGAGATAAACGTGGCGGTCTATGATTTTTTGATAGACTTCTTCTCCATCCAAAAAAGCCCCGCACGGGGGCCTTCAGCTTTGGAATCTTTATGGTTCATCTCATCTTGAGCATCCCCGCCAAACTCATCCTGCTGCCAACCAGGCAGGGTGGCACCCCGCCACGCCCTGCTGGACTGACATCAACGGTTCTGCGGACGAATCCGCGCCGCCTGGGTGCGGTAGGTTTTGGGCTCGGGGAAATCCTCCTCGATGTCCTGCCCGTGCAGCTTGACGCTCATGGCCACGCCCAGGGAAGCCATGCTGATCACGAGCGACGTTCCGCCGTAGCTAATGAACGGCAGCGTAATGCCTGTCAGCGGCATCAGCCCGATAAACATCCCGATGTTCTCGAAAATCTGATAGAGCAGCATCGACACAATACCAACGATCATGAACGGACCTGCCCGCTCCCGGCTTTCCAGCGCGATCAGAATCATCCGGTGGATGAGAATGAAATACAGCAGCAGGACGACCGAGGACCCGACAAACCCGTACTCCTCCGCAATTTGCACAAAAATCGAATCCGAATACGTATAAGGCACGCGACCCGACTGAACCGACGTCCCCTGCATAAAGCCTTCCCCGTTCATCCCGCCGCTCGCAATAGCCAGCTTGGCATTATACGTATGCCAGCCTGCGCCGGACGTATCCACACTGGAGGCCATCAGCCAGGGATCGATCCGGTCCATCCAGTGCGCACGGGAGCCCTTGCCCAAGAACTCCTCAATCTGATCATGATAATGAATGTAGGCCTGAATCCCGCCAAAAGCCGTCCCTGCCACCAGCACCAGGCCGATCAGCGCATGAGTCACCTTGACGTTTCCGATCCACAGCAGGCCAAGCAGAATGACCACATACGCCAGTGCATTCCCCAGGTCATTCTGAATCATGACGAGCGCGAACGGAATGAAGGTCAGCAGGCCGATCGGAATAATATCCTTGATAAAGGAAAGCTCCGGCTTGTTTCTGATAATGAGCACATGAGTGACAAAAATAATAAGAATGAGCTTGAACATCTCTGCCGGCTGCAGGTTCACAATCCCGAGATCCAGCCAGCCCTGGGCGCCATTAATCGTCTTCCCGAAAAATAGCGTAAATACCAGGATGCCGATGCCGCCCAAATAAATATACAGGGCGTATTTGTGAAGCAGCCGGTAATCCAGCAGGCTCATGCCGAAAAATGCAATAAACGCGACGACATAGTAAGCCATCATCGTCAGATGGCTTCCGTCCATATCCGCTGTATCTTTAGTGACGCTGTATATAGACGTAATGCTGACGATCATCATCCCTACCAGGGCGGTGACGATGAGGTAGTCGATTTTTTTAAGCTTATTCAGCATGTCATCCCTCCATGCAAGAGCCGGGCAAGCTCTTTAGTGTTTCCATTTTCAAGTTCATATCCTCCATCTATTGTAAAAGAAAACCTTCCCGCAGTACAATGCCAGCGCTCGTGATGGACTCCTTGACTGCACACTTGCAGCTAGCGCCCCACCCCAAGCACATGGCGCTCAATGCCTGCCAGGTCCTTGACGGTCACAATATCCTGCCAGTGCCCGGCACGGCGCAGCAGCTCCGCCACCTCCGGCGCCTGGCCCATGCCCAGCTCCAGAGCTATAAGGCGCGGCGGCGCCTGCAGCAGCTGAAGCTGCTCCATCATAGCCCGGTATGGGTCCAGCCCGTCGGGGCCGCCATCCAGTGCAGTGCGCGGCTCATGGTCCCTGACCTCCGGCTGCAGCTCCTCTATATCCCGTGCCGGTATATAAGGAGGATTGGAGACGAGAATGTGAATCATAAGTCCGCTGAACGGCTCCAGCAGGTTCCCTTGGCGGAAATCTACCCGAGCGCCGCATTTCCGGGCATTCTCTTCGGCAGTGTTCAGGGCCGCCGGGGAAATATCGCTGGCGAGCACACGCCAGCGGGGCGATTCCAGCGCCAGGGTTACGGCTATAGCACCGCTGCCGGTTCCGATATCCACCACATTCAGCTCGCCGCCGGGACCGGCCGCAAGCTTCTGTCCGTACTGCAGCACCGCCTCCACCAGCAGCTCGGTTTCAGGGCGGGGAATCAGCACGGCGGGCGACACCTTAAATTCCCGGCCGTAAAACTCCTGTACCCCTGTAATATACTGAGCCGGGACTCCCTGTGCCTTCCGGGTGATCCCTTCCTCCAGCTCTCCCTGCTTCTCGGCAGGAAAAGGATCTCCCAAGGCTACGTAATAAGACGTTCCCGACAGCCCCAGCACATGCTCCAGCAGCAGCTGGGCATTGCGCTGCGGCTCCATCACTTCATGGGCCCTTAAAAAAGAAGAAGCCTCTACAAAGGCTTCCCGTATCGTCTGCTCCGGCGTCATGCTGAACCTTTGTCGCTCCAAAGCGTTATTCTCCTTTATCCATCATTTCTGCCTGCTCTGCAATCGTCAGGGCTGAAACGATTTCCTCAATTTCACCGTTCATGATCTGATCCAGCTTGTGTACCGTCAAGCCAATCCGATGATCTGTGACGCGGCTTTGCGGGAAGTTATAGGTCCGGATCCGCTCACTGCGGTCTCCTGTGCCGACCTTGCTCTTCCGCTCACCGGCATACTTCGCTTCCTCTTCCTGGCGCATCATGTCATAGATCCGGGTCCGAAGCACCTGCAGCGCCTTCTCCTTATTGGAGTTCTGGGATTTCCCATCCTGACACGTCGCCACAATGCCCGTTGGAACGTGGGTTACACGAACCGCCGATTTCGTCGTGTTAACGGACTGGCCGCCAGCACCGCTGGAGCAGAAGGTATCCACGCGGATGTCTTTGTCATGAATCTCGATGTCCACTTCCTCCGCCTCCGGCAGCACCGCTACCGTTGAAGTGGAGGTATGAATCCGGCCGCCGGATTCCGTAGCCGGTATCCGCTGCACCCGGTGTGCCCCGCTCTCAAACTTCAGCTTGCTGTATGCTCCCCGGCCGATAATCTGGAAAATAACCTCTTTAAAACCGCCGAGATCATTCGTATTGACATCCATCACTTCGACCTTCCAGCCCTGAGTATCGGCATAGCGGGTATACATCCGGTATAAATCGGAGGCGAACAGCGCGGCCTCATCGCCGCCGGCTGCGCCGCGAATCTCCACAATGACGTTCTTGTCGTCATTGGGGTCCTTCGGCAGAAGCAGGACGCGGATGGTCTCCTCCAGCTGCTGCTTCCGTCCGGACAGCTCGTCGATCTCCATCTTGACCATTTCGCGCATGTCATCATCCAGCTTCTCGCCCTGCATTTCCTTGGCGGCATCCAGCTCTTCGCTGACCTGCTTGTATTCATTGTACGCTTCATACGTCGGCTGGAGATCGGACTGCTCCTTAGAGTATTCCCGCAGCTTCTTCGTATCGCTGGCCACATCCGGATCGCAGAGTAGCTCGCTGAGCTTCTCATAACGATCCGCTAATGCCTGTAATTTATCCAACATGGCTTGTCACCTCATGGTATGGTATGTTCTTCACGCCCCGGGTACACTTTGTCCGGAAGCATGCTTCTATTTCATTCATTATCAGATCGCCAGCTGCTGCAGAATTTCGGCCGCCAGCGTACAAAAACGCTCCGTCTCCCCTGCACATCTCGCTTTACGTCATTTCATCATTAGTTTCAAAACACTAGTCATACGACTCTTAATTATATCATATTCTACAGGCTTTGAATAGCAACAGCTTTTCGGGAAAGACAGCTACAACGATAACGGCAAAGACCGTGCAGCACGCCTAGCGATAGACATCGCGCTGACTCCGCGAGAACATGATAACCCCTGGCAATTCCCGCCAAGACAAACAAGCCAGCCCGCTGCGCTTCTAAAGCGCGGCGGGCTGGCACCGTTCTCTGCTATACGTTGAAACGGAAATGCATCACATCGCCGTCCTGCACGACATATTCCTTGCCTTCCAGGCGAAGCTGTCCCCGCTCCTTGGCGCCGTTCATGGAGCCGGCAGCGACCAGATCCTCGTAGGACACGACCTCGGCCCGAATGAAGCCGCGCTCGAAATCGCTGTGAATGACACCGGCTGCTCCCGGAGCCTTCGTGCCCTTGCGAATCGTCCAGGCACGAACCTCCTGCACACCGGCCGTAAAGTAAGTGTACAAGCCGAGCAGCTTGTATGCTGCTTTAATAAGCAGGTTCAGGCCGGACTCCTGAATACCCAGCTCATCCAGGAACATCTGCTTGTCTTCTCCCTCAAGCTCGCAAATCTCCTCTTCCACCTTGGCGCTGATAGGCACGACCTCGGCATTCTCCGCCGCTGCGAAATCACGAACCTTCTGCACATAGGCATTGTTCGCGACATCGCCAATCTCATGCTCCGCTACGTTCGCCGCATACAGCACCGGCTTCAGTGTCAGCAGATGAAGATCGCGGACCAGCAGGCGCTCGTCTTCGGTCAGGTCCATGCTGCGGGCCGGCTTGTCCTCATAGAGCACCGCCTTGACCTTCTCCAGCACCTCAACCTCTTGAACAAACTGCTTGTTGCCGCCCTTCATATTCTTCTTGGAGCGTTCAATCTTCTTCTCCACGCTCTCGATATCCGCCAGAATCAGCTCCAGATTGATCGTCTGAATGTCGCTGACGGGATCAATCTTGCCGTCGACGTGGGTAATGTTCTCGTCCTCGAAGCAGCGGACGACATGCACGATCGCATCCACTTCGCGGATATGTGCCAGGAACTTGTTGCCCAGCCCCTCGCCCTTGCTCGCTCCCCGGACCAGCCCGGCAATGTCCACAAATTCAAAGGCCGTCGGCACGGTCTTCTTCGGCTCCACCATCTCTGTCAGCTTGTCCAGGCGCTCATCCGGCACCTCAACAATACCTACGTTCGGATCAATCGTACAAAACGGATAGTTGGCCGATTCCGCACCTGCCTGCGTAATTGCGTTAAACAACGTCGATTTGCCGACGTTCGGCAAACCTACAATCCCTGCTTTCAAAGCCATGTATATGACAACTCCTTATGAATAATCATCCTCAAATATCTTGCCGCTAAACAATCCTATTAATTATAGCAGATGATCCCGGTTGTTCAAACTGAAGTTTACACAGCAGAACAGGCCGGCTCGCCCCTGGCGTTCCGGCCTGTTCCATTCCATTTGCACGGTCTTTACTGCCAAGGCTGCCGCGTGTCAAGCTCCCAGCTGCTCCGCACATCCCGTTCACAGCCTATCCCAGCCTGATCAGCCGCTTATGACCCTGCAGCTCTTCAATGGTAGCGGCTCCGATGCCGAACATGGCGATGCTCAGCTCCAGCTCGACCTGAGCCAGCCGGGCATCCAGCGCCTCCTCCGAGGCCACCGCCGAGCCCAGCAGACCCCGGCCGAAGCCGGCAATGTCTGCGCCAAGCGCAATGGCCTTGGCGGCGTCCACTCCGCTGGCAAGACCGCCGCTGCCGATGAGCTCGGTCTGCGGCAGCGCAGCCCGTACCTCAGCGATGCAATCCGCCGTGGAGTTGCCCCAATCCGCGAAGGCTTCTGCCGCGGCCTTGCGCACCGGGTCAGGACTGCGAAACTTCTCCACCTGACTCCAGGAGGTGCCGCCTGCGCCGGCAACATCAATGAAGGAGGCTCCGGCTTCCACCAGCTGTACGGCGACTTCCGCGTCGATGCCCCAGCCGACCTCCTTGATGCCGACAGGCACCTCCAGCGCCCCGCACAGCTGCTCAATTTGTTTCAGCAGCCCTTTGAAGGAAAGGTTGCCTTCCGGCTGAAACACTTCCTGCAGACTGTTCAGATGCAGCACGAGCATGTCGGCTCCCGCAATGTCCACGGCTCTGCGGCATTGATCTGCTCCGAAGCCATAGTTCAGCTGCACAGCACCCAGATTCGCAATGACAGGAATGTCAGGCGCCGATTCCCTGACCCGGAACGTGGCAGCCAGGTCCTCCTGCTCCACCGCTGCACGGACTGAGCCGACGCCAAGCATCCATCCGCGCCGCTGCGCAGCAGCAGCCAAACGCTGATTAATCTCGCCCGTCGCCCGGCTGCCCCCGGTCATGGAGCTGATCAGGAGCGGTGTGCGCATACGGTGGGACAAGAAGGAGGCCGAGAGCTCCACCTGCTCAAAGTCCAGCTCCGGCAGAGCGTGATGGCGAAAGCGGTAGCGCTCCAGCCCCGTGGTAATCCCGCGTCCCCCCACCTCTTCCTCCAGACAGAGGCGGACGTGCTCGATTTTACGTTCCCCGGTAGGCACCTCCGGAATCAGCATGCCCGGATTCGCGCCTGCCGGCTGCTCACGGTTCTCCTGCGGTAAGCCTTCACGCTCCTTGTTTGACTCCTTCATCATGAGATCCCCCATCTAATAGGTTTTACGGCCTCAGCTGGTGCTGGGCCAAAAATCGGCTCAGCCACTCCTGCCATTGCTCTGCCGGCTCGTTCATCACCCATTGGGTGTACCGGCTCTTTGTTCCGCTTCCGTACCCTTTGCCGCCAAGCAGAAAGAGCACCTCGGGGAACGCTTCCGAAATATAATCCACAAGTTCGTCCGCCCGTCCTACATATCTGGCATTTGTCACCGAGAGGCACACGATCCCGATTCCCTGGGAATCAATGATATCCAGCAGACCTTCTCTCGGCGTGTTGGGGCCCAGGTAGGCTACATCCAGTCCATTGCGCCGCAGCAGCAGTGAGAAGAGCATCAGGCCGACCTGATGATATTCTCCCTCCGGACAAAGCGAAAGCACCTTCGGCATGTAAGAATGAACGGGAAATAAATGAAAAAACTGAAAAAACCGCCGTGAGATGAGCTCCGTCATGAAATGCTCCTGCGCCACCGACGCCGTGCCCGCTTCCCATGCATCTCCGACTTTCACGAGAACAGGCACCAGCACTTTGTAGAACATGGCATCATAGCCGTAAATTGAAAAGCCATAATCAATCAGGCGGTTCGCCCGCTCACTCTGAAACGCAAACAAAGCATTAAAAATCTGGCCGCTAAGCTCTTCATAAGGACCTTCCTGCTGCTCAGCGCCAAGAGTCGGAAATGGCTCACCGCGGCCCGGTCCCGGAAAGGATTTCCCGGCCTTCAGCATCAGCACGGCCTGAGAAATGCTCATGCCCTTCTCCTCCACCTGCTCCTTCAGCCATTTCAAATCTTCTATGTCATCCGGACTATACATCCGGTAGCCTGATTCTGTCCGCAGCGGCTTCACGGCCCCATACCGGTTCTCCCAGGCCCGGATCGTTACACTCGGCATATCCAGCATCGTGGATACTTGTTTAATAGAGTACACGCGGTTCCCTGCCTTTCGATCGGTAGGAGTGATCCTCCCTAATATCACGTCGCACTTTATACAAATCCAGTACATCGATTATACATAGTTTCGCTTCCGCTGTCGACCAGGAAGACGGCTTCTTTCCCGCCGTACAGCTTGCTTCAATTACGGCCGAGGTTGGTAAATGGTTTTAACAACCCTTATACAGAAAGAAGGATGGCTATGATTCTGTTCAGCCTATTTAACAACTTACCGGAAGCATCGGCTGGGCCTCAGCCTGCAGTCTCCCGCCGCCGCTCTCCCCGCTTCTGGGTAAAAACAGCGGTGCTGCTTCTCTTTGCCTGGCTGCTGGCTGTCCTCGTGTACCATACTCAAAAGCCGCTGCCGGACGGCATTTCCTACGAAAGCCCGCTGTACCAAAGTACTGAGGTTGCCTTCTGGCATGACCTGACCTATCCGGGGCCGGACGGCCAGGCGGTGCACGAGCAGCAGATTTATGATCGAATGCATGAAATCATTGACGACTCGAGACAATTTCTCGTGATCGACATGTTTCTTTTTAATGACTATACCCATAAAGACCAATCCTTCCCTCAGGTCAGCCGCGAAATGACAGACCATCTGATCTCGCACAAGAGCAAGCATCCGGAAATGGACATGTTCTTGATTACCGATGAGGTCAACACAAACTACGGCTCTTCCAAAAACCCGCTGCTAGAGGATCTGAAGCAGGCAGGCATTACCGTCATCATCACAAATGTGGAGCCGCTTCGTGATTCCACGCCGATCTATTCGGCTTTCTGGAGAACCTTTATTCAGTGGTTCGGGCAAGCCGGGGAGGGCCAGGTGCCCAACCTGATGGCGGAGGAGGCCCCGGATATGACGGTCCGCTCGTACATGAAGCTGCTGAACGTCAAGGCCAATCACCGTAAGGTGATCGTGAGCGAACGTACCGCCCTCGTCTCCTCCGCCAATGTGCATGCGGCCAGTGCCTACCACTCCAACATCGCCTTTGAGGCCGGCGGTGAAGTCATCCGGGATGTGCTTGCAGCAGAGCAGGCGGCTGCCAGTCTGAGCGGCCCGTATACATTGCCGGTCTATACTCCGTCGGAAGAAACACAGCCGGCACCGGGGCTGTCTGCTGACATCCGATATTTGACGGAAGGCAAGGTGTACAAATATGTGCTGAAGGCGATTGAAGAAGCGGAAGCCGGCGATACCCTGTGGATGGGTATGTTCTATCTCGCTGAGGGCGAGGTGATGGACGAGCTTGTCGCCGCATCACAGCGCGGCGTGCAGGTGCGGCTGATTCTGGACCCCAATCAGAACGCTTTTGGCCGGGACAAGATCGGCATTCCGAACCGCCCGGCCGCCGCAGAGCTGAAGGAGCGCTCCGGAAACAGCATTGATATTCGCTGGTACAACACAGGCGAGGAGCAGTATCACACCAAGCTTCTGTTTATTTCCAAGCCCTCCAAGCCGTCCATCATGATTGGCGGCTCGACCAATTTTACCCCCCGCAACCTGAAGGATTACAACCTGGAGAACAACTTTTGGCTGTCCGCTGAGAAGGAGCATGAGGTCACGAAACAGGTCAATGACTATTTCAACAGGCTGTGGAACAACGTGGATGCGGAGTACACCTTGGAGCTGAGCGCTTACGAAGAAGACACCGTCTGGCTCAAAAGCGTGGCGTTCCGAATTCAGAAGCTGCTGGGCTTTACGACCTTTTAAGCTTCCGCTTTCAATCTCTACCCTCCAAGCTTAGCAGCTTCATGATGCTTACATCCAAATAACTCCTGCTAAACAGCAGGAGTTATTTGGGATGATTAATGCTTTTATCACTTACGGGAGTTCTCCTTCTCGGTGATCGGATAACCTCTAGTGCCATCTGTGTTAGGATCTACATTTTGAAACTGGGCCTGCTTAAGATAACTTATTGTTTTATCGGAATCCCATAACTGATTTTGATCCATGCCACTCATTAAAGCCATTTTCTCTGAGGTGAAATCTGGAATATTGACTTCTTTGCCATCCACGTTTGTCACAAGATACCTGACATTTCCATCTTTTATTAAGGCTAGTTCAATGAGTTCACTTGCTGAAGTAAGTGAGCTTGTCATCTTCGCTAATGACTTGGACAATCCGGATGCATCTCCTCCTGCAGATATGACTCTGAAACGACCTCCGTATCTTTCAACGGTTAAAAAGGATTTACCTTCCCCATTAGACAGAACAATAAATTCATATTGTCCTGTTGGTTTTGAAACGTCTATTAAACTTGATTTAACGTTTGCAAATTTGTCGGCATCAATCCAATTTATTTGAAAGCCGGGCCCTAGTGTAACTTGACCTACTTCTTCTATGTCCTTATATCCAAATCCAATCGGATCCTCGGAAATCAGTTTCTTAAACTCTTCAAGTCCGGCGTCGTTAGCATAATGTCGAATATCATCCGGGACCCTGACACTAGCATCAATGTTTGAGAACAAAGAAGCAGAGCAAATGGTAACACCAACCAACAATATATAGAAATATTTCAGATATTTCATGGATAACTTCCTCCTTTGTTTTCTGGATATTCCATATACCTAATAACGCCCACAAATGAAATAAGTTACCTTTTCAAGTAAAAGCCATGACGAAAGAAGCACAGGGAAAACTTGACAAGGAAAGTTAGGTTTGCAACAATAGTGCCTAACGATCGTTAGGTAGGAGGTGGGCGATGCACAGCTCCAAACAGATTTTGCAGGCCGCGCTGGCTCATTTTGCCCGGGACGGCTATGAGGGCGCTTCACTTCAGGGGATTGCCGAGGACTGCGGCATCCGGAAGCCGTCCATTTATGCCCATTACAGCAGTAAAGGCGATTTGTTCCTGCAGGCCGTAAAGGATGTATTCCAGCGGCAGGAGCAGAACATTGTCGGCTTTTTCAGTCAGCATCAGGAGCTTTCGCTGGAAGAGATGCTGAAGAGCTTTTTGCAGCAGCGGCTGGAGCAATATACCCGGGACGATGAGGCACGGTTTTTTTTGCGGGTGTCCTTTTTCCCGCCGAGGGCACTCTATGAAGAGGTCATGAATATTGTATATCCGTTTCTTGACCGTCATGAGGCCTGTCTTTCGCAGCTGCTCGCGGCAGGATGTCCGCAGCACGGCAGGATTATTTCCCGGCCTGAACAGGCAGCCTCGGTCTTTTTGACGTTGCTGGACGGCATTCATGTAGAAATTCTGTATGGCGGTGAAGAGCGTGCCGCCCGGCGGCTGGCTCATGCCTGGCCAGTGTACTGGCAAGGGGTAACACGCTCTTGAGCAAAGGGACGGACCTTTTAAACATAAACGTCAGATCAGATTGATAAAGGAGTATCGGAATCATGAGTCGGAATTGGCTTTATGTGTGGATTGGCGGCTTGATCGAGATTGTGTGGGTATCCGGCCTGAAGCATTCCACCACCGCGCTGGAGTGGATCGGCACGGTGGCAGCGATTATCGCAAGCTTTTATTTAATTGTACAGGCGTCCAAGCGGCTTCCCGTCGGAACTGTGTACGCTGTATTTACAGGGATCGGAACGGCCGGCACCGTAGCCGCGGAGATGCTGCTGTTCGGCGAGCCGTTCTCGCTGAGCAAGGTCCTGCTGATCGGGGTGCTGCTGGGCGGCGTCATCGGCTTGAAGCTCGTAACGGCAGAGCCCTCGGGTAAAGAAGGCTCTTCTGTAAGGGAGGTGCGCCTGTAATGGCTTGGCTGGCTTTGATCTTGGCGGGCGGCTTCGAGGTGCTCGGCGTCATCGGCATTAAAGGGGTCTCGGAGCGCAAGGGCCTGCGGTACGGAGGGCTGATGGCTTTGTCTTTTCTGTGCAGCTTCTCACTGCTCTCTTACGCCATGACCTTCCTTCCGATGGGAACGGCTTACGCGGTATGGACCGGCATCGGGACGGTGGGCAGCACGCTCGCCGGCATGCTGTTATTCGGAGAACCGAAGGAATGGCGCCGCATGGTGTTCATTGCTATGATACTAGGCTCTGCAGTGGGCTTGAAGGTTCTGACGTAGGACTTTTAAATGTTCAAGAAACGGACACACGGCAACATTTGTGCTGACCGTTTCTTTTTTATATAATAAGTTTGACCGATGGGTCAATTCAAGAACTGACAGGTTCTTAAGAGGGGTGAAAGCTTGGCTGACAAGGCGACGGAGAAGCGTCAACAGATATTAAGCACAGCCCTTCAGCTCTTCTCCACGAAAGGATCCGCAGGCACCTCCATGCAGGAAATTGCAGAGGTGTGCGGCATGTCCAAAGGCAGTCTGTACTTGCATTTCAAGTCTAAAGAGGAGCTGGAGAGAAGCATCTACGAGTTTATTGCCCACCGAATTTGGGATGCGTTCGTGCAGGTGGAGCAGCAGACCGGCATCACCCCCCGGGAGCAGCTGCGCAAGCAGGCGGAAATTCTGCTCGTGCACTTTCTGGAGGTGCGGGAGTTTCTGCTCCGTCAGCTGTTCGAGTCCCCCGGCAAGCACCCGATGGATGTAGAAAGATGCTTTCAGAGTGAGCTGGTCCAGGCGCAGATCTGGTTCAAGAACAAGCTCTGCACGGTGTACGGAGAGGATATCGAGCCTTATACGATGGAAATCGCCATGTTTGTGACCGGTATGCTCGGTTCTTACATACGCTTTCTATTTGTTCCGGGACTGCCGCTGAACGTAGGCACCCTGGCCTCCCATCTGGTTACGATGCTGGAGGATGTCGCTGCCAGCCTGCTGCGCCGGCGTCCCGAGCCGCTCGTGTCTCTGGAGGTGTGGGAGTCGATGGGCTTGATTCCGCCAGAGAAGGCGTATCATACCCGGCATCCGCTCGTGGTGATCAAGGCCCTGCGAACCGAGCTCAAGCAGCTGCCGATGAATGCGGCTGACCGCAGTGATGCCTTGGAATCTCTGGATGTGCTGGAGCGCGAGCTGGTCGATTTACAGCCCCGGCGAGCTGTATTGAAGGGAATGCTTGCCAATCTCATGGAGATCGGACAAGGCGGAGAACTGCTAGAGGAGCTGAGAAGCACCCTGCAGAGCGTGACCGATTTCTTTTTGCCCGCCCAGAAGTAAGCCTGTGCTGCTGAAGCAGCACAGCCCCTGCCTTCTATAAGATGAAGCGCAGATGAACACGGTGTTTACAGCCCTGACCGGCTGGACAGAAAGATAAAGATTGTTATTTTGGAGAGGAGAGAAGCAACGTCCTATGAAAGGTCTTATTAATTTCTCACTTCGCAACAAGTTCGCCATCTGGCTGCTCACTATTATCGTTGTAGCCGGAGGTCTGTACAGCGGACTCACGATGAAGCAGGAAACCATCCCGAACATTAACGTACCGTTCCTGAACGTGACGGCCATTTATCCGGGTGCCGCGCCGGAAGGCGTCGTCCAGGATGTCAGCAAGCCGCTGGAGACGCGCCTTCGCAACGTAGACGGCGTGAAGACGGTGACCTCCACTTCCCTGGAGAATGCCGCGAATGTCACGATTGAGTTTAAGTATGGCGCAGATCTGGACAACGCGACAGCCGCGGTTCGGGAGGCGCTGAATGATGTGAAGCTGCCGGAGGGCGTGCAGAAGCCGCAGATTACCCGCTTCAGCCTGAATTCCTTCCCCGTCACATCGGTCAGCATCAGCAACAAGGAGAGCGATGATCTCGATGAGCTGACGCGAATCGTAGAGAACGACATCATCCCGGAGCTGGAGAAGCTGGAGGGCATATCTTCCCTGCAGGTGGCCGGTCAGTTTGTCAACGAGGTTCAATTAACCTTTGATCAGGACAAAATGGCTGAGCTGGGTCTGACCGAGGATACAGTCAAAGGCATTGTTCAAGGCTCTTCCATTTACGCTCCGCTGGGCCTGTTTGAAATGGACCAGTCTCAGAAAGCGGTCGCCGTGGACGGCGGCATTATCGGCATTGACGACCTGAACAACCTCGCGATTCCGGTTCTGCCGAGCGGTGCAGGCCAAGGCAGTGCGCCAGGCGCAGGCAATGCGCCGGAGGCGGGAGCTTCACCGGGTGCCGGTGCAGCAGGTCAAGGCGCTGCAGGTGCTGAAGGCCAGCAGCCGGCTGAAGGCGCAGCCCCAGCACCACAAGGCGCTGCAGGTCAGGGCGCTGCAGGTCA
Source organism: Paenibacillus sp. JSM ZJ436 (assembly GCF_044383795.1). Taxonomy (NCBI): domain Bacteria; kingdom Bacillati; phylum Bacillota; class Bacilli; order Caryophanales; family Paenibacillaceae; genus Paenibacillus; species Paenibacillus sp. JSM ZJ436. The sequence goes on from NZ_JBISEO010000005.1 coordinate 91,117, forward strand.
AGGTGCCGCTAACCCGGCAGCCGCCGGTATTCCTACCGTTAAGCTGAGCGAGATCGCTGCCATTGAGGTGATCGGCAAGGCCGAATCCATCTCCCGCACGAACGGCAGCGAGTCGATCGGCATCCAGGTTATTAAGGCTAACGATGCCAATACTGTGGATGTCGTCAATGCGGTAAAAGACAGGATTGCAGAGCTTTCCGAGCTGTACCCGGGAACCGAAATGACGATTATGCTCGACCAGGGCAAGCCGATTGAGAATTCTGTGCATACGATGCTCTTCAAAGCATTGTACGGCGCCCTGTTCGCAGTCATTATCATCTTGATCTTCCTGCGTAATATCCGTTCCACCATTATCTCGATTATTTCGATTCCATTGTCGCTCCTGATCGCTGTTCTGTGTCTGCGTCAAATGGACATCACCCTGAACATGATGTCACTCGGCGCCATGACGGTTGCAATCGGCCGGGTTGTCGACGACTCCATTGTTGTTATCGAGAACATTTACCGCCGGATGTCTCTTTCCACCGAGAAGCTGAAGGGCCGTGAGCTTATCAGTGCGGCTACGCGTGAAATGTTCGCGCCAATTATGTCCTCGACTATCGTCACCATCGCGGTATTCCTGCCGCTGGTGCTCGTCAGCGGTATGGTGGGCGAGCTGTTCATTCCTTTTGCCCTGACGATGGTATTCGCCCTGCTGGCTTCTCTGCTCGTCGCCGTTACGCTCGTTCCGGCGCTGGCACACAGCCTGTTCAGCAAAGGCCTTAAGAACAAGCATAACCATGAAGAGAAGCCAGGCGGCCTTGCCCTCAGATACCAGAAGATTCTGAGATGGTCGCTGAACCACAAGCTCGTCACCTTCGGCCTCGCCGTCGTGCTGCTTGTCGGCAGCTTGTTCCTGACCCCGTTCCTCGGCGTCAGCTTCCTGCCGGAGCAGGAAGATAAGTATGTGATGGTCACCTACAGTCCGCAGCCGGGCGACCGTCTGGAGGATGTGGAAGAGCGCGCTCTGGAAGCGGAGAAGCTGATCCTGGAGCAGGATCATGTTCAGAACATGCAGTACTCCATTGGCGGCAGCAACCCGCTGGGTATGGGCTCCTCCAATTCCGGACTGTTCTACGTCTTGTATGATCCGGAAACAGAGAACTTCGAGGATGTTAAAGCGCAGCTGATCGAGGATCTGGAGCAGCGCGTTCCGGAAGGCGAATGGACCAATATGGATATGGGCGGCTTCGGCGGCTCGCAGCTCACGATCAATGTGTTCGGAGACTCGCTGGAGCAGCTCAAGCCTGTAGCGGACCAGATTCTGAAGCTGACGCAGCAAGACACCGCGAATTTCGAAAATGCGGAATCCAGCTTGTCGGAAGCCTACAGCCAGTACACTCTGGTTGCAGATCAGGAGAAGCTGAGCTCCTTGGGCCTCACGGCCGGACAGCTGGCAATGAAGCTGAGCCCGGTGCGCGAGCGTCCGGTGCTGACCGAAATTCAGATCGAAGACAAGACGTATGAGGTCTATATCGAAGCAGATAACGAGACCTATAACAGCATCGAAGAGATTCAGAATGAAACACTTACCTCTCCGCTCGGTATTGAAGTACCTATTAAAGATGTGGCCACCGTGGAAGAAGGAACGTCACCGGACACCATCACCCGGATGGACGGCAAAATGACCGTAACCGTGAACGCCGACTTCGTGACCGATGATATCGGCAGTGCTTCTGCGAAGCTGCAGGAAGAAGTCGAGGCTATAGATCTGCCGGACGGTATTTCTGTATCCTTCGGCGGTGCCACCGAGCAGATTAATGACACCTTTGGCCAGCTTGGCCTGGCTATGCTGGCAGCCATCGCGATCGTGTACTTCGTACTCGTCGTTACCTTTGGCGGTGCACTGGCTCCATTTGCCATTCTGTTCTCACTACCGTTTATCGTCATCGGTGCGATCGTTGCCCTGCTCATCACCAAAGAAACGCTTAGCGTCTCTGCATTGATGGGTGTGCTGATGCTGATCGGTATCGTCGTCACGAACGCGATCGTTCTCATCGACCGCGTGATTCACAAGGAGCGCGAGGGTCTCTCAACACGAGAAGCGCTTCTGGAAGCTGGCGCAACCCGCCTGCGTCCAATTCTGATGACGGCCCTGGCTACAATCGGCGCCTTGCTGCCGCTTGTATTCGGCTGGGAAAACAGTGCGGGCATCATCTCTCGCGGCCTCGGCATTACGGTTATCGGCGGTCTGATCAGCTCCACGCTGCTGACGCTGGTCGTCGTGCCGATCGTATACGAATTCCTGATGAAATTCAGCCGCAAGCGGCACGTCGAATAAGACCCACTGCTGCCCTCAGGCCCTAACACGAAGAGCCGCCCCCCACAGATGCTTGGGATCTGTCGGGGGCGGCTCTTTTTCCTGAACACTTTACTCCAGCCCCCAAGACATAGAGGGGAATTGTTTGTTAATATAAAGAGGTGTCCACATCAAGAACAACCAAGGCTTGCTGCAGAATACAACTCAACCAAGCCTGCAAAAGGAGGATTGCCGATCATGAAGCCGTTAACGGATTCCTTTGGCCGCGTTCACGATTATATCCGTATTTCGGTCACCGACCGCTGCAATCTGCGCTGTGTGTACTGCATGCCTGCCGAAGGGATGGAGTTTCAGCCGCATGACGAAATTATGACCTATAAAGAGATCACGGCCGTTCTTCGCGTGCTCGCTCCCATGGGCGTATCCAAGGTGCGCCTTACCGGCGGAGAGCCGCTCGTCCGCAAGGATTTGGAGCAGCTGGTAGCGATGATCTCGGCCATTGACGGGATTGAGGATATTTCGCTGACCACCAATGGCATGTTTCTACCGGCGAAGGCCGAAGCACTCCAAAAAGCGGGCCTGACCCGTATTAATATCAGCCTGGATTCACTGCAGCAGGAGCGGTTCGCCTCCATTACCCGCGGGGGAGATGTCCAGCGCGTGCTGGATGGCATCGAAGCCGCTTACCGTGCGGGACTGGACCCGATCAAGCTCAATGTGGTGTTAATGAAGGGCTTTAACCAGGACGAAATCAAGGATTTCATTGCGATGACCTTGGACCGTCCGCTGCATGTCCGCTTTATAGAATACATGCCGATCGGTCAGTCTTCAGAAGAATGGCGCCGGACCTATCTGCCGCTCAGCCATGTTACCGAGGTGTGTGAGGAGGCCGGCTGGAGCGTCGCTCCGCATGAAGGCCCCGGCGGGAACGGGCCGTCCCGGAACCTGAAGGTGAAGGGCGCACAAGGCACGTTCGGTTTGATTCATCCGGTCAGTGAGCATTTCTGCGATTCCTGCAATCGACTGCGCCTGACCGCTGACGGCAACATCAAGGCGTGCCTCTACTGGTCCGATGAGCTGAACGTTCGCAGGGTCGCCCATGATCCAGCTTCGATTGAAGCTCTGTTTCGCAAGGCGCTGGGTGAGAAGCCGCAGAACCATGAAATGGCGCTGGCGCTGGAAAAAAAAGCACAGAGCCACACGCCGACCGGACGCCGGATGTCTCAAATCGGCGGCTAAAGAAGCAGCCCCCGTCCTCATATGTAATGAAAAGGGGCCCTTTACCATAAATAACCACCGAAACACAGGGCTGACCGCCTTGTCTTCCGGTGGTTATTTGTAGTTATAGGCGGTGAAGTCCTTTCAAACACTCGTAATCGTTCGGCTCGTTCATGTTGAATAATCCTTCACGCCAGCGGTGAAGGCTTTCGCACAACGCCAGCTCTTCGAGAGGCACCCGCTTCACCGTCAGGTCACCCAGAGCATCCATCAGCCGCAGCTCCCCGCGCTGCAAGCGCTGCTCCATCACAGTCGCTGCGCTGTCGTGATAGGCTGCGAACAGCGGCTGAGGCCGTCCCTCCGCCATCGGCACCACAGCCTGTACCTTCTCCATCGGTGTCAGGCTGCGGACCATCCGCGCCAGATCGCTCGCCATGCCCGCCGTAACAAGAGGCATATCGCAAGCTGACACGAGGCTCCAGGGGGTCCTGGCCGCCTTCAAGCCGGCGTGCAGGCCAGCGAGCGGGCCTTGGCCAGGATACTGATCCTCGACCCTTGGAAGGCCGAGAAAGTCATAGCTGCGAGAAGCATTCGCAGAAATCAGCAGGTCTGAACAGGCCACAGACAGCGCGCTCTGCACCTGCTCGATACAGGAGAGACGGCCGAAGCGCAGCAGCGCCTTATCCTGTCCCATCCGCCGGGAGCGTCCGCCCGCAAGCAGAATGCCTGTTATAGACTCCGCCATCTCCATTTTCCTCCTTTCGTAAACAAGCTGTCTGACCCAAAGCCTTATCAGCCGTAGAGCATACTTAACTCACAATATGATAATAATTGTAAAAGTGTATACAATATGGTTTGTATCCCTTTACAATGCGTGATACATTGAAGAAGATATCCGGTCTGTGGCCGGACTGTTGATGTGCATCTTCAGTGTGAAAGGAATGACCCATTTGCGGGATCAAGATCACAGCCATCCGTCCTTACCTTCGTTAAAAATGTTCAACTTCTTCATCTATGGCGCGATGGTCATCTTTACCGGCTTCTTTCAGCTTTATTTGCAGGATATCGGGATGGACAAGCTGGAAATCGGCAGTCTGATGGCGATCGCTCCGTTTGTATCGATCCTCGCCAATCCCTTCTGGGGATACCGCGTTGACAGAGCCAGCAGCCTGAAGCGCGTGCTGCTGTTCATGATGGCGGGGGCTTTGATATCGGTTCAATTTGTTTTTCAGGCGAATACATATGTTTTTATTTATATATCTATGATTTTCTTTTATTTTTTTCAGATCCCGATCTTTTCTCAGAGCAACACGCTCATTCTGAACTATATCGACGGCACGCCGCTGAAGTTCGGCGCGTTCCGCCTGTGGGGCTCTCTTGGCTGGGCGCTGACGGCCGTCGCGGTCGGCCCCGTCATTGAGCGGCTGGGCACCGGGCGCATTTCCTTTGTCTTTTCGGCGATGCTGATCATCTCGGCACTATTCATCTGGGTGCTTCCGGATATTCAAAAGAGCGCGCATACCGCTACCGTCAGCTTCAAGGGCGTGACGCGGCTGTTTCTGAATCCGTACTTTACGGGCTTTATTCTGCTGGGCATTCTGGTCTCCATCCCCAGCACCGCCAACAATACGTTTATGTCCCTGTACATTCTGGAGCTTGGAGGCAGCACGGAAACCGTGGGCCTGGCCCTCTTCCTCTCCTCCGTCTTCGAGGTGGCGGTGTTTCTGCTGTTCGACCGGTTCCTGAAACGTAAGATCAGCGTTCTCGTCGCCTGCCTGGCCGTCGTCAGCCTGCTGTTCTCGCTGCGCTGGCTGCTGATGGCTGAGGCCTCCTCCCCGCTGGAGGTCGCGTTCATTCAACTGCTGCACTGTATCACCTTCGGGGGATACTTCTATGTCGGCACCCAGCTGACGATGCTGTTCGTGCCCCGGCCATTCCGTGCGACAGGACAAGCGCTGTATACTCTGTCCTGGAGCGGGATCTCCGGCGTCATTGGCGGCATTGCCGGCGGCTGGATCTTCCAAAGCTTCGGCGCCCAGACCATGTACCGCACGGGCATGATGCTTGCCCTGATCGGCGCCTTCGGCTTTGGGTGGATGTGGTTCCTGCTCCGCACCCAAGGCTACCAGCCGCAGGTGGTGGAGTCGTGGGACGCCGAGGAGGACGAGGAGGAGGAACCGCGATAGCTGCTCTTTGGATAGCTTATGAAGAAAAGGCCCCCTGCCTGAGCAGCCGGGGCCTTTTCTTTATGGATTGATGCTCCTCATCATAGCTGATTCCTGTTCCCAAGGCCCGGATGCTCAAGCCTTTGCCTGCGCGGCAGCTTAGGCCTTGGGCAGCTGGAAGGAGCTTTTGAGGGAAACGACCCGGTTAAAGACCGGCTGACCGGGCTTCGAGTACCGGGAATCCACGTTAAAGTACCCATGGCGGAAGAACTGGAACTTGTCCTGTGGGCGGGCTTCCTTCATCTCCGGCTCTACAAACCCATGCACAATCTCCAATGAGTTCGGATTGATGTGGTCCAGGAAGGATTTCTCCGGAGAGGCCTCGGCCTGCATCCCCTCCTCGGCAGTGACGTCTCCTGCTACCTGCGGCTGCACCTCTGCCTCCGCCTCGGCCTCTTCCTCCAGAATCAAAGGCTCGTACAGGCGGAACTCCGCAGGAACCGCTTGAGAAGCCTCTACCCAGTGAATGGTGCCCTTCACCTTGCGTCCGGTAAAGCCACTGCCGCTCTTCGTTTCGGGATCGTAGGTGCAGTGCAGCTCAACCACCTTGCCGTTCTCGTCCTTGATCACCTCATTGCACTTGATGAAGTACGCATGCTTCAGACGCACCTCATTGCCCGGGAACAGCCGGAAATATTTGCTCGGCGGGTCCTCCATGAAATCCTCCTGCTCAATGTAGATTTCACGGGAAAAAGGAATCTGCCGCACGCCCATCTCCGGGTTCTCCGTATTGTTCTCTGCATCCAGCCACTCCACCTGTCCTTCCGGATAGTTGGTAATGACCACCTTCAGCGGGTCCAATACAGCCATCGTGCGCGGCGCCTTCAGCTTCAGATCCTCGCGGATGAAATGCTCCAGCATCTGGCGGTCCACCGTGCCATACGCCTTGGAAATGCCCGTCTCATATACAAAGCTGCGGATCGCTTCCGGGGTAAAGCCCAGGCGGCGCATTCCTGAAATGGTCGGCATGCGCGGATCATCCCAGCCGTCTACCATGTTCTCATCCACCAGCAGCTTCAGCTTCCGCTTGCTCGTGACCGTCTGCTGCAGATTCAAGCGCCCGAACTCATATTGATGCGGTGCCGCTTCCATCTCGCATTCGGCAACGACCCAGTCATAGAAGGGGCGCTGATCCTCAAACTCCAGGGAGCAAAGGGAGTGCGTGATGCCTTCTATGGCGTCCTCCAGCGGATGGGCGAAGGCATACATCGGATAGATGCACCACGTATCGCCGGTGTTATGGTGATGTGCATGGGCAATTCGGTAAATGACGGGATCGCGCAGATTAATGTTCGGGGAGGACATGTCGATTTTGGCGCGGAGTACCTTTTCCCCGTTACCAAATTCGCCGGCTCGCATGCGGCTGAACAAATCCAGATTCTCCTCGACACTGCGATTGCGGTATGGGCTGTTCTGACCCGGCTCAGTCAGCGTACCCCGGCTCATGCGGATTTCGTCGGCACTCTGATCATCCACGTAGGCCTTGCCTTTTTGAATCAGAATGACGGCGCGCTTGTACATTTCCTCGAAATAATCCGATGCAAAACGCAGCTCCTCCCACTCATAGCCCAGCCACTTCACATCTTCCTTGATGGAGTTAACATACTCCGTATCTTCCTTCAGCGGGTTCGTATCGTCCAGGCGCAGGTGGGTTCTTCCTCCGAATTCGTCCGCCAGCGCGAAATTAATCCAGATGGCCTTGGCATGGCCGATATGAAGGTAGCCGTTCGGCTCCGGCGGAAAACGGGTGACCACATGCTTGACCTTTCCGGATTTGAGATCTTCAGCAATAATATTTTTAATGAAATTGGAGGGTGTTGCCGGATGGTTCTCCACGTTAATCAACCTTTCATCCTGTAAATTCTCTCTCTGGCAAACCTGAATCTGAATGGCGGCGCCGAAAAAGCGGGCTCTATATCCTGTATAAGCCTGTTTCTCTTAAATATACCTGCTTGAGCTGTATTGTTCAAGGAAACCCAAGGGCGATCTGCCCGTGGCGGCTGAGGATCTGAGCTTTGACGAATTCCTTTTCATTAGGGTAGCATGGAAGAAACTAGTTAATAAGAAAGGTAGGAATGTAAACCATGAAGCCTCTGAAGCTGCCAAAAGAGCAGCGCGAAGCCATGATCCGCGAGATTCAGGAGTATTTTCAATACGAGCGAGAAGAAGAGCTTGGTGAGCTTGGCGCAGGTAATCTGCTTGATTTCTTCCTGACAACAGCCAGCCCGTACATATACAACCAGGCTCTTGAGGACTGTAGAAGCCTCACTGCACGGCATATGGTATCTCTAGAGGAAGATATATATGCATTGGAACAAACGGTACATGCAAGACGAAGGTAATTCCCAGCCCCTTCCACGAAACCGTGGTCGGAGCTCATTTTAGTTTATTGTAAAGGAGTTATCTTATGTTTACCTATGCGTTGGATGATCATGTTGAGCTGCGTCCGCTCTCACCTGAGCAGGCGAGAGCGCTTTATGAGCTGATTGATGACTGCAGGGACTGGCTGCGCCAATGGCTTCCCTGGGTAGACTCGGTCAAAGAGGTGTCTGACAGCACGAATTTCATCAAAGGCGCGCTGGCCCAGGGCACCGAGAACGGCGGCCTCACTGCCGGCATCTGGGTACGGGAGGAGCTCGCCGGTATCATTTCCTACCACGAGATCGACTGGAACAACCGCTCGGTCGGCATCGGCTACTGGCTGGGCAAGCCATATCAGGGACAAGGCCTGATGAGTACAGCCTGCCGGGTATTCACTGACCATGCGCTCATGCGCATGGGGCTGAATCGGGTGGAGATCCGCTGTGCCACGGCCAACCGCCGCAGCCGCGCAATCCCGGAGCGGCTGGGGTTCGTGCTGGAAGGCATTGTCCGCGAAGCCGAGAAGCTGCCGCAGGGCTATGTCAATCATGCCGTGTATGGCATGATCCGCAGTGACTGGCTGCGGCTGCGCTGACGCCGTGCCCTGCCAGCAGCCAGGGCGGCGATGCATTGCGGCTTGAGATATTTCCGCCGCAGCCTGCAGCAAGGGGCGCCAGGTGCGTGATGACTCGGCTGTAATCGCCGGGAATCAACGCCACTGGTGCCCCTTTTTATGCGTGGTGCTCCCTGTATATTGGAAGCGCTCGGGTCTGATCCGCGAGGATCAGATCCTGCGCTTTACTCCGTCTGCTCTTGACTCGCCAGCTTCCCCAGCAGCTTCTGCAGTTGCACCCGCACGACCTCTGACAGTCGATCCAGCGCCAGGATGCGCTCCAGCACCTCCGCCCGCCGCTCCTGGCCTGCCATGGCGTACAGCACCTCCCGCACAGAGATGCGGTCCGGTTGAGCCTGCACCGGTATCAGCTCGTCTCCTGCCGATACGCTTCCCTCCTGCAGCACCCGCAGATAGAAGCCGCTGTAGCCGGTCGCAAGTACCTGCGCTGGCAGCTCCTTGATCCCGTGCTTCTGGGACAGCTTAAAGCATGGGTACCGGGGCTGGCTGACCTCCACCACGGCTTCTCCGACACGGTACACATCCCCGATGTACACCTCATCCTCCAGCAGCCCGGTTACCGTAAAGTTCTCTCCGAATGCAGCCGGCCCCATCGTCTTGCCGAGGACGCTCTCCCAGTAGGCATAATGCTCCAATGGATAGACACACACCGCTTTATCCGGGCCTCCGTGATGAACACGGTCGGCCTGACCGTCTCCCTCCAGCTGCTCTTGTCCCAGATACAGTGGACCAGGCACCGGCTGCTTGTAAATACCGGTAAGGAGCGGCTTCCCGTTGTACTCAACCTCTACCGGCCTGCCTGCATTCAGCGCTTGAATGACTGCCATGTTGGTTGGTCTCCTTTCCTGCTTGCTCCTGAACAACGGACATTTCACTGCCCTCCGCCAAGCTCTGCAGCCGGGTAATCATGGATTCCAGCTCGCCGAACGCACCGGCAATGCTGGCCGTCGAAGCGGTCTGTCCTTCAAATCCGGCAGAGAGCTGCTGCAGGGAAGCACTGGTCTGCTCGATCACTGTAGAGATGGCATCAATATCTCCCAGGCTCGCCTGCGTGTTCTCCTCCAGCTTCTTGAGCATGCTCTCGATTTCAAGCGATTTGGAAGAGACCATCCGGGCATCTTCCAGAATGCTGCTGAAAAAGGATGTCGTCCCCTGCGCAATGCTCTGTACCTGGGCTGCCGTTTCAATGCCCCGGCCGACCTTGTCCGAGACAACACTCGTCTGCTGCTCAATCCGGGTCAGCACCTCGGCAATACGGAACATTTCCTGCTCCGCATCGCTGGAGAGCTTCCGGATCTCCTGGGCAATCACGTGAAAGCCCCGCCCGTGCTCGCCCGAGCGAGCCGCTTCAATTCCAGCATTGAGCGCGAGAATGCTCGTATTCTTGACGATCGCTTTAATGCTCTCCAACACGAGATGAATCTGCTCGCTGTATTCCCGCAGCGCGGACATCTCAGAGTGGGTTTCCCCCATAATATCGTCAATGCGGTGCATATTATGCTGCAGCTTCTCCAGCTGCTTCCCGCCTTCCTCCGTTGCAGTCACGGAGGCATCGGAAAGCTGCCGCATGGCTGCTGTCTCTGTGGAGATCGCTCCCAGGAAGGTTCCGGCCTGCTGCATGCTGCCATTGACCGAGGACAAGCTTTCGGCCTGCACGGCCGCACCCTTCGTAATTTCGCCCAATCCCTCAGACAGCTGGACGCCAATGCTCTCATTGCGGTCTACATCAACCTTCAGGCTCTGCCCGAACGCCTCCAGTCCAAGAACAGACTCCCGCACCATGTCCAGCACGGCATCCGATTTTCTCTTCTCCACGACGACGTCGGATAGCAAGCGCCGCCCCATCAGGCAGACGGTCACGGCAATCGCGTTCACCATGATCAGCACAAGCACATCAATGGCCGCGTCCAGTAGCGGAACCTCCGACAGCTTCGGATTCAAGAGCAGCTGGCCAACGAGTATGATTAAAGAATATGCCGCTGCCAGCAGGCTCAGCCGTTGGTTCAGATAAATCAGCGACAGGGCCACATAGATGTACACAATATTACCTGAAGAAGCCGAGGGCACGAACGTAATCAGCGTACAACCGAGGGTAAAGCAAATGCTGACAAGGAAATATTTCCCTTGAGGCCGGGTGCCATACATCCGCTGGGCCAGCACAAGCAGCGGTGCGAAGATGGCCAGCGCGATCGTTAATGCTGTTGCATCGGACAACGATACCATCTGAACCCCGTAGAACAGCCAGAAAATAAACGGACAGACCGCGATCAAAATTAAAATAGTCCGGTACAAAAGCTTGGATGCCAGCATTTCATAATCTGTCATTTGCGAACGCTCGGATGTCAAAAACAGCTCCTTGATGTTGGTGTTCAAATCATTTCGCCCCAATCCATGAATAGGTTATAAGCAATTATAGATTATCATCGTCAATCTTTCATTCTCTTTTAATGGAACCCATAAAAAAACAGCCCCGAGCTGATCAGGACTGTCCCGCCGCCTCATAAGAAGCAGGCCATCAGTATATCATCCACGTATTGACCTTTGACATGGTATTCACGGACAAGGCGTCCTTCCTCCTGAAAGCCACAGGTCCGGTAAAAGGCAGCCGCAGCTTCATTGCTGGACAGCACGCGCAGGCGCAGCTTCAGCTTGCCTTCCCGCCGGGCAAAGGCCTTGAAGGCTGTCATCAGCCTCACGCCGATGCCCCGGCGGCGATACTGACGGTCCACGGCAATCCAAAGCTCATATACATGCTGGCTGCTATCCAGCTCCGTAGGCGCTTTGAAGCCCAGGTACCCGGCCAGGGTGCCATCCCCCGTCTCCGCCACCAGCTGCTGCCCGGGGGGACAGTGAAGCAGATACTGCTCCCGGGATTCCCAGACCAGCGGCTGCGGCGCTGTACGGTGATCCCACACCTGATGATCCAGCTCCATCAGCCGGCCGGCATCCTTCAAGGCAGAGAAGCGGATCATGAGCGTATCCAGATCCGTATTCATCTTTCTTTACTCCCCCCTTAAGGAAGATGTTTCCATGCCCGGCACCCGCCGCGCATGGATGACAAACGACAGGAAGGACAGCACCGCCATGGCGGCAGCCAGCCAGGCCACAGGTTTCAGCCCGCCTCCATCATAGAGGATTCCCATGGCATAGGGACCGAACACCCGGCCCGCCGAGCCCATCCCTCCAGCCACCCCGATGTAGAACGGGGCTGCTTTTCCTGCGCGCTCCGCAATAAATGACGGAATTGCCGGCGAGACCAGCATCTCGCCCAGTGTAGCCAGCACCATCGCGAGCACGAAGCCCGGATAGCTGCCGGTCAGCACGATGACCAGATACGACAGCAGGTAGAAGACCGCGCTGACCGACATCTGCGAGGTATCCCTGCGCGCAAAGCTGGACTTGATCCAGCTCGTCAGCGGCTGTGCCGCAAAGATCAGAATTCCGTTCAGTGTCCATAAATAGCCGAAGGATGCCTTCGACATGCCCTCTGAAATGATATGCGGTGAAATGCCGGTATTCCAGATGGAATTGCCGAACCACATGAACAGGGAGCCCAGTCCGAGGAACAAATAAATCCGGGTGTTCCGCAGCAGGACCCAGACGCCGCCACGGCTGCCTGGAGGAACGGGTCTCTTGAGCTTGGGGCGGCCTTCGGCTTCCTCTTGGAGAGTCGGCTCCTTCAGGTCGGTCCGGCTTAAATAAGACAGGAAAAAGAAAGCGAATCCGGCCGATGTCAGCCCGTTCCCTACAAAGCTGACATCATAAGAGATTTCAGCCAGGAAGCCGCTCAGCGCGGTTCCCACTGCAACTCCAATATTGTTCGCCACATAGACGACATTGAACAATTCGCCGCGCCGGTCTGCAAAGCGGAAGCCGATGAACGCCTGGATGGCCGGCATCGACATGGCGCTGAACAAGCCGATCAGCAGCATAATAGGAAGCAGCATGGGCCAGTACCCGTCAATGAAGGGTAGAGAGAACAGGCCCATCGCATTGAGCAGGAGCGAGCCGACAATAAGCTTTTTTACGCCGATCCGGTGATACAGCGCACCGCCAAGCAGCTGCCCGGCGATCCCGCCCGCCGATTGCAGCAGAATGACCAGGCCTGCATCCTGCATGCTGCGCCCCAGCTCATCGAACACATACATCGTCGTCAGCGGCCACATTAACGAGCCGCCGGCCGAGTTAACCAGACTTGCGGCCAGGAAGCCCTTGACTTCCTTCGGGTACGAATTTAAGAATCTCATGAGAACAGCCTCTTTGATTTCATAATAGGTGTGATTATTGTGAATTCACTCCAGCAAGGCATAAATTCCACGAGAATCAGTATGTCGTACACAAGCTTTGGCGCGCAAGCACACTCAGTGACGCTTTACATCGACAACAGTGGAGAAAAACACCGCGCCCTCCCCTAAATCCGACAGCCGGTCAGGGGTGAGGGCATTGGCGCGCTGACGCCGGCCATTGCCGTCCCACCACAGCCCCTGGCTCACCACAGTGCCGGGAAGCATCTTGTCTGACACCTTTGCCCGGGCCTCGTACACGCCGCGGTCATTATATACCGTCACTTCATCCCCGTCCTCAATGCCGCGCTCTGCAGCATCCTCCGGATGAATCTGCAGGAACGGCTCCTTCTCCAGCTTCTGGTGCTTCGGCACATTGGCGAAGGTCGAGTTCAGGAAATTATGGTTTGGCGGTGAGATGAACATTAGCGGATAGCGATTTCCTTTTCCCCTGCGGACGCCGTCATAGCCCTCTTTGAGCGGAATGTACGTGGGCAGGGGCGGGAGCCCGGCGGCTTCCAGCGCTGCGGAATAGAGCTCGATTTTGCCGGATGCTGTAGGCAGCTGTTCCAGAAAAGTCTCGTAAGGCGTCATATCCAGCTTCACGCGCCGGTGCTCCTTCAGGCCATCCCAGGTTACGCCGTTCAGATAAGGGTTGTGCGGATACTCCAGGCCCTTTGTGATCATGTCCTGTTCACTCTCATTAAAGGCAGGATCCTCAAAGCCCATCGCCCGGCCCAGGGCGGCGAAGAGCTCGACGTTGCTGCGGCTCTCTCCCACTTTGGGAATAACCGGCTCCTGAAGCTGAATATATTGGTGCCAGTATGAGCCGTATACGTCGGTGTTCTCAAAGGTAGAGGTCGCCGGCAGCACGATATCTGCGTATTTGGCTGTGTCCGTCATGAACAGATCATGCACAACAGTGAACAGGTCCTCCCGGGCGAAGCCCGCCTTGACCCGTTCGGCATCCGGCGCTACGACCAGCGGATTGCTGCAGTACACGAACACCGCCTTCACCGGCTTCTCCTCCATAGCCAGCGCCTCCCCGATTCGGTTCATGTTGATGACCCGGGCATCGGGATTCGGCCGCAGATCCGGACGCTCCAGCGCCTCGCTATTCATGTTGCTGTAGCCGCCATTGGATTTGGACGCGCCGCCGCCCCGCTTCTGCCAGTGACCGGTCAAGGCGGGCAGACAGGCTACGCTCCGCACAGCCATTCCGCCATTGTCATGGTGCTGCAGCCCGTTGCCGATATGAATATAGGCGGCCTCGGCCTGACCGTACAGGGTCGCCAGCTTCTCAATATCTGCAGCCGGAATTCCGGTGATAGAAGATACATGCTGCGGCGTATATTGCTTCACATGCTCCCTCAGCTCCTGATGGCCCAGCGTATAGCGTTCCAGAAACGGCTCATTCACCAGTCCATCCCGGAACAGGACATGCATCATGCCTGCAGCGAGCGCACTGTCTGTGCCGGGGTGCAGCGGAATGAACCAGTCGGCCCACTGCCCCGTCTGATTCTTGTGTACGTCAATGACGACAACCTTCGCTCCGTTCTTCCGAGCCTTCTCAGCCAATACGACCTGGTGCATGTTCGTGCTGACAATATTGCCGCCCCAGACCAGAATCACATCCGCATCCACGGTCTCCTCCGGTACAGTCCCCCGATTGGCGCCCATGACGGAAATCCAGCCTGCATTGCCGGCCGCGTTACAGATCGTCTGCTTCAGCTTGCTCGCACCCAGCGCATTAAAAAACCGGCGGTCCATGCCGTCCACACTGAGCACACCCATATTGCCGTAGAAGCTGTACGGCAGGATGCTCTCCGATCCGTATTCCTCAATCAGGCTGCGGTAGCGGCTTGTAATTTCCGTAATGGCTTCCTCCCAGGTAATCTCTTCAAAATTCCCCTCTCCCTTGGCTCCGACCCGCCGCAGCGGATACAGCAGCCGCTCGGGATGATAAATCCGCTCGGCCATATGGCGCACCTTATTGCAGATTGCTCCCTGGGTGATGGGGTGCTCCGGATCTCCGGTCACTTTTACAATTCTGCCTTCCTGCTTATGCAGCAGCAGCCCGCATGTATCCGGGCAGTCCAGCGGACATACCGCCGGGAAGACGCCTTCCTTCTCGTGAATCATCTATGTCGTCATCCTCTCGTCTCGTACCCCGATGCCATCCTTGATATGACAATATTCTACCCCTTATCTTAGAACGAAATCCGGGATGCCGTAAAGCGGGAAGAGCGCCCGAAATATTTTTTGACAAAATATGCACCCCCCTGTTTCATCCCTCGGTGCGCCGGGTAATTTGGTATCAACAGCAAGAGGAGGAACCCAGACCCTTTCTCTCCTTGCCGTATCATGGACCACTCCCAAAAAAATTCGCCGCAACGAGTTTCTTCCCCCGAAACTCGATGCGGCGAATTTGTTTTTTGTGTCTGTTTCATCTTTAAAGCAAAGGCTGCCCCAAGAGAAGATGTTCATCTTCCGGGACAGCCTTTTTTAATGGCTTATGCCGCATATACCGTTTCCCTTACACCTGCACCGGATCCTTCACGAGCTTCGGCAGTGCCTCCAGGCCCGCCGTGTTCAGGAAGTTCCACGGCTTGTTGTAATGCGGCTGGAAGAAGAAGTCGACAAAGGCCAGCTGGTCAATCGTCATCTTGTTCTGGATACATACCGAGAGGGTGTTGACCGATTGGGTCAAGTCCGCTCCGGAGATCAGCTGGGCGCCCAGAATCCGGCGGTCCTTCTTGTCAAAGACGACCTTCAGCGTAACCTCCTCCGACGTCGGCATGAACTCGGGGCGGTAGTGCTCCTTGATCGTCACCGTGTCGAAATCCAGCTCCTCCTCCTTCGCAGTCAGCTCCGTCAAGCCGGTGGAGGCGATGTGATGGCTGTAAATTTTCAAGCCCGAGGTGCCCTGGGTGCCCATATACTCCGTCGTCGGCTTGGCCAGGTTGCGCGCTACGAGTGTGCCCATCCGTACCGCATTCGTGGCCAGCGGGATGTACATCGCCTTGCCGGTCGGGTTGTACCGGACGGCGCAGCTGTCGCCAGCGGCGAAGACGTCTTTTTTGCTGGTCTGCATGTAGGAATCGACGACGATCGCGCCGTTCTTCAGCATCTCAACCTGACCCTTCAGCAGCTCGGTGTTCGGGCGGAAGCCGATGCACAGAATGACCATATCGGTTTCAATCGTGCCTTTATCGGTGACGACGCGCTTCACCTGGCCATGCTCGCCCTCAAAGGATTTCACAGTCTGTCCCAGCGCCAGTTCAATGCCCTTCTGGCGGAACGACTCCTCGACTTTATCGCTGAATTCCGGGTCCAGATATTTGTTCAGAATCCGGTCCACGCTATCGACGAGGGTCACCTTCTTGCCGTTCTGCTGAAACGCCTCCACCAGCTCCAC
Source organism: Paenibacillus sp. JSM ZJ436 (assembly GCF_044383795.1). Lineage (NCBI taxonomy): Bacteria > Bacillati > Bacillota > Bacilli > Caryophanales > Paenibacillaceae > Paenibacillus > Paenibacillus sp. JSM ZJ436. The sequence continues at coordinate 107,555 of NZ_JBISEO010000005.1, forward strand.
ACCGATGTAGCCGGCGCCAACCACCGTAATGTGCTTCGCATGCTTCGACTTCTCAATAATGGTATTGGAATGATTGTAGTTCTTGCTCAGCAAAATATTGTCCAGATCAATGCCGTCCAGCTTCGGAATGATCGGCCAAGAGCCGGTCGTCACGATCAGCTTGTCGAACGTATCCTCCAGCGTTTCGCCGGTGTCGAGGTTGCGCGCAGTCAGCTTTTTGCCGTCCGTATCGACAGAGACGACCTCATGCTTCATCTTCGTCGTCACGCCCATTTCCGCCAGCTGGTCCGGGGAGGAGTAGAACAAGCCGTCCGGATCCTTCACGACCCCGCCGACATAAAGCGCAATTCCGCAGCTCAGGAATGAAATATTATCATTGCGTTCATATACGGTAATTTGAGCCTCCGGGTACAGCTTCGCGGTATTCACAATTGCTGCCGTTCCGGCATGGGTACATCCGATCACTGCTACTTTCATATTCTTATTCCTCCTTGGCATGGTGGTATTTCATTCAGCTCGTCTGTCGTTCATTTTTCGGTTTTTGTTTGTCATTTTCCGTTAGTTGCTTGTTATTGTGAAAACATTCACCTTGTTTATGTCTTTATTATATTGTGAATTAGTTCACAACGCAATAGGCTATAGCAATCCTCACACTTTGTTCACAATTTCACAATCTTTGATCCTGGGAACACTTCTATGGCAATGAGCTATGAGCTATGAGCTATGAGCTAGAGAATGTCGGGAATATTGGTTTTTTAATTAATACCAGTGCTGGAGGCTTTTGAACCAGCTTTTCACAGTTATTTCTTCAAGAGTGCGTTCGGACAGCAGACAACGGGAACTCAAAAAAAAGACCACCGGCAGGCGCCCGCCCACCAATGATCTTATTGTCTCTTAATCCGATCACATTATTCCTGGCTCTCCAGCAGCGCATTCAGGCTGCCGCAGGCTTCCTCATAGGCAGGCTGCAGTTGTCCGAACGTATGAAGGCCCTGCTCCAGTCGACCTGCCTTACATAACGCCTCAATCTCTGCCAGCAGCCGGGAGAATTCCTGAACGCCCAGACTGAGACTGCCGGACTTCATGTCATGGGCTGCCGCCGCCGCCTCGGCGCTTCTGCCTTGCTGCAGCAGCTTGTGCAGCCGCTCCATCTTGTCCGGCATATCCTCCTGGTACATTTGGAACAGCAATGCCAGCAGCTCCTGACTGCCGTCTTCCTGAATTTCGATAATTTCGTGAATCGTTTTGTAATCCAGCACCGGCCGATCGCTTTGAGCCGTTTTTTCAGGGAGATAAGCTTCCAGGATGGCGGCCAGAGCCTGGGCATGCACCGGCTTGGATACGAAATCATTCATACCGGCATCCATGCACTGCCTGCGCGCCCGCTCATCGGTGCTGCCTGTCATCGCCACCAGCGGCACAGCCGGCTTGCCCAGCTGCTGCTCCTCTGCGCGGATTTGAGCCGCGGCTTCGGCTCCGCTCAGCTTAGGCATCATATGATCCATCAGGATGAGGGCATAGGTATTCTCGCGCGCCTTCTGTACGGCCTCCAGCCCGTTCCGGGCCCAGTCCACCTGCTGCAAGCCCAGCTTACGCAGCTGCATCCCCACCACCTGACGGTTGATGTCATTATCCTCCACCAGCAGCACAGGGACAGACAGATCCCGGCTGGTCGTCTGCAGCGGCTGCTGCTCTGCATATGCGGCGCGAAGCGCCTCCACCGAGCGGTTACCGCTTTCCTGGCCGACAGCCGGCTCCAGCGGAATTTGAAACCAGAATAAGGTGCCCCGGCCTTCTTCACTGGATACTCCGATTCTCCCCCGCATCAGCTCGACGAGCGACTTGCAAATGGACAATCCCAACCCTGTGCCTCCATACTCCGGGGAGCCGCCTTCATCGGTCTGCATATAGGGCGTAAACAGATTCTTCTGATCCTCTGCTGAGATCCCCATGCCGGTGTCCTCGACCTCGAAGCGCACCAGGCTCTGGTTCTCGTCCTGGCCTTCATGCTCTGCCGGCTTCACACGGATCATAATCTGCCCGTCCTGTGTGAACTTGTTGGCATTGCCGAGCAGATTCAGCATCACCTGATTGATCCTCCCTGCATCGCCAATCCACTGCCGCTCCAAACGTTCATCCAGAAGCATAGACAGCCGGTTGCCGTTGTTCTCCAGCTTGTCCTGCAGCAGCCTGGCACTATGATCCAAAATAACATGCAGATCGAAGGCTTCCCGCCGCAGCTCCATTTTGCCCGCATCAATCTTGGATAAGTCCAGCAAATCGTTGATCATATGAATGAGCAGAGCCGCGGAATCGCGGATCAAGCCCACCGATTGCCGATTGACATCCGTCAAGCCCGGCTGCTCCAGCATCTCCGCCATGCCCATGATGGCATTCATCGGTGTACGGATCTCATGACTGATCACAGCCAGCAGCCGGCCTTTCGCTTCATTAGCCTGCTCTGCCTCCAGGCGGCTCCGCTTGAGCTCGGCATTGCTCTTTGCCAGCCGGCGCTGCAGCGTGACCAGCTCATTGTTCATAGCTGTAAATTCACCCAGCACCTGCTCTTCCCTTTCCCTCGCCCGGATGATCTGATCGGACATCTCCTCGATCGTCTGCCGCAGCCGGTCCGCCTCTGTATTAGGGTCATGCATTTGCCTGTCCCTCCCTTACTTGTTGCTTCCAAGCACCGTTACGTCGCCGGCTTCGTCAGGACCAGCTGCTCCGCGGCAGCTACCGTAGCTTCGGCATCCGGCGCGCAGCCATCCGCTCCGACCTCCCGCCACAGATTAGGGTCCAGGTTGAAGGGCAGGCCTCCAACCATAATCTTCACATGCTTGTACCGCTCGTCGGCCCGAATCTTGCGGATGAGGTCCCGCACCAGATGGATATGGTAGGTCATCGTAGCCGATATCGCGACCACATCCGCATCATGCTTCTCGATGGCTTGCAGCAGGCTGAAATCCGGAACGTCTGCTCCGAGATAATACGTGTCCCAGCCATGCAGCTCGAACGTGTCAGCCACCATGCGCAGCCCGATTTCGTGAGTCTCCTTGCCGACACAGGCCGCCACCAGGGTCAGGCCCTTACTGCCCACCGTCATCCAGTGCGGATACAGACTGGAAATAATCGACTGGGTAACCGCTGTGCAGTAGTGCTCCTGAGCGACACTCACACGCCCCAGCTGCCACAGCCGCCCGATCTCATACTGCACCGTCTGAAAAATATGCTTGTACAGTGCTGAAATACCGATCTCCCGCTCCAGCAGCCCGTGAATCAGGCTTGAGGCTTCCCGGCGCTTTCCCTGCAGCAGCAGCTCCAGGTAATCTGCCGCCTCCTTCGCCAAAGGGTTGTCCTCTGTAATATAGGAATGCAGCGTCACCGTCTCCACAGACTGCATCATCCCCATGTCCAAATAATCCAGAACGGTTCTTTTGTCTTGATGATCAAACCGCTCATCCAGCGCCTCCCGCATCGCCTCCAGGTTCACCCTTAACTCCTCGCCTGTCACTTTATAGCGTTCAAGCAATACTTTTAACCACGATACATAATGTAAAAATAAAGCCGGACTACTGACCAGCACACTCTCCGCTAAATAATTCAGCGTATACAGCGAGTCACGCCGGGTCTTTTCTTTTCCGGAAGGGCCGAAGCGGTCCTGCAGATCCGGCTGCCTGTTGTACTGCTGCTCCGTGATCCAGTCCGCAAGCTTCTCGGCCTCGTTCAGCAATGCATCTCCGGCGGTCTTTTCTGTCATTCCCATGCTTATCCCTTCCTCTCTATAGATGTATGCTGCAATGAGAATACGGGCTATTCCGCCCGTACGTGGTATCTACGAACCATCGGCTTGATGCCGGCCAGCTCCTGATCCGGATATTTTTTCTCCAGCTCATGGATCCGCTTGAAATCCTCACTCGTTACCCAAGCCAGATAATGCTCCTTCTTCTCCCACGTCATGTGGACCGTCAGCTCTCCCGGCTTTTGCTCGTTCTGAAGCAGCTGAAATGAAAGAAAGCCAGGCTGCTTATCGACGGACCGGCTTCGGTTGACATATAATTGGACCAAGTCCTCTGCCTTGTGCACAGGCACCTCTACGATGGATTGAACAATATACACGAAACGACCTCCCGAGGTTTAGCAGCTCTAGTGTGAATATGAAATTGGTATAGATACTTCCCCTATTATAGCGCATTTGGAGACAGGTTTATATGAAAACACCGGAATTGGCGGCAAAAAGGAAGCCTTTAGATGATTAAAGCAAGCAGGTTCCGGGTACAAAATGTATGCCAAAATGACTTGGCTGAATACATAGAAACGAGGTTGTACCGTTCATGAGACTGGAGACAGAAATGTTTGTGTCTGTATGGCATCTGGCCGTGCCAGTGCTGGTGCTCATTGCCTTCATCGGCATGGTTGCCGGAGGCTACGACCGGAGAACGACGCTCAAGAGCACAGGCTGGTCGCTGGTAGTGTTCTATGCCTTCGTCACGTTCACGACCGTGATCGTGTCCCAGGAGTCGCTCTACGTGGAAGAGAAGATGGTACAGGACATGGATGAATACCATGCGGAAATCAAGGACAGGCTTCCCTTCTCGGAGGCGCCGGGCATTGTGGCTTATGTGGGGGCGTTTCTGGACGAGGACGATGGTACCAAATGGGTCATCTACGCCGGCAATTACGGCTCGGCTCCGTTTACCGGAACCGTTAGCGTGACGGTGACGGATGAAGACCGGATTACCGAGCTGCTGAAGCGCACCTTTGAAGAGGTTCACCTTGCACCGGGAGAGAAGAAGGAGCTGGATACGGTGTATTCCTTGGAGAGCAGAGATAACCCGTATCTTATGCAGTTCAAGGCTGCTCCGGCTTCAGGTACAGGTGCGGATACTCCTTGAGGTTATTCCTATAGGCGGCCGCACCCTGACACAGCTCTGCTTGACCTATAAAGGCCTGCCCTAGAAGCACCTCAGTGCTTCATAGGGCAGGCCTTTACTTATCCTTTGCTGAGCGGCGCAAGCCAAGGGCCAGCAGATAGGGCAGCCAGATGAAGACCGGTGCTACCATCGACATCCCGATCAGCCCGCCGCCGATCGAATAGAGGGCACTTCCCTCCTCACTGCTCCCGGCAATCATATCCAGCACCAGCTGTGTCACAAACAAACCGCCCCAGCAGACCAGCAGATGAGGCCAGCGGAGGCGCTTGACCAAGAAGAAGAACAAGAAGCTCATGACGAGCATCAGCAGTACCGGAATGATCACCCCGTCAGGATCTATCCTGCCAGCGACTGCCTGATTCATAATGAGCCAGCTGAAGAAGAACTGGAGTACAAACACCATCCAGCCCAAGGGACCCACATTGGCAAACACCGCTTTTTGAGCCTGCTGTGCCTCCTGCTCCTCGATCCGCCGAATTTCGGCATCCAGTGCCTCCAGCTCTTCCGGACCCGGCGCTCGCTGCTCCTCTTCCTCGACCTTCTTCTCAATGAAGGGCCGGAACGCCCGCTCGATATTGTTCTCAAACACGGCGGCGTCCCGATTCTCCTCCTTACGGAGGACGTGGATGGTCGCTTCATCCTCGTCCACGACCACTACCGACGACAGCCAGAGCGGGATGCCATGCGGAGCCAGTGTCTTCAGCCACTCGTTCGCCTCCCGCGTCTCTGCCAAAGGCACGCTGATCATCTTCTCGCCTCCGCCGCTGTTGTAGATCAGGTGAATGACCGGCCACAGCTCGACCTGGGGCGCGCGTTCCCGGAAGGAGGTTTCTTTGTAGGCGTAGCTGTACATCATCACATGGCGTCCGTAGTACATCTCGGAGATGTCCTTCAGACGGATGCTGCCGCTTTGCTCCTCCCGGGTCTCCCGGTCCCACACGGTATACCTCAGTACATCTTCATAGATGGCAAAATAATCATTATGACGGTTATGCCAGATGCGCGTCGCCAGGCTCCTCCACAGCGATCGAATCATCCATAGGCCTAGAGGTATGGCCAGCAGGGTGAGCGCCATCCAGCCTGAAGGCCACAAGGACAGCAAGATCAACGGACCCACAACCAGCGCCAGTCCCAGCAGCATTCCTATTATCATCATTTCAAACGTCAGTATCCAGTAGAAGGGCTGCATTTTGCGCTCCCGATATTCGTGAATCGCCGTGGACACGTTGGGCCACTCCTTTATACAGAAGATTATGTACAGCTGCAGATTCCTGCAGCCAAAGGAAAAAGCAAAAGCACAAGCAAAAGCCCCTCCCCGGTGCACGACCGGAGAAGGGCTGAGGCCATATGATTAGTGATGGCTGGATTCGTTCTGAGCCAGCTTGACCAGCATGTGGGCCAGCTTGTGGCGCTCCTCTTCCGAACCCACCTTCCACAGCTCCTGCAGCAGCTTCTCTTCGCTGTTGCGCGGATCTTCGTGCTCGGCCAGATAGTTGGCTACTTTCTCGGCACCTTTGGCCAGCTGCTCCTCGCCAAGACCGATGCTTTCTGCCAGTTTGATACGTTTATGCAGGTAGGATTTGAAGGTATCAAAGTTGGCCAGGATTTGTTCCTTTTCCCCTTGATCCATCTTGTTCATGGCATCGTCCACTTTGTTCATATCAAGCTCACCGTCTTTTTTGACTACATGATTATGTTCAGACATGTCTAACGCCTCCTCAGTAAATTTTTACTATATTCGGTAACGTAGAATTATTAAACCCCTGGGGCATGCCTGAATCAGAATCTGCAGATTAGACAAAGAGTTTACATCGGCTATACAACCAATTAACGAGTGCGCCCGCGCCGTCCGCTGCCTGAACCTCCGCTGCCGGCATGTCTGCTGGAGCCGCCAGAGCTCCGGCCGCTTCCGCCTGTACCTCTGCCGCCGCTGCGGCCGGCTCCCGTGCCGCTCTTGCCGGATCTCGGCCCGCCGCTGCTCTGTCCGCCTCTGCCGCCAGACGTCCGGCCCCGGCCGCCGGATGCCTCGCTCCGGCGCGAACCTTCGCTGCGTCCGCGTCCACCCGAGGTGCCGTCCCGGCGCTCGCGTCTCTCGCCGCTGCCTTCCCGGCCCTCGGAGGAGCCGTTGCTTCGGCTGCTGCGCTGACCGGACGATCCTTCGCGGACTTCACCGCTGCGGCCGTCCCAGGTGATCCGCTTCAGCTTGATGGAGAGGCTGCGCTCCAGCTTCTCCAGATCAAATCCGTCCTTCGGTGCCGCGAACGTTACCGCAAGACCCGTGCCGCCGGCACGTCCCGTCCGGCCGATCCGGTGGACATAGCTCTCGACATCATGCGGCATGTCGTAATTATACACGTGGGTCACGCCTTCCACGTCCAGTCCCCGCGCCGCGACATCAGTCGCCACCAGCAGCTGAAGCTTGGCTTCCCGGAACCGCTTCATCACCGCTTCGCGTTTCGCCTGGGACAAGTCCCCGTGCAGCTCGTCGCTGGCATAGCCGTGCGACAGGAGCGCTTCGTTCAAGGTCTGGGCACGCCGCTTCGTGCGGCAGAAGATCATCGCCAGATACGGCTGGTGCAGCTCCAGCATGCCCTTCAGTGCATCCTGCTTCGTCCGGTCCGTGCACTCTACCAGCACCTGCTTGATATTCTGCAGCGGAATGAGCGAGCTCCCGCCCTCCTTGATGACAATATCCACGGGCTTGTTCATATAATTTGCAGCAAGCTGCTTGACGCGATCCGGCATCGTAGCCGAGAACAGCATACTCTGGCGCTTGTACGGCAGCGCTGCAATGATCGCCTCCACTTCATCCAGAAAGCCCATGTGCAGCATCTGATCCGCTTCATCCAGCACGAGCTGCTTCACACCGCCCAGTTCCAAAGTGCCACGCCGCAAATGATCCAGCAGTCTCCCTGGAGTACCGATGATCAGATGACGGCCGCCCTCCAGCTTGCGCAGCTGCTTCTCCACATCCTGACCGCCATAGACGGCCAGAAGCTTAACGCCTTCCGGGGTACCGGAGGACAGCTTCCGCGCCTCCTCCGTAATCTGCAGCGCCAGCTCCCGCGTCGGCGCTACGATCAGCGCCTGCGGATACGGCTTGGCAGCGTCAATCTGCTTTAAGATTGGCAGCAGAAACGCCAGCGTTTTGCCAGTCCCGGTACGCGCGCGGGCAATGATATCCTTTCCCGTAAGGAGCATCGGTATACTCTCTTGCTGCACCGGGGTCGGCACAGAAATCCCCTGCTCCTTCAGTTTGCGTACCATTTTCTCATCGATGCCTAATTGTTGAAAGTTCGGCAAAACATCCACCTCATTGTATTATTTTACCAGGATAACGCGAAGCCCATTTCGCTCCCTGTACGATCATTTTGCGGAATGGCTCATGCATGAAAGAAGGCTCATGATGTCCCGGCATCAGCACGACGACCCGGCCGATTCCGTATGTATGGCACCATGCGGCCGGCCAGCGCTCACCCTCGTGCTCATATTCCAGCAGCACCTGTCTCTCCGTAAACGGGTCCAGCTTGAAGCGATACGGCTCTTCTTCCATCTCAAAGGCTTCTACGCCCTCGATAATGTCATGACCCTCTGCCGCCGGCATAAACTTCAGGGGCTGCATCGGCGGATGTCCGTCGAAGCGGGCTCCCAGCAGCTGTGCCAGCTCATAGCGGTTCGCGAGCGAAACGCCGTTATGCAGCACGATGAGCCCTCCGCCACCGCTCACATAGGACAGCAGGCCCGCGGTCTGTTTGGGCGATACCTTCTCATCCCACAGATCACTGTAGGCGATACAAAGGTCGTAGGGATACAGATTGCTCTCGCGAAGCATTTTGTGATTCTCCGTGCACTGCACGGTAAACATATCATTCAGCAGATGCGATATCTGCGTGTCAATGCCTTGCAGCGGATGAAACTTGGGATGCGTGTAGCTTCCCAGTAAAAGTGCCTTTCTCTTGTCCATCATATTCCTCCTTGCGAATTCAGGCTTGATCTCAAGCAATGTCCTAAGGGCTTACCCCCGTTCTGCAAAATAGCGCCCCAGCGCCACCAACATGCTGCCCATCCGCTCTTCCTCCGGCACGACCTGCGGCTCGATGCCTTCCTCGATCAAGCCCTGCGCGGTCACTTTGCCCACCGCACAGACGATAACCGGACCACATAAAGCTGCAGCAAGCGGCTCCCAGGATTCCTTCCGGCGCGCATATTCCGCAAGAAAACGGAACTGCGGCGCACTCGTGAACGCAACCGCATCCACCTGGTGACGGATGATCTCACTGAGGAGCAGTCCCAGCTCCTCCTCTTCAGGCGGAATATGCTTGTAGGGCAGGATTTGCACGGTCTGGGTCTCTTTCTCCTGAAGCCATGCCACAAGCTGCGGTGCAGACTCTCCGTGGAGCTGCAGAGTAACCCGCTTTCCTTGTATATCATAGCCTTCAAACGCCCGAATCAATCCTGCGGTGCTTCCGTCATCATCGCGCACAAGCGGCTTCAGGCCCCGCTTCTTGAGTGCATTGACCGTTTTGTAGCCGCGGGCGGCAATACGGGTGTTCTGAAGGATCTGCAGCAACTTCTCCTGTACGCCCATCTGCTCCGCCATATCCATGATCGCCTCAAAGCCGATTCCCGTTGTAAACAGGCTCCAGTCCGGCGGATGCTCTACCCAGTCAGTGATGGAGGCCCGAAGCGCCTCATCATCCAGAAACACCGTGCCCTGAGCCGGCCGGATCAGCGGTGTGCCCCCCATATTCTCTACCAGCTTGGCCATATCCGTGGCCTTGCGCGGTCCTGTCAAAGCGATGACTTTCCCTTTCATAGGCTGTGCCATATGATCCCTCCCTGATGACCTGCTTTCGCGAAGCAGACCTTCACCATCCAATGATTCCTTCAGTATACTTGTCCTTCTCTGGAATAGAAAGGGATAGACTTCATTTCCATGAAAAATAGCCGCCCCTGTGCAGCGAAGCACAGAGGCGGCCTGATTTCATTCTTGATTAAGCTTGCGGTCCGGACATATGGCCGCTAATATCTATTCCCAGCCCTTGCGACAGCTTCATGCCCAGCTCCCGGTCTGCCTGGAAGAAGTGGCACAGCGCCCGCATTTGAATATCGTGCTTCACCTGGCTCAGATCCTGAATCAGGTTGTGCAGAAGGCTGGCTTTGCCCTGCTCGGTGAAGGAGCGGTACAGCTCTCCCGCTTGTGTGTAGTCATCGGTCTTCTGAATCCGCTGGCGCACCGTGCTGCCATGGAGCGGACTTTCGCTCTCCCGGTATGCGTGATCCTCCGACGGTCCTGAGGTGTAGCTGTTCGGCTCATAGTTTACCGGTGACGGGTCCTGCTTCACGTTCATCAGACCATCGCGCTGATGATTGCGAACCGGAGCATACGGGCAGTTGATCGGAATCTGCAGGTAGTTCGCGCCCAGACGATGGCGCTGGGTGTCCGGGTAGGAGAACAGGCGTCCCTGCAGCAGCTTATCCTCTGACGGCTCAATGCCCGGCACGAGCACGCTTGGGGAGAAGGCCGACTGCTCCACCTCAGCAAAGAAATTATCCGGGTTGCGGTTCAGCGTCATCGTGCCGACCGTATGCATTGGGAAGCGGTCCTCCGGCCAGGTTTTGGTCGGGTCCAGCGGATCAAACGCCAGGGCATCCATTTCTTCCGGCAGCATCATCTGCACCTGCAGGCGCCACTGCGGGAACTGTCCCTGCTCAATATGCTCCCGCAAATCGCGGGTTGCATGGTTGAAGTCGCGTCCCTGCATGGCTCCCGCCTCATCCGCCGTGAAGGTTTCTACACCCTGCAGCGATTCCCACTTGTATTTCACATACGTAACCTTGCCCTCTGCGTTCACCCACTTGAAGGAATGGACGCCAAATCCGTCCATCTGCCGGTAATTAGCCGGCGTCCCGTGATCGGAGAACAGCCAGGTCATCATATGCGTCGATTCCGGTGTAAGCGTCATGAAGTCCCAGTACCGGCCAGGGTCCTGAATGTTAGTATCCGGTGCCGGCTTCAGGGAATGAACCATATCCGGGAATTTCATAGCATCGCGAATGAAGAAGACCGGAAGGTGGTTGCCGACAATATCATAGTTGCCTTCTTCGGTATAGAACTTCACCGCGAAGCCTCTCGGATCACGGGCAGTTTCCGGCGAGCCGACACCGTGGATCACGGTAGAGAAGCGGACGAATACCGGCGTCTCCTGTCCCGCCTCCTGCAGAAAAGCAGCCCGGGTGTGGGATTTCATGCTGTTCTCGGTCACAAATACACCATGCGCTCCGGCGCCGCGGGCGTGCACAACACGCTCCGGAATCCGCTCACGGTCAAAGTGAGCGAGCTTCTCCAGCAGATGGTAATCCTCCAAGAGTGTCGGGCCGCGCTGACCTGCGGTTTTGGAATGCTGATTGTCACCTACAGGAGCGCCCTGATTGGTCGTTAATCTCGTATTCATAGATGTATGCCTCCGTTATTATGAATTTGATTTTAGACTGGATCTAAATTTATAAACTGATTGTAGCATTGAGAGGCGGGTTCATGCATGAGCAATCCATGAGCCTTTCATGAGGGTTAGCTGATTGGTTTATGAGGGCTTTATGATTCAAGCATGAAGATTTCATGAATGAGCATAAGCATGGAGCAGCCTGACGGCCTGTTTCTGTGCAAAAAAAGGAGTCAGTCCGCCAGGCGGTATCCGACTCCTCTTACGGTTGCTATATATTGCGGCGCACCGGCATGGTCACCGAGCTTTTTGCGCAGGCTTTTGATATGGACGTCCACTACATTGCTGCCTCCGAGAAAATCGGTGTCCCAGATTTCACTCATCAGGTCCTCACGCGTGCGCACTGCGCCTTTGCTGTCAAGCAGCAGGATAAGCAGGCTGTACTCCGTCTTCGTCAGATGCACGGGGAGAGCCCGGCGCTGCACGGTCATCTTGTCGCGGTCAATCCACAGGTCCTTATAGACCTCCCGGCTCGGCGATTCTGACATGACCTCCGGCTGAGACGCGGCATAAACACGAATGCTGCGCTGAATCTGATACATCAGGGTCTGCGCAGAACGGGCCGGCCAAACCAGAAGCTCCTTGTCCAGCATGGACGTGCTGGCGCTGTTCATCAGCGTCTCGTTAACAAGGTACATGACAGGAAGCTGGACTCCCTCCGGCATGAGCATCACGCACTCCTCGTCAAATTGTCCCGGCGTATCGCAATGCGTCAGATCGGCGATCACAAGACCGGCGGTAAGGGCCGAGGTCAGGCGGGGCTCCCATCTGCGCATCATCATGACATCAAAGCAATGCTCCGACAAAATAAGCCCCAGCTCATGTACGCGTCCCGGCTGGCGGCTCAGCATCGCCGCGCGGTATAGAGACACCGGGCAGGATAATTCCTCCAGCGGCTTGCTGTATGGCTCTGGCCAGGATGTTCCTGCAAAAGAGACGAGTCCGCCTCTTGCCTGTGCTACTTGCTTCGCTTGGTTTGACATTCGGGACACACTCCTCCGAATACCACATGGGCATGATTAATGGTATAGCCTGTCTCTTCCGCGACCACGCGGTTCCATTCCGGCGGAACCTCGGTCATGACCTCATCCACCTTGCCGCATACCTCACACATAATATGCTGATGCTCGTCCGTGCGGGCATCATAGCGGCTTGCGCTCTCCCCCAGCTTCAGCTCCCGGATCATTTGCTTATCGGTCAAATAGCGCAGCGAGTTATAAACCGTGCCGTACGCCAGATTATATCCCTTCTCCACCAAGCGGTTCATAATATCCGAAGCGGTAGGATGGTCTTCCGAATCCCGCACGACATCAAACACCGCCTGGCGCTGTGTTGTTAAATTTAATGCTCTCAAAGGTCTCACCCTTTATTTAATTTATTTTTAGATCAAGTATAAATCTTGATGGAGCTTCAGTCAACCCTTTCCCATCCTAACCCGGGACTAAAGCCCTGTTCATTGGTAAAATATGAAACCGCATATCGACACCATTCGTTTCTTTTCGTAATATAAAGAAAATGTGCTGTTGGCAGCTCTCTTCATGGAGGGCATGCTTCGGAAGGGAATGTCGAATTCTTGGTCAATATATTGTTTATCAATGCCTGTGTGCTGGTAACCTTTCTTTATCTGACCGGCCTGCTATCCACTAAATATGTATACAGCCTGGAGGCGCCGAGCCTGCGGGTACAGCTCGTTTCCGGCACCATGTTCGGAATGTACGGCATTATCCTCATGCATTATTCTTTTCCCATTAACGATGAAGTCATATCCGACCTGCGGCATCTGGCGATTGTGATCGTTGCGGGCTACGTGGGCTGGCTTCCCTCGCTCATTTCCGGGGTGCTTATCACGGCTGGCCGGATTGTGCTGTTCGGTCTGAGCCAGGTATCCATAATCGCCGGTGCGGGCATGCTTGTGATCGCTGTGCTCTGCGCCCTTATCGCCTTACATACCGGGAAGCGCCTTCAGAAGCTACTGATCATGAATCTGATCTCGATTATCGTGATCTCGATCGTGCTGACGATCAACGTCCACGAGCTGCTGCTGGAAGTCGTTGCCATATACTTAAGCATTTCTACAGCAGCTACACTCGTCATCTATGCCTTGCTGGAATATTCTCTCGCCTCGAACCGGCTGTTCGCCCGGATGACGCTGCAGGCTCAAACCGATCACCTGACCAGCCTGCATAATCTCCGCCAATTCGAGCTGCTGCTGAACCAGCATTTCCGGCAAGCGCGGCGAAGCCAGGAGCCGCTGGGCGTTATTGCCCTCGATATAGATCATTTCAAAAAAATAAACGACACCTACGGTCACGCGGCCGGAGATGTCGTTCTAAAGCAGCTGAGCTCGCTCTTGAAGCTGCACGCTCGCCCTACGGATGAGGTATCCCGGAACGGGGGCGAGGAATTTACTGTTCTCGTTCCCCGCCTGGCCTCTCACGAGGTGACACTGCTGGCGGATAAGATCCGCAGGGCGGTCGAGCAGCATGTGTTCATGCTGGGCGATGGCACCGCCCTGAAAGTGACCGTGTCTGCCGGCGTTGCCGTTTACCCGGACACGCTGAAATGTGATGATGTGCAGGAGCTGCTTCATCAGGCCGACGAGGAGCTGTACCGGGCCAAGCAGGAGGGACGGAACCGGGTGTGTACCGGCTCAGCTCAAGCCTGAGCCGGTGCAGACCCGCCGCCGGGTTCAGGCGGTCAGAATGCTCTCGATCGCCTGAACGATATCCTCACTGAGCTTGATGCCAGAGGCACTCACATTCTCCTCCACCTGCTCCGGACGGCTTGCTCCTACAAGGGCACTGCTGACGTTCTGCTGACGGAGCACCCAGGCCAGCGCCAGCTGGCTCATGGTCATATCCAGCTCATTGGCAATCGCCGTCAGCTGATGAACCCTCTCGATTCTATCCCCATTCAGCTTCATCCGATCGGCGCCCAGCTTAGCGGCGCGGCTGTCCTGAGGCATTTCCTCTTTGGAGGCAGAAGTGTACTTGCCGGTCAGCAGGCCTTGAGCCAGTGGAGAATACACCACTTGTCCAATTCCTTTTTGCTCGCCCAGCGGAATAATTTCCTTCTCGATCTCCCGATCAAACATATTGTACAGCGGCTGGTTCACCACGATCCGGTCCAGCAGCAGCCGGTCCGCCACCGCCAGAGCCTCCTCCAGCTGTGCCGCAGTCCACATGCTCACGCCGACATACAGCACCTTGCCGCTGCGCACCAGGTCATCCAAAGCACGAAGCGTTTCCTGGACCGGTGTGTCCTGATGAAACCGGTGGCAGTAGTATATATCAATGTAATCCATGCCCAGGCGCTTCAAGCTGGCGTCACACTGCTCCATAATATGCTTGCGCGACAAGCCCTGGTCATTTACGCCGTCTCCCATTCTGCCGAACACCTTGGTCGCCAGCACGTAGGATTCCCTTGGAAATGCCCGAAGTGTTTCTCCCACGACCACCTCCGCTGCACCCCGTTCATACACATTCGCCGTATCAAAAAAATTCACACCGAGCCCATAGGCGGTCTGAATGGATTTCACGGCATTCTCCCGCTCCACATAACCTCCGTAGGTCAGCCAGCTTCCGAGACTGATGTCACTTACCTTGAGACCGCTTGCGCCAAGTCTTCTAAATTCCATTCATATAACCTCCCGCTGTGATGATAGGTACCTCTTTATTCTACCATTCACGGACCTCTAAAAGCACGTCCTGGATGTCTGCTGCACCGTGCGCTTCCCGGTTCCCGGTGTGGAAATATCCCCCTTTAACGGCTATAGCCTGTTCCCTTAATCTGCGTATCCACCTCTACCTTGAACGTAATGTGCGGATACATGGCTTCCCACTGCTGCTTCTCGGTATTGTTATTCCAGTGCGTGGCAAAGTATCTCAGCCCGAAGCCTAACGGATCGGTGCCGGTTTCCCGAATCTTCTCCAGCAGCTTCGTGACCTCTTGCGACAGACTCTCATTAAATGCCTGCTCCAGCTCCCTCAACTCGCTGTGAGTCAGCTGATCGTAGTCTTCCTTCTCCTCCAGGTTGCCGCCAATCGTCAGCTTATATTGAATTTCTTCCTTGCCTGGCTCCGGAACTACAATCTTGAACCTGGCCCGGCTGCGGTCCACGTTCATTTCATAGCGGCTGCCGTTCATCGTCGTTCCGAGATCTGTCAGCAGGTTCCGGATCATCAGCACGTTCAACAGCTTGCTCTCCTCCGGCTCCAGCATCAGCTTCACCCGCTCCTTATCCATGAGAGCCGTCTTGTTAATGTTCAGCACGCCTTCTTCCTTGTTATCCACTGTAATGACCGGCATATAGGGATCAATTCCGCTTTCCCGCACGCGGCGGTCCACATCAAATAAATACGTCTTGGCAATGTATGGCGACTCAGTCCCTTCCTCACTGAGTGCCAGCGCCTTCGCGTTGCCGGCAATCCGCTCGGTAGCGGGGCTGATGTTCAGAATGGTCTTGGCATCCGGCACCGCTACCGCCGGATACATAATGAGCTGCGTATCCCGCCGGCGGATAATCCATTCCTCCACGTCCCGAATTCCTTTCCGGGCGTAGGCTTCGCCCAGCAGCAGGACGCGGCAGTGCGCGAAATCCAGCTCCTTGTCCACCTTGGATTTGATTTCTCTTACGGCTCTCGCTACAGAGGATGACTCCTGCTGAATAATAATAGACTTCAGCTCTCCGGACTTGGGGTCTCCTGTCGGCACGGCAATCTTGAACGTATAGCGCAGCATCTCGGGACGGTCCTCTACCACATCCACACCCATGGCCACAATGAACAGCCGCAGGTCAATGTCCCGGAACTCACAGCCGGATATCAGAAGCGAGCACAAGCAGAGCAGGATCAGGACCCTCTTCCGTAATGTTCTCAAGCTCACGCCGCCGACCTCCTTTTCAGCACACAATAGCCGAGCAGGAGGAGGAGCAGCATTTCGGCAAAGAACCGGGTATTCAGAAACCAGACCGCCATTGTATTGTTAGAGAATTGATCAACCAGATAAGCCGCTCCCAGCACGAGCGCGGAGAAGATACCCAGCACCCACCAGGCCAGTCGGCTCTGTGACTTCTCCTCCTTCGGACACCCGCCTTCGGACGATTTGTGCTGCCGGAACACCCCGAGCACGAGCTCCTTGGCAACATGCCAATGGATAATGGAGTTTACGAGGGAGAGTGAGAGGTAAACGACATAGAACACATAGGTCATCCGCTCAATAATGAAATACCGGATACGCAGAGAATCGACTGTGGAAAAGGAAGGATATACGTGGTAACCAGCCCCCTCCACGCCCAGTAATCCGATCGGTGCAAACATAGCCATGACGACGATCAAGGCACCGATTGCAGCAATGACCCAAAATTTACGGACCTGTACCTTTTCAAACACGCGGTTGAAGATGACCAGATTCGCATATCCGCTAAAGATATACGTAGCCCCCGCAATCGAGGTGAGCGTCGGTGCATGACCCATAAAGGTCATGGCCTGCCGAACCGCATCCCATTGAAAGTACGGGCTGCTCAGTCCGCGGTAGGTCATATAAATGATTAAGGGCACCATAATGAAAAGTACAATCTCCAGCGCGTACAGAAGTGACTCACTGCCTCTGCGCGCACTCAGGCTTACGAGGATCAGAAATCCGATCAGAATCGCGTACGGAGATACATCCGGGCTGATATATCGCCCGGTCACATCCACGAAGCCGACCAGCGTCACCGCACTGGCATAGAACCAGACAAACGCCAGCATGAATAGCAGCGGCTTGTAGATCCAGCGCGACATATATTTCGCGAAGATTTCCGGGACGCCCATGCCCGGAAATTTCTGAATCATACGGACAAACAGTGCGATTGTGACCAGCCCAATCGGGATCGCAACCATGACTCCCAGCACCGAGCCCCTGAACCGGTCATGAATTAAGATCCGCGGCACGAAATTAACCAGATTCATCAGCGCGTTGAGCAGAAACAGGTAGTAGAAATAGACATTCTTGACCATTATTTGCCCTCCCCTGTCAGCTTGCGGATGGCGAACATTTTCAGATATGGCTGACCAAAGCTGCGCAGACTCGTAAGGTAGACAATCAGGCCGATAATTCCCAGCACGATGCCTACAAGACCGAAGAAGGTGGCCAGTCCGATAAATATATATTTCGTCACACGGATGCCAAAGCTCATCATCGAGACCGGGATTACGAAGTTGGAAATCGCGACGGCCGCTACGATAATGATCATGATATTGCTTACAAGCCCCGCTTCCGTCGCAGCCGTTCCCAGAATCAAGCCGCCTACGGTCGTAGCCGTGGGTCCGATCGCCTTGGGAAGCCGCACACTGGCCTCAATCAGAAACTCCATGGCGAGCAGCATGAACAGCACCTCCATGAACGAGGGATAGGGCACCGTCGCCCGGCTGCCGGCGATCAGGAGCGCGATCTGCATTTTTAGAATCTCGGGATTATAGGAGGTAAATGCGATATAGAACGCGGGCAGCAGCAATGTCGCCAGCAAGCCAATGTAGCGGATTGTCTTCAGGAACCACCCTACCGGCGGCAGCTGGATCTGGTCATCCATGGCCGTGAAGAAATCATTGAAGATGGCTGGCAGCAGCACGGCGTAGCCGGTCGTATCCATCAGCACCACGATTTTACCCTGAGACAAATTCAGGACCGTCCGGTCGGGACGCTCACTGACCATCATCGTCGGGAACAGACGCCATCTCGGCTTCATCGAAAAACGCTCAATTTCCGATGCCGCTTGAATCACGTCAGCGTCAATATTGCCCAGCCTCTCCCTCAGCTCCTTTAGTACGGCATGATCTACCCGGGTTGTATCATAGACAATGGCAATCCGGGTCTGTGACACCTTGCCAATGCTCATATACTCTGATTTGAGATCCACACTTTGATAGCGGCGCCGGATCAAGTTCATATTGATGTCTATATCCTCTGTAAAAGAGTCGGTCGGGCCCTGGATCACATTCTCCGTGCTAGCCTCGGACACACTGGAGCCCTGCACCTTGAGTGCATTAAACAAATAGATGTGCTCCCTGATAAACAGCACCACCGAGCCCTTCAGCAGCGCCTCTATAGCTTCCTCTTTCGACTGAGGCTGCTGAATGGAGGGGAAGGAATCCATATACTGCTGATATTGCTCCAGGCTGTCCATCTCATAGAACCGGTTTACCAGCTGCTCTTGAATGAGCGAGGGATCGGTCATCGATTTCAAATACACCATGCTCAGCTGCTCTTCCCCGCTGGATAAGGTGCACACCTCTTTATCCCCCATCTCCTCCAGCTGCTGCTGCAGCCACTGCAGGGTGTCTTCGCTTTCTGTCGTTGTTCCGGATTTCATCCATCCTGTCTCCTTCCGGATTCCATCTTCCTTTGCTGATGACAGGTATTTTTTTCATTGAGCGGCTAAATTATGTATGAAGCTTGGCGAGAAGTCCTCGCTTTTTTCAAAAATGCTGGTCCAGGCAGTCGTTTCTTTTACCCTGTCGGTGGTAATAATGGATGACAAAGATACCGATCAATGGAGGCGATACGATGGACGGTCCAATGAAGGGACACAGCGAACTGCCGCAGCTGCCGGAATCTTTATGGAGGGCGACGACAGAGCTGCCGGCTTTTCCAAGGCTGGCGGAGGATATCGAGACCGAGGTTGCTATTGTCGGTGCCGGAATTACGGGCATTACAGCGGCTTATCTCCTGGCCAAGGAAGGAAAAAACGTCGTTCTGCTGGATGCGGGGCGAATTCTGGACGGGGCTACCGGCTTCACGACCGCCAAGGTTACGGCGCAGCATGGACTGATTTACAATGAGCTGATGCAGCATTTTGGCGAGGAGCAGGCCCGGCTGTATTATGAAGCCCAGACGGAAGCGATGGATTGGATGAAGGCGATGACGCGTGAGCTGAATGCGGAATGCGACTGGGTGGAAGAGGATGCATACATTTACACAACGGAAGAGGATAAGAAAAAATCCCAGCTGGAGGAGGAATACCAGGCGTATCAGAAGCTGGGCATTCCGGGGGAGTGGCTGGACCGGCTGCCGCTGCCGATGCAAATTACCGGCGCGATCAAAATGCCTGGGCAGTACCGCTTTCATCCGCTGGCTTATTTAAAGCGCTTGGTGGAGGAGTTCCTGAAGCTGGGCGGAAAAATTTATGAGAATACGACGATGGATGAGCAGGCCGAGACAGAGGGCCCTGTTAAGCTGTACACCGAGCGCGGACATCATCAGGTTACGTGTCAGCATGCCATTTCGGCCTCCCATTTTCCGTTCTATGACGGGAAGGGCATGTATTTTGCCCGGCTGCATGTGGAAAGGTCCTACGTCGTGGCCATCAAGCCGGAAACCGCTTATCCGGGCGGCATGTATTTGAGTGTGGATCAGCCTTCCCGATCTCTTCGATCGGTCAGCTATGCCGGAGAGGAGCTGGTTCTGGTCGGCGGGGAAGACCATGTCACCGGACGCAGTCCATGCACGCACGGACACTACGAGAAGCTGGAGGTATTCGGCGGCAACCTGCTGGGCGCCTCGGCTATTCCGTACCGCTGGTCCACCCAGGATCTGATTACCATCGACAACCTTCCGTACATTGGACCGCTCACCTCGAAGGAGGACCGCATCTTCGTCGCGACCGGCTACCGCAAGTGGGGCATGAGTAACGGAACAGCGGCAGCGCTTCTGCTGAGAGATCAGATTCTGGGAAGAGACAACCGCTTCAGCAGCTTGTTCTCACCGTCCCGGTTCAAGGCTGATCCATCGATCAAGAACCTCGTGACTCAGGGGGCAGGTGTGGCGAAGGAGCTTATCTCCGGCAAGCTGGATCTGAGCCATGCCAAGATCAGTGAGGTGAAGCCGGGTGAGGCCGCAGTCGTCCGCCATCACGGGCAGCGTGCGGGGGCTTACCGTGACGAGCAGGGTCAGCTGTTTCTGGTGGATACGACCTGTACTCATATGGGCTGCGAGACGGAGTGGAATGACGGCGAACGGTCATGGGACTGTCCGTGCCACGGCTCGCGGTTCGGATTTGACGGTAAAGTGCTGGAAGGGCCGGCGATCGAGCCGCTGCGCAAGCTGGACCACGAAGATTAAGTATATACAAAAAAAAGGCAGGAGCTCCCTTTCGCCGATACTGCTACAGGTTCATTCCTATAGCATCCGGCCAGGGTATCTCCTGCCTGTTTAACATGTCAGCACAATGTCCGCATTAAGCGGTCACCGGTGCCAGTTCTTCGTGATAGGCTGCAAGTGACTGTTCAATGATAACGCTGATGAAGGAGGGATCGACCTCGGTCAGCCATCCTCTGGCGTAGCTCCAGGCCTTCTCTTCGATCTGCAGCGCAATCTCGGTCCGGGCGCGCTCATCCTCGGCGGCATCCAGGCGTTCAATCATAACGGACAGCTCGTCATCCATCGCGTGTCCCAGCTCGTGGGCAAACACTACTGTAAAGTAATCGTAGACAGACTCCAGCGACCCAAACAACTGCAGGCACTGCTGCTGAATAACCTCGGTATACATCGTTACCGCGTGAGCGTCCATTCCGTATTTCCCGCCGATTAATCGGCCCCCCGGAAAACGGGACTCCAGCTTCACCGCAACTCCGCTTCCCGACCGGAGCAGCATGTCCGAAACCAATCGGTTCAATACGGATTTCTTCAAATTCATTCATGGCTCCCTTACCCAATACTCACATCATTATAAGAGACATGATACAGGATATGCAATGCTCTGAGACATATTCCCTGACCTCAATCCGGCCCCCTGCATCCCGCTTGCCTGCTGCAATCCCCGGTCCTATCACCCTTAAAGAGATTTAGTTATGGGCAAAGAAAATCAGCTGCACCAGAAAGAGTACGGCAAATACATAGACGAAGGGGTGCACATCCCTGAACTTGCGCTTCGCGATCTTCATGACCGGATAAGAAATGAAGCCGAGCGCAATCCCGTTCGCGATGCTTGACGTCAGCGGCATGCTGATGATGACCAGAAACGCCGGAAAGGCTTCCTCAAAATCATTCCACTCGATGTCAGACACACTGCGAATCATCATGCAGCCGACAATAATCAGGCTCGGTGCCGTAATAGCCGCTACCCCTGACAGAGACCCGATCAGCGGGCTGAAAAAAGCAGCGACCCCGAATAAGGCCGCCACCGTCAGTCCCGTAATGCCGGTCTTGCCTCCGGCTCCAACACCGGCCGCCGATTCTACCGTCGCCGCTGTCGGGCTTGTGCCCAGCATGGAGCCGACCATGGTGCCGACGGAATCGGCAGCAAACGCACTGCCCGCTTTCTCCAGCTTGCCGTCACGCAGCAGTCCTGCCTGCTTCAGAATGGCCAGCATCGCCCCTGTGGTATCAAACAGCATCACCAGCAGAAACGAGAATACGACACTGTATAAGCCGTATTCAATAACCTGCTGTACCGAAGCCACGGGATTAAAGACCAGAATTCCCTCTGGCAGCCTCGGCAACGATACCAGCCCCTGATTAAAGTGAAGCTGTCCTGTGAACCACGCAATGATACCGGTCAGGATCATCCCGACAAACAGAGCCCCCTGCACATTCAAAGCGAACAGCGCAATCGTGATCGCAATCCCGGTCAGCGTCAGCGCTACCCCCGGCTCGGTAAAGTCCCCTAGCGTCACGAGATTGGTCTCATGATCCGCAATGATGCCGGAGAGCCGCATGCCGATAAAGGCAATGAACAGCCCGATGCCTGCAGCGATCGCATGCTTCAGATTGTCGGGGATCGCATGGATCAGCCGTGTCCGCAGTGAAGTCATGGAGATCAGCAGAAATATAATTCCCGACACAAAAACGGCCGAGAAGCCGACCGTGTACGGGATATCATGACCGCCTACGACAGAGTACGTAAAATAAGCATTCAGTCCCATCGCCGGGGCGATGACGACTGGATAATTGGCGAACCAGGCCATAAACATCGTTCCGATTACTGCGGCAGCAATGGTGGCCGTAAAGCTCTGATCAAACGGCACACCCGCGTCCTTCAGAATCATCGGGTTGACAATGATAATATAAGCTACGGTGAGAAACACCGTCAGGCCCGCGACCATTTCGGTCTTGAGCGTTGTATCTCGTTCCTTCAGTCTGAACCTGTTGTTTAACATAGATGCATTCCTTCCGCCTGTGATTTCCTCATTGTAGAGCAATACACAGGAAAGTTACAACGCTGGGTGTAAAAAAAGCCGGAGCTCCCGATCAGGACGCTCCGGCTTATCCTCTCCAGCAAGGCCAAGATCTAATCAGGCCTGCTCCTTGACAGCGGCCCCTTCCTCATACGGAGCCTTGCCAGGCCAGAAGGCGCGGCGGCCCAGCAGGTTCGTAATTGCCGGTACGATGAAAGGACGAACGATAAAGGTGTCCAGCAGAACGCCGATCGCAGTAATAACACCAAACTGCACGAGCACCTGAATCGGCAGCGTAGCCAGTACGGCAAACGTTGCCGCAAGGATCAGGCCGGCAGAGGTGATGACCGAGCCGGTTTCATGCACACCCTCGCGGATAGCTTGCTTCAGCGGCATGTGCCGGCTTTTTTTCCAGATGCTAGAGATCATAAAGATGTTGTAGTCTTCGCCCAGTGCAACTAGGAATACGAAGGAATACAGCGGAATGGAGCCTTGAATGGCCTCCGCTCCCCAGCCGTAATGAAGCACGATCCAGCCCAGTCCCAGTGCCGAGAAATAGGACAGGATGACGGTCAGCACCAGATACACGGTAGCTACGACAGAGCGTAAATACAAGAGAAGCAGCAGTGTAATCATGCCGATGACGACCGGAATAATAATCCGGGTGTCGCGGTCACCGATCAGCTCGGTATCGTACTGCACTGCCGTTTGCCCGGACACCCATACCTTGGAGGCCGCGTCCTGGATGCCAGCCTCGGTCAGTGCACTCTCGGCGAGACTGCGAATGTCGGGAATCAGATGCATGGCCTCCAGATCATACGGATTCATGGCCAATTCCACATCGACTGCCTTAATATTCGGATTCTCCGCTCCTTCTGCCGGCTCTCCTGCCTGGCTGACGAAGGACTGGGATTCCAGGATGCCCTGAATATTGATTTCCTGGCCTTCTGTATCCAGCATCACTTTGACGGGAGCGAGTTCACCGGGTGTAAATTCTTCGGCAATAATGCTGAAGCCTTCCCGGGAAGGCATATCCTCCGGAAATGAGGATAGAATGTCATACGTAAATTTCAACTGCGGTGTAAAAGCGGCAAGACCGCCGAGCAGGACGACCCCGGTCAGGACAACCGTCCAGGGACGGGTAGTCACCAGGCGTCCGATCCAGTTGTCCGACTGGACCTTGCGGTGCTTGACCGGCTTGTTTCTGCGCTTGGCGCGCTCTTCTTCCATCGCCGGCGTCCGCGGGACGAACGGGAAGAATGAGGCGCGGCCCAGAATGGCCAGCAGCGCCGGCACGAGTGTCAGGCTGGCAATGAACATAATCAGAATTGCCAAGCTGAATGGAATGGCGAACCGGTAATAGGCGCCGTATTGGGCAAACAGCAGCGCCAGCATGGCAATGACGACTGTAATGCCGCTCATGGCAATGGCGCCGGAGGACTGAGTCATCGCCCGGAACAAGGCGCCGCTCTTGCTCTCCTCTTCCCGCAGATCCTGACGGAAACGGGAGATGAGGAACAGGCAGTAGTCTGTTCCTGCGCCGAACAGCAGGACCGTCATAATGGCAATGGCCTGGCTGTCAACCGTAATCCAGCCCTCGCCGGCCAGAAAGCCCAGCACGGGACTGATGACGCCATAAGCGAAGCCTACAGCCACGAGAGGAATAAGGGCCAGAATCGGTGAGCGGTAAATCAACAGCAGGATGACGAGCACGATGAGCACGGTCGCGATCAGCAGCGAGACATCCGCATCCTCGAACAAGCCGGTGGCATCCACCGAAATTCCGGCAGGGCCAGTTACCCGGGCGGTGAGCTCCTCTCCTCCAAGGCTCTCCTCGAACGGATTGGCTCCGGCGATGTCCTTCGTCAGCTCCTGGATTTGCTCCAGACCTTCTTCCGTCTCCTTCGCCCCTGCCGATTCTTCAAAAAATACAGGGGTCACAAGGCTGCTCCCGTTCTCCGACAGCTGCTGCTTCAATGCCGGCAGCGGCAGCTTGTCAAAGGGAATGACCTCCGGCAGCTGATAAGGCACCGGACTTGCCGACAGCTTCCCATACAGCTGCTGAATGACGCCGAGATCCTCATCCGTCAAGCCGCCGGTCCGCTGCCATACGAGCAGCGCCGGAACCCCTTCTCCGCTGGGGAACTCGCGCGCGGCAACCTGTTCTGCCTGCACGGACAGGCTGTCCTCCGGCAGATTTGGCGCATTGTTGATCTCCTTCTCGTTGACCATCGGCCAGGCCATGCTCAAAATAGCAACCAGTGCAATCCATACTAAGAGTGTAATCCATTTGGTCTTGGGACCAGCCACCCATCGGCCGAAGCCATGCTCTTTCATTTCCTTATTCTCCCTTCTTTCTGGCGCTTGTACGCGCATTTCAGCTTCGTGCACTTGAAAAAGGCACGCGGTTTTGTCAAAATCTTGTTTATAGCCGCCTGTTCGGGTTTCACCCGGGAATAACGAGTTTATTATCTCGCTAACAAGGCAGCTCTCGAAGCTGAAATTAATTATATATACCGGAAGGTTAATTATCAAATCCAATATTAGATTGCGAAGAAAGAAGGATCCAACTATGTCATCCAATCTCCGATCTCCCGGCAGACCCAAGCGGAAGGATCAGGAGCCGTCGGTGCAGGAAACCGTATTAATCAAAGCCTCTATGCTGTTTATGGAGCTTGGTTATGAAGCCGTGTCCTTGCAGCAGATTGCCAAGGCCTGCGGGATTACGAAGGCCTCTATATATTACTACTACAAGGGAAAGCCGGAGCTGTTTACTGCTGCACTGACAGCCGTCATGCACCGGGTCAGCCAGCGCACCGCGGCTCTTCTAGATCAAGAAATGTCTCTGCGGGAGCGGCTGATTCTGCTGGCCGAAACCAAGCTGAGCCGACATCATGCCGATTTCGAGACCATCATGAGAGAGGCTCGCTCTTCACTGTCCCCAGAGCAGCTGAACGAGATCCACCGCGCTGAAGACGACATTCACGATATTCTCGCCGAGCATCTTCGCCGGGGCATGGAGTCCAAGGAAATCCGCGATATGGACCCCCTTCTCGCGGCCCATGCGATCTCGTCCGTGCTGATGGTCGGCAACCGGGAGATCGCTAAGGGAACGCCGGCGTCCAAGCTAGCCCGGGACATAATTGATATGTTCTGGCTAGGACTGAAGCGATAAGAAGAGGTCAGCGCGCTTACCCGGTCAGAAACTGCAGCGCCTGTGACGATACCTGAAGCGTCGCGGGCGTATCCAGATACTTCTCTCCGTCCATGTCTGCCTTCATCGGATGAGCGGTGGACAGTTCTAGTGAGGAGGCCTGGAAGTAAGAGATGCTCTCGTCTCCAGGCTGCCAGTCCTCCTGATTCTTGCGGCTAAGCAGCTCTTTGAGCAGGGGCAGACCGGCTTCTCGGATCACCATGACGTCCAGCTTTCCATCTTCCAGAGCATTGTTCGGGAACGGTAAAGGCTGTGTGCCCAGAAAACGTCCGTTGGACACATAAATCATGACTGCTTCATCCTCCAGCGTACCGCCCTCCCATTCCAGCCTGTAGCGGAACGGCTCGGCAGAACGCACGGTCTGCAGGGTGCTGATGAAATAACTGATCTTACCCAGCGCCCCTTTCAGGCCGGAGGAGATGTTATCGGACGCTTCCGTAATGAGGCCAATGCCGTAAAAATTTGTAAACACCCGATCCCCCGCTACGCCCAGATCCACATAGCGGTGGCGGCCTTGAAGCAGCTGCTGAGCCGCCAGCAGCGGGTCCGGCGGCAGATTGAGCGACCTGGCGAAGTCGTTGCAGGTACCTGCCGGTATGATGCCGATCAGCGGCGGCGCCTGCAGACGCGCAAGGCCATTAATACACTCATGTACGGTGCCGTCACCGCCCATAATGAACACCAGATCAAACTCTTCCCCCCGCTCCCTGCATACCTGCTCCCCGTCACCGGGCTTCAAGGTCTGATAGAGGAGAAGCTCCCGGACGGCCGGAGCAATAATCGCACTCACGCTGCCCAGCAGCCCGGCCCAATCCTGCTGTCCCGCCTTTCCGTTATAAATCAGCATCGCCCGATTATACATGTGAAACACTCCTTTACCGATATGTACATTGTCACATGCAAGACATATTGCTATTCTTTACCCTTGAAGAGCCTTCTATTAATCAAGCATATCACGCACAGGGGGCAGACCTTTGCAGAAACTTGCGGCAAAGCGGGTTCATTTTGTTTTGGCCAAAATCTCTCTTGTCCTATGGTATGATGAGACCAGATTCTATCCTAAAAGGTGGCTTTGCCATGAACTATAAGCATATTAAAATTTTGATTCTGGTCATTCCCACGCTGACCATTGCGATCTGGGAGTTTGTGCGCCACGAATATCTGCTTCCCTATATTTCCATGGAGCTCGGGAACTGGCTGGCACCGCTGCTCGTCTTTCTCGTCAGCGTGACCCTGCTCCTGAAGCTGTTTCAGCGCATGGAGCAGCTGCAGGCACAGCTTCGTGAGGAGCAGTCGGCCAAAGCCGCGCTGCAGGAGCGCGAGGCCGTAGCGCGGGAGCTTCATGACGGCATGGCCCAGTCGCTCTTTCTGCTTGGCGTCAAGGTCGACAAGCTGAAAGCCGCCGAAACGGAGGCCGCCGCTGCAAGCTACCCCGGCCTCCACCAGGTCACTCAGGAGCTCAACGATTATGTCAGGCAGGCCATCAGCAGCCTGCGTAAGGAGCCGGAGCATGAAATGTCAAGCTGGCAGGACTCCCTTCAGCGGCTTATTGTCCAATTTGAGGAGGAGCATGGCATTCCGGTCATCATGGAATGGAGCATTCCAGAGGCTTCCTTGAGCGCCAAGGAGAAGGTGGAACTCTACTCCTCGGTGCGGGAAGGCCTGCAGAACATTCGGAAGCATGCCGAGGCGAGCGAGGTCTATGTGCAGGGCTTGTCCACACCGGACGGAGGCTGGCGCGTAGCGATCCAGGATAACGGACACGGCATGGATGCACAGCAGCTGGAGGACCCGCGTCGCTTCGGCCTGCGAATTGTCCGCGAGCGCGCCAGACAGCTGGGCTGGGGCATGAACCTCGCGCGGCGGGAAGGCCGGACGGTGCTGTCCATCACGAGCAGCAGGGAGGACCTCTGATGCAGCCGATACGAATTCTTATCGCAGACGATCACCGCCACGCGCGGGAGGGCATGCGCGAGCTGCTGGAGCCGGAGCCGTCATTCGAGGTCGTTGCCGAGGCACAAACCGGGCAGGAGGCCCTGGAGCATACCGCTGTCTACATGCCCGACGTCATTCTGATGGACATCAATATGCCAGGCATGTCGGGCCTGGAAGCCACCCGTCAGATCAAGAACAATTACCCCTACGTCAAGATCATTATGGTCACCGTTTCTGATGATATTACCGATCTGTTCGAGGCCATCAAGCAGGGCGCCCAGGGCTATCTGCTGAAGAACATTACGCCAGGAGCCTGGCTGGAATACGTCAGAGCCGTTGCGCTCGATGAGGCGCCGTTGACCCGTGAGCTGGCCGTACAGCTGCTGAAAGAATTCTCCACCCGGCCACCGGCCAGTGAGCGTTCTCCGCTGACCCCAAGGGAGCAGGAAATTCTGGAGCAGGTTGCCAAAGGAAAAAGCAATCGGGACATCTCTACGGAGCTGGTGATCTCCGAGCACACCGTCAAGAACCATCTCAAGAACATTATGCAGAAGCTCCATCTCGACAATCGGGTTCAGCTGACCCGCTATGCGTACGATCAGGGCTGGGTGAAATGACTCTTTCGAGCTATACCCACCAGTCCCCCTTTCCTCTAGGATGGATAAAAAAACCGGCCGGAGGAAAGGAGGCTTTCTCATCATGCAGTTTCTCCGCCCAGGCACGGTGCTCCGTGCCTTTTTGCTGTTAACGGTCATGGCTGCAGTCTTGCTGCCGCTGGGAATGTCCGCTGACGCGGAGGAGAGCCCCGTTCCGCTTCAGCCGCTCCTAGATCAAGCTCAGCCCGGGGAGATCCTTACCCTGGAGCCAACCACGTACAGCGGTCCTGCTGTTATTGACAAGCCGCTTACGCTGCAGGGCAAAGATGTCAAGATCGTGAACGAGACCTCGGAGCCCGTCCTGACGCTTCTCTCAAGCGGAATTAACCTGGAGGGGATGAACCTAGTCCATTTACACCGGGACCCCGCTATTCCGGCGGTGCTGCTGCAGCAAATTTCAGAGAGCAGGCTGTCTGGCCTCACCATCAAGACACTGGGGGCTGGTGTAAATCTGAGGCAGGCGAAGGACATTACACTCCGGGACATGACCATTCTGGGCAGCCAGCAGCCGGGGTCTTCCCGGGGCAATGCCATGGATTTGCTGGACTCCAGCGGCATTACTATTACCGGCAGCGACATTCAGCGAATGCAGGATGGCATTTATGTGGAAGGCGGAAGCTCTCTTTCCCTGGTGGACAATGAGGTATCCGGCTCCAGGTACGGCTTTCACCTCATGTTTACGAAGGATTTGGAGCTGCTGGATAACCGGGGCTTCGGGAACATCACAGGCGCCATGGTCATGAGTGTCCGTCAGGCGAGTATTCAGAACAATCGCTTCGAGAAGCAAAGTCAGAACGTGAATGCTCAAGGGCTGCTGCTCTTTGAGGTGTATGACTCCACCATTGCCGGCAATATCGCCGAGGGGAATCGGGTCGGGTTCTATATTCAGGGCTCGGAGAATAACCGGCTTCTATCCAATGAGCTGCGGAGCAATTTTATCGGCATCCAAATGCTGAGCTCGGCAGACAATGTGCTCCACAACAACACCTTGACCGCCAATGTCGTGGCCGCTCAAGCCGTGGATAGCAGCGGTAATACGTCAGACGGTAACTACTGGGACAGTGCACCGACGCTGGATGTGGACGGTTCAGGCTTCAGCGGCCTGCCGTACTCGGTAAATCCCTTCTTTCTGCAGATTTCTGGTCCGGTGCCGCCCTTCCAGCTGCTGTTCCAGTCACCGGGAATGCCCGTGCTGGAGCAGCTGTTCCAGAGCGGCGCAGAGACGTGGCTGAGGGATGCTGCCCCATTGCTGGAGCCGCCTGCGAGCAGGAATGCTGAAGGAGAAGCAGAGACCGGCGTGCTGCTGTTGTCTCTGCTGCTCTTGGGAGTCGGATCTGCCACTATACTTAAATTCAGGAGGTTCTCGTCATGAGAAAAATAACATGGATCGTATTCGCAAGCCTGCTGCTACTGCTTGCCGCGGGCTGCGGCAGAGAGGAATATGCCGCTGTCCCGATTGATGAGCAGGTCGATAAGTGCCCGGTCTGCAATATGCAGGTCAAGGATAATGCCTATGCGGTTCAGCTCCAGCTAAAGGATTACAGGACGTTAAAGTTTGATGATCTCGGCGATCTGTACGTGTGGAAGCAGGAGCATGGCACCGAGGACATCGGAGCCCAGTTTGTTCGCGATTATTTCACACTGGAATGGCTGCATTTGAAGGATGCTTTTTATGTTTATGATGATGGCATCCGTACCCCAATGGCGTTCGGCATGGTATCGTTCAAAGACGAGCCGAGTGCCGAGCGGTTTATGCAGGAATACGGCGGCGGAACGCTGTTAACAGCGGCGCAGCTGGAGGAGCATGAATGGAAGTCCAACATGGATATGATGGAGGACATGCACGGCAGTCAGCAGCATGAGGGGGAGGAGAAGCACGGAGATGGCCAGGCTGAGCAAGGCGGGGGTCATGAATAAGCATCAGCCGGAGGATTTTCTAAGCCTGAGAGCGGCGTCCGCGATGGCTTCCCGGGAAATCAAGCTGGGCTTTCGCAGCGCATGGGCTTACTCCTTCATGGCTCTGTTCGTCCTCCTTAGCCTGGCTTTGCTGCTGATCCAGCAGCAAAGCTCCGGAGGGTACACCGGGACGACCGGGGCTGTGATGAATCTGCTCCTGTATCTGCTTCCGCTCATGGCGCTGCTGCTCGGCTCCTTCTCTATTGCAGCAGAACGAGAAGAGGGGGGCTGGCAGCTTCTCTCGACATATCCCATCAGCACCTGCGGATATGTCACGGGGAAATTTGCAGGCACACTGGCTGTCCTGCTAATCATTGTTGCGGCCGGCTTCGGCCTTTCCGGACTGGTCAGCTTTCTGGTGACACAGACATACACCTTTAGCACCTACATCCTGTTTCTCACGTTCTCAGCTTGTCTGATTGTTTCTTTTTTGAGCCTGTCTCTGCTGATCGGCGCCCTTTCCAGCAATCGCTGGCAGGCCTTGACCCTCTCGGTCGCCGTCTGGTTCCTGCTCGTGCTGGGCTGGCCCACCTTGATCATTGCGGTGCTGGGGATGCTGCCCTACCTCTGGATCAAGCCGGTTCTGATGACACTGGTCTTTCTGAATCCTGCCGAGCTGTCCCGGCTGTTTCTCGTCATCAAGCTGGGCGGCGGAGCGGTGCTCGGTCCTGAATATTACAAATGGGTCGGCTTGATGGCTCAGCCGGAGGGCACCCTGATCTTCTTGAGTGTCAGCACAGTATGGATGATGATGCTGCTGGGCCTGTCTGCCTGGATCATGCAAAGGAGGCGAACCCATGTCTGAAACAGCCGTATTGCAGCTAGAGCAGGTCTCCAAGGTCATCAAAGGGCAAACCCTGCTCCAGCCGCTCCATCTAAAGCTTGAAGCCGGCCGAATCCTCGCACTGTGCGGCGGCAACGGCGCGGGCAAAAGCACGCTGCTCCGTCTGGCCGCCGGATTGTCCTCCCCCAGCAGCGGCACGGTATCTGTGCTGGGCATGAATTGGAAGCGGCAGTTCAAGAGATGCGCCGCCAGTATCGGGTACATGCCGGATGATTTTCAGTTCGGCGAGGCGCTCACGGCTTACGAGACGCTGTCCTTCTACGCCTCTCTCCGGGGCGCAGCGCCGGCCAGAGTCCATGAGCTGCTGGAGCGGACTGGGCTCCGCGAGGTGAAGGACCGGAAGGTCGCGGCCTTTTCCAAGGGTATGCGCCAGCGGCTGCTCTTCGCTCAGGCCCTGCTCGCGGCACCGCCCTTGCTGATCCTGGATGAGCCGACGAACGGACTCGATCCCTACTGGATGAACGCCTTTGCCGAGCTGGTCTCGCAATGTGCCTCTGAAGGACAGAGCGTGATCTTCTCGACGCATCAGCTCAATGTGGCGGAGCAGTCGGCGGACGAGGTTATTTTTCTGGATGCCGGTCATGTCCGGTACCAGGGCGCGGCTGCACCGCTGAAGGAGCAGTATGCACAGCAAGGCGGATTGTACGGAGCGTTCGCGGACCTGGTCATGAGCAAGGCCGGGAGCTCCCGGCCGGCTGCAGCCCCATAACATCAAAGGGTCCCGGGCAGGATGAGAAGCTTCTCTCCTTTGCCGGGACCCTTTTTGACTTGCGTGTTCGTCAGCCTGCCTGCTGCTTTTCGCTGAATTGGCTGTTGTAAAGATCGGCATAGAAACCTTCTTTGGCCAGCAGCTCTTTATGGCTGCCCTGCTCCACGATGCGTCCCTTGTTCATGACGAGAATCAGGTCGGCATTCTTGATCGTGGACAGGCGGTGGGCGATGACAAAGCTCGTTCGGTCCTGCATGAGCTGCTTCATCGCTTTTTGGATATACAGCTCGGTTCGGGTATCCACACTGCTGGTCGCCTCATCCAGAATGAGGATGGACGGATTGGACAGGATCGCTCTCGCGATAGTCAGAAGCTGTTTCTGTCCCTGCGAGATGTTAGAGGCTTCCTCGTTCAGCACGGTATCATAGCCGTCCGGAAGCGTCCTTATAAAATGATCCGCATGCGCCGCCTCTGCCGCCCGTACAATATCTCCCTCGCTGGCGCCTTCCCGCCCATAAGCAATGTTGTCCCGGATGCTTCCATTGAAGAGCCAGGTGTCCTGAAGCACCATGCCGAACAAGCCGCGCAGCTCACTGCGCTTCATGTCGGTAATGTCGGTGCCATCAATCGTAATCGCCCCGCCGTTCAGCTCATAGAAGCGCATAAGCAGGTTGATGAGGGTTGTTTTTCCGGCTCCGGTTGGCCCTACGATCGCGACCATCTGACCTGGGGCTACAGACACATTCATATCCTCGATCAGCAGCTGGTCCGGCTTATAGCCAAAAGCCACCTGCCGGAATTGTACCTCGCCCCGGACCGGTGCAGCCGTCTGCTGCAAGCCTGCCGCCTCCGGAATCTCCTCCTCTTCATCCAGCACTTCAAATACGCGTTCTGCGGAAGCAATCGTGGACTGAATCACATTCGCAATGTTCGCCAGCTGGGTAATCGGCTGGGTAAACTGACGGGAATATTGAATAAAGGCGAGAATATCGCCGACAGTGATGGAGCCGCGCGTCACCAGAATGCCGCCCAGAATGCTGACAATGACGTAGCCGATGTTGCCGATAAACATCATCAGCGGCATAATGACCCCGGAGATAAACTGGGCTCTCCAGCCGGCCTCATACAGCTTGTCATTGACCTTGTCAAATTCCTGAATGCTCTGCTTCTCACGGCCGAACGCCTTCACCACACGATGCCCCGTGTACATCTCCTCCACATGGCCGTTCAGCTGGCCCAGATGCTTCTGCTGGTCTGCGAACTGCTTCTGGGAACGCTTGGCGACCGAGATTGTGACGATCACGCTGAGCGGCAGCGTCAGAATCACGACCAGCGTCATCAGCGGGCTGATCCAGAGCATCATGACGATGACGCCGACCAGGGTCACGAGAGATGTAATGAGCTGTGTCAGGCTCTGCTGCAGGGTGCTGGCGATATTGTCCATATCGTTCGTCACCCGGCTGAGCGTCTCCCCGTGCGAGCGGGCGTCAAAATATTTCAGCGGCAGGCGGCTCAGCTTATGGTCCACTTCTTCCCGAAGATCATACACTGTGCGCTGGGCAACCCCTGCCATCACGTATTGCTGGATATAGGCGAATACGGAGCTCAACAGGTACAAGCCTCCCAGCCAGAGCAGAATCTGCTGGAGTGCGGCAAAGTCAATGCTGGCTGCCGGATCTCCCTGAATCGCCTTCCAGCCATCAAACAGCACATCGGTCGCTTCACCCAGGATTTTGGGGCTGACGATACTGAAGGCCGTGCTTAGGAGCGCTGCCGCCAGCACGAGCAGAAGCTTGCCCCGATGCGGCTTCAGATAGCCGGCCAGCCGCCGGAAGGTGCCTTTGAAATCCTTAGGCTTCTCGACAGGCATACCCGGTCCGTGCGGTCCGCCTCCGAAGGGACCGCCCCCGCGGGGATGTCCACCGCCCCGGGGATGCCCTCCGCCATGAGACGAGGCGCCTCCATGAGGAGGTCCGCCGGCATTCTGGCTGCGGATCTGTTGTTCTCCACTCATGCGATCTCCTCCTCTGACAGCTGGGATGCTACAATCTCACGGTACACACTGCTGGTCTCCATAAGCTCCTGATGCTTGCCGATGCCGGCGATTTGGCCTTCCTCCAGCACGATGATGCGGTCCGCTTCCATGACCGTGCTCACCCGCTGCGCTACAATCAGGACGGTAGACTGTGTGGTCTCCTGCTTCAGCGCTGCGCGCAGCCGGGCATCGGTCTTGAAGTCAAGCGCGGAGAAGCTGTCATCAAACACATAGACCTCCGGCCGCCGTACCAGTGCCCGCGCAATAGACAGACGCTGCTTCTGTCCGCCGGAGACGTTGCCCCCGCCTTGGGTGATCAATCCCTCGTAGCCGCCTTCCATGGCGGATATGAATTCATTGGCCTGTGCAATCTCGGCGGCACGGGCCACCTCTTCATCGGTGGCGTCTTCTTTTCCGTAGCGAATATTCTCGGCAATCGTGCCTGTGAATAGCAGAGCCTTCTGCGGTACATACCCGATGGCTTCCCGAAGCTGCTCCTGGGTGAGCTGCCTGACATCCACCCCGTCCAGGCTGACTGTGCCTGAGGTCACATCGTAAAAGCGCGGAATCAGGTGAATGAGCGTCGATTTGCCGGAGCCTGTGCCCCCGATAATCGCCGTTACCTCTCCGGGATGGGCCTCAAACGTAATATTGGATAATGCCGGCGCTTCAGCACCGGGATAATAAAAGGTGACGTCCTGAAACGAGATCCGGCCCTTCCCCTTCTGTGCCGGGGCCGCAGTCTTCGGATCCTCAATGTCAGGCTGCATTTGCAGCACCTCATTGATCCGGACTGCGGATGCCTGTGCGCGCGGGATCATGACGAACATCACAGACAGCATGATCAGCGAGAACATGATCATCATCGCATACTGCAGGAAAGCCATGAGATCGCCGACCTGCAGGTACCCGTCCTGAATGCGTGCCCCGCCAAACCAGACAATGGCGATGGTCGCCATATTCATGACCAGCATCATGACCGGCATCATGGCGCCCATGATTTTGTTCACCCGGATCGACACCTGGGTCAGATCCTCGTTGGCCTCCTGGAAGCGGTTCTCCTCATACTGGACGCGGTTGAAGGAGCGAATGACGCGCATGCCGGTCAATCCCTCGCGGGTGACCCGCCCGAGGGCGTCGATTTTGACCTGGATTTTTTTGAAGAGCGGAATGCCTTTGGAAGCAATCAGAAAAATCGCCAGACCCAGCACCGGCAGCACAATCAGCAGCACCGTAGTCAGTCCCGGATCGCGCGAAACGGCCATCAGGATGCCTCCGATACACATGAGCGGCGCCAGCACCAGCATTCGCAGAATCATGATCGTCACCTGCTGCACCTGATTGATGTCGTTCGTGGTGCGCGTAATGAGCGAGGCCGTGCCGATGCGGTCAAATTCCTGCAGCGAGAAATTCTCGACGTGGCTGAACACGTTCTGACGTAAAATTTTGCCGAGACCTGCAGCCGACCTCGCCGCCAGATAGCTGGCTGCGATGGAGCAGAGCACGCCTCCTGCCGCAATCGCGAGCATGATCCCGCCAACGCGCCAGATCAAGGCGATATCGCCGGTCACCACGCCCTTGTCCACAATATCTGCCATCAAGGTTGGCAGAAACAACTCGGACAGCGTCTGCAAGAACGTAAATAACAGCACCAGCAGCACAGCTCCCCGAAACGGCTTCATGTATCGTAATAAGCTCAGCATTCTCTATTCTTCTCCCTTCGCTTCAGATCCCGGCGGTGGAGGCGCTGCCTCGTGCTCGGTCCAATAGATGTATACTTTCGTGAGCAGGCGAGCGAGCTCCGCGCTCTCCTCGCGGCCCAGGTACTGCACCAGCCCTTTAAAATGCGCCCGGAACGCCTCATGCGCCTGATCCGCAATCTGCTGCCCCTCCTCAGTAAGCTCCACGCGCACTGCGCGGCGGTCCTGCGGATCCATAATGCGGGTTACGAGGCCTTTTGCCTCCAGGCCATTGATGAATTGGGTAATCGTCGGGGACGTCACGCCCATCCGGCTGCTGATCTCGGACACCTTCAGGCTGTCTGTTTCCTGCATGCCTGCATGAAATTTCAAGGTCATCAGCACCTTGATTTCACCGGCTGTATAGCCGCCAAGGGACATCTGCTCCCACGGCCGCTTGC
This sequence comes from Paenibacillus sp. JSM ZJ436, assembly GCF_044383795.1. Lineage (NCBI taxonomy): Bacteria > Bacillati > Bacillota > Bacilli > Caryophanales > Paenibacillaceae > Paenibacillus > Paenibacillus sp. JSM ZJ436. The sequence continues at coordinate 143,631 of NZ_JBISEO010000005.1, forward strand.
GAAACAGCCCGAATGACTTCATCAGCTGCCGCGCTGCCTCACCCCAGACATCCTCCGGCTCCTCGTCGCAAGAAGCCTGGAGGTCAGGCACCTCGCTGCAGGGAGGCGCCTGCGGGGGCGAGGGCTCCTGCGATTGCGGAGGCTCCTGCGATTGAGGAGGCTCCTCTATGCTCGAGGAAGGGGTGTCCGTGATAGGCTCATCGGGAGTGCTCTCGCTTTCGTTTTCCCTTTCGTTCAACGGGTGACCCCCTTTTCCATTGCTGCTCTTATGGTCCTCCGTCCGTGGAGGTCGATGAAAATCTGCCATGCCACACCTCGCTTCTTATGCTTATTCACTCCATTTTGATTACTTCTCGTTCATGGTGGCGGTGCACCGGATGATGGATCGCGTGATGGCTCAGTAGATGACGGGCTGCTCAGTGATGATAGTTTGTCTGACAACGGTGTAATTGATGACAGTAGCTCTCTGTAAAACTAATAATATGCCAGTCGCTCTCTTTACATAGCTTTCTAATTAATTAGGTAACCTAAATATATACTTGAGGAAAGTGTGAAGTCAAATGGATGCGCCTGCTCACATTCGTCCCTAGTTTTGGGCAGCGTGAGGCTGAATGTGTTCGGTTTTTCGCGTTCGTTGGGCGCGGGGGCGGGCGGCGGGCGCAACGAGTTCGGTTTTTCGCGTTCATTGGGCGCTGGGGCGGCCAGCGGGCGCAACGAGTTCGGTTTTTCGCGTTCGTTGGGCGCGGGGGCGGCCAGCGGGCGCATCGAGTTCGGTTTTTCGCGTTCATTGGGCGCGCGGGCGGCCAGCGGGCGCATCGAGTTCGGTTTTTCGCGTTCATTGGGCGCGGGGGCGGGCGGCGCGCGCATCGAGTTCGGTTTTTCGTGTTCATTGGGCGCGGGGGCGACCAGCGGACGCAACGGGTTCGGTTTTTCGCGTTCATTAGGCGCCGGGGCGGGCGGCGGATGCATCGAGTTCGGTTTTTCGCGTTCATTGGGCGCGGGGGCGGGCGGCGGGCGCATCGAGTTCGGTTTTTCGCGTTCGTTGAGCGCGGGGGAAGGCGGCGGATATATCAAAGGCCCATGCCATCGACATGGACCTGCGCGGTTCTCGGCTTACAGCCGCTTGTAGCTCCGCCACTCCTCCGGCAGCAGCTGGTGGTACTGCCGGTTCTGGAACCGGTCGTCCACCAGCACCAGCGTGCCGGTATCGCTCTCGGAGCGGATCAGGCGCCCGCCGGCCTGCAGCACCTTGTTCATGCCGGGGTAGACGTAGGCGTAATCGTAGCCATTTTTGCCAAGACGGTCGAAATAGGTACGAATGATGTCATTCTCAAATGACAGCTGCGGCAGCCCGACTCCGACCACCACGACGGAAGAAAGGCGCTCTCCCTTCAAGTCGATGCCTTCCGAAAAAATTCCGCCCATGACCGCGAACCCGACAATGGGGCCGCCCCCGCTCTGGCGGAACGCACCCAGAAAAGCCTCCCGCTCTCCCTCACTCATCCCGTGACCCTGCAGCAGCGTGCGCATCTCAGGATGTGCCGCGCTAAACGCCGCATGGATCTCCTGCATATATGGATAAGACGGCAGAAACACCAGCGTGTTCACCGGCTTCTCCTTCACCAGCCCTGTCAGCAGCGAAAGGATCGCTCCCTTGCTCCGCTCACGGTCCTTGTAGCGTGTAGAGACCGGTAGCAGCTTCACCTCCAGCTGGTCCGCAGAGAACGGAGACGGGATCGACAGGCTGTAATCCTCCTCCTCCGCACCCAGCATGTCCCGGTAATACATTAGCGGGGTCAGCGTGGCGGAGAAAATAATGGTGGACCGGAAGTTCTTGCCCGCCTGCCGGAGCAGATGCGAGGGGTCTAAGCAGAACAGCTTCAGAAAGACCTCACTGCCGTCCATCTCCGCATAGGTGACATACCGCTCATCATACAGCCGGGAAATGCGCAAATATCCCTGGGCCGCAAAATAACACTCCAGCAGCAGCTCACTCTCCTCGCCGCCCCGCCCGCTCATGAGCTCCGGCTCTGCCTGCTGCACAAACGCCTCCAGCAGCTCATCCAGCATTTCCGGCTGACTCGAGCCGACCACCCGCGGCTCCTCCCCGCTTACCTTGCGCAGCACAATAAAACGGTTGTTCACCGTCTTGGCTGCCTGATAAACTCCGGGATTCCGCTCTTTAAAAGCGCGCTGCACGTCCAGGAACATCGACTTCCTCAGCTCCGCCGAATACATGCTGCGGGCACGGTCCACCAGGTTGTGACCCTCGTCCACCAGCAGCACAGAGGATTTCTTGGTATCCTCCTGCATCCGCTTCAGCGACACCTTGGGATCAAAAATATAATTGTAATCGCAAATGACAACATCGGCCGCGTAAGCCGCATCCAGAGAGAACTCGAACGGACATACCCGGTGCTTGCGCGCATAGGCCTCAATAACCGGCCGGGTCATTGACGTCTCATGCTCCAGCAGATCCAGAATCGCCCCATTGATCCGGTCATAATATCCTTCGGAAAACACACAGCCCTCTGAAGTGCAGCCCTCTTCCGCCCCGAAGCAAATCTTGTCCTTCGCTGTCAAGGTTACGGCATGCAGCCGCAGCCCCCCGGCAGCAAGGTGCTCCAGCGCTTCTTCTGCGGCGGTCCGGGTAATGGTCTTCGCCGTCAAATAGAAGATCCGCTGCAGCGTGCCTTCTCCCATCGCTTTTATCGAAGGAAAAAGCGTCGAGATCGTCTTGCCAATCCCTGTCGGTGCCCTCGCAAACAGCCTTTGCCCTTCTCCAATGCTGCGGTAGACCGCTCCCATCAGCCTTCGCTGCCCCTGCCGGTAATCCGGAAAAGGGAACGAAAGCTGCCGGATGCTCTCATCCCGCTGCTGTGCATGCTGAAGCCGGAGCCGGGCATACGGAGCGTAGCTCTCCGCTACACCAAGGGCAAAATCCTCAAGCTCGGCAGCCGTCAAGGTCCGGCGGAACGTCTTGATCTCCTGACTTCTAATCTGAATATAGGTCAGCTGCACCGTAATCGGCGTCTCCGGGTGAAGACGATTGTACATATAGGCATACATCTGAGCCTGGGCCCAGTGAACAGGATAGGTGTCCTCCTGAATCTCCTCCAAAGTGCCGGCGGTGGACTTGATTTCGTCAATCACCGGCCCGTCCCCAGACAGAATCAATCCGTCACAGCGCCCCTCAATTGCAAAAATCAGGTCGCCGCACGGAATTTCAGCCGTAAGATGCACTTCCTTCTGGTCCTGCTCTCCATAGCTCCGCTGGATGAGCTGATGCGCTCTCGTTCCCTCGGTCAGGGAGGAGGAGGTACGGAAGCCGGACACTATACTGCCGCTCCGGAACACGTACTCTACCAGCGGCCGGACCGATATTTCAATTCTATGGGACATAGGCGGTACAGACTCCTTTTTTAGCGTACAGGTTTCTGATCCGTATTATACCAAACTCCCGTTCCCCCTGTAATCGTGAAGGAGGCTGCAAAGCAGACCCCATCAAAAATGCCCCGAAAGCCGTTTCCGGCCTCCAGGGCATCTGCTGATCTGCTTGCGCGTATGCTTATGCCTGCCCCACTTTTACCCCTGCACCCTCATTTTAAGCTTTTGCGGTCAGGGCTTAAGGCAGCTTGGCATCCATCTCATCCAGGCTCCTGAATTCGTAGCCCTGCTTGCGGGCCTCGTCGATGATATCGCCAAGGGCCTCGGCATTGTCCCGGGAGATAGAATGCAGCAGCAGCACGGCTCCCGGATGCAGCTGGGCCGTGACCTTCTGAAGCGCATGCTGCGGTCCCTTCTGCGCATTGACGTCCCAGTCCATGTAGGCGATCGACCAGAACACATTCGTATATCCCATTTCCTTGCTCACCGCAAGAGAACGCTCATTAAAAATGCCCCTCGGAGTCCGCAAATACTTCATCTCCTGCTGGCCGGTTACGGCACTCACCTCTGACTTCACCCGGTCCAGCTCCTGCCGCAGCTTGTCCTCCGTAATCGCCGAAACATCCGGATGGCTCCACGAATGATTGCCGATGATGTGTCCCTCTGCGGTCATTCGCTTCAAGAGATCACCTTGCGTTCTTACATAATGGCCCGTGACAAAAAAAGCCGCCGGCACCTGCTTCACCTTCAGCGTATCCAGGATTGCCGGCGTAAACCCGTTCTCGTACCCGTTATCAAACGTCAGGTACAGGTCCTTGCGGGCCGGATCGCCCATAAATACCGCTCCGTGCTTTTTCAAGAGCTCCTTGAAGCCCTCCTGGTCGATGGAGGGAAGCTTACCGCCCTCGCTTTTTTTGAAGCCGAAATGAAAGGCCCGCCCTTCTCCATGGACTGAAGCCGGAAGCAGCAGATATGTCAGCAGCGCCGTACACAGCAGTAAAACCGAAAAAATCAACCATCGGGAGCCTGGCTTCACGGTTTTCACGGTGAATACCTCCTCTAGAACGAAATTTTGCCCTTTGGCACTAAGCTCAGCCGGTGGCCGCCGCCATAGGACATATCCCGTCTACTGTTCCCTTGAGGACGGCTTGTTATGTAAAGGGGACTCTATTCCTCCACCTGAATGACGCAGCCCTTGCGGTGGCTTTCCAGCGCATACTCAATGAGCCGGATGGTGCTCAGAGCATCCTCGGGATTCACCGGCACCACAGAGCCGGAACGAATGGCCTCCGCAAGCCCCTGATAAAAAGCGTGATAGCGTCCCGGCAGCGTATCAATCTGCCCCTGTACAGCAAGGCCGCTGAACTCGGTAGCAAGCTCGCCGTACTGATCAGGCTGATCCTCGCCCCAGCCGGGATCGCCGGGCCGCAGTCCCTGCTTGAGCTGGCCCTCCTGCGGATCAAGCCCGTATTTGAGGAAGCTGCCTTTATCTCCGTGCAGCTCAAACCTCGGTCCCGCCTGACGTACCAGCGAGCCCGCATGCAGAATGGCACGGTGGTTCTCATACGCCAGCACGAGGTGGAAATAGTCCGTCACCGCCGAGCCGGGACGCTCCTCCCGCAGATCCGCCCAGATGGATTGGGGCTTGCCGAACAGCACCAGCGCCTGATCCAGCAGGTGTGAGCCCAGATCATAAAGCAGCCCTGTGCCGGGCTCGCCCTGCTCTTTCCAGCTGTTTTTGATATCGGGACGGTACCGGTTGAATTGGGCATAATACAGCGAGAGCCGGCCCAGCGCACCCGTTTCCAGCAGATTGCGTACCGTCAGGAAATCATTATCCCAGCGCCGATTCTGATACACCGTCAGCAGCACGCCGCGGTTTTTGGCCAGAGCAATCAGAGCCTTGGCTTCCTCTGAGGTTACGGTAAAGGGCTTCTCTACGACCACATGCTTCCCGGCTTCGATTGCGTTCTTGGCATACTCATAATGCGTCGCATTGGGACTGGTCACAATGACAACGTCGATCGAGGCATCATTCAGCAGCTGCTCCACCTGGCTATAGACAACCGCCTCTGGCAAAGCTTTGTAGACCTTCTCCGGATGGGAGGAGACCACCGCTGCAATCTCATAGTCCGGTATACTGGACAGGATCGGAGCGTGGAACGTGGAGCCCGAAAGGCCAAATCCGATTAACCCCGCTTTGATGGTTGCGTTCTGTTCACTCATGACTAGCTTACCCCCGCTTCATGAATTCTTCATTGCTAACAACCTCGTTATTTTACCATGTTTACCCTTCATTGACGGGGTTTGCATAAATTTTTGCTGGAATTAATGAATGCATGATCCTTGCATATATCGCTGCTTGGTCACTGACCGTAACTTTAGAGGTAAGCGTTCTCCAGCGCGTCCAAGTGAACGCCGGCAAGACCATCGTCCTGCCGGCGTTCCATGAATGCTTAATAAGGATCGGCTTCCTTACCCTCGCGCTTCGCTTCTTCCACAGCCTGCTCCCGCATATCGCCCCCGCCGGTATGATGCTGGAGCCCTTCTGCCACGCGCCGGCCGTAGTCTTGGTCAGCCTCGGTAAAATGCTTCACCATCTGCTCCTGAATCTCCGAGCTGCACAGGGACAGGGCACCGACCAGATTGCTGACCAGCTCCTCGCGCTCCCATTCCTCAAACGCGCGGTAGGTGTCGCCGGCCTGCTTGAAGTTCAGGCTTCGTTCAATCGGCTTGCGCACCAGACGCTCGTTATAGTGGGGCTCGTGCGGCTTGCCGGACTGCAGCGCTTCCTTCAAGCCATCCATCATGGACGGCTCGTAATCCACATGCGGATTCTGCCCCGGAGCCTGGTCCACGTAATACTGCATCTGTCCGCCGCGCTGGTTCGTTGCGACTCTTTTCTTCGGTGCATTGATCGGCAGCTGCAAATAGTTCGAACCGACCCGGTAGCGCTGGGTATCTGAGTAAGAGAAGGTACGCCCCTGCAGCAGCTTGTCGTCCGAGAAATCCAGTCCATCCACCAGCACGCCGGTGCCAAAGGCGACCTGCTCCACTTCGTTATAATAATTTTCCGGATTGCGGTCGAGCACCATCTTGCCTACCTTCAGAAACGGAAACTGCTCCGGCGGCCACAGCTTCGTAGGATCCAGCGGATCGAACTCCAGCTCCGGGTGCTCATCATCACTCATGATCTGCACACACAGCTCCCACTCCGGATACTCTCCGCGTTCGATCGCCTCGTACAGATCCTGGGTCGCATGACTGTCATTCATCCCTTGAATTTCGCTGGCTTCCTTCTGCGTCAGATTGCGGATGCCCTGCTTCAGCGGCTCCCAGTGATACTTGATCAGCACGGCGTTCCCTTCGGCGTTCACCCATTTGTATGTATTGACGCCGGAGCCCTGCATCTGGCGGTAATTCGCCGGAATCCCCCACGGGGAGAACAGGAACGTGATCATATGCGTAGCTTCCGGGGAACGGGAGACGAAGTCGAACATGCCCACAGGGCCGGGGACATTTGACACCGGATCCGGCTTGAACGCATGCACCATATCAGGAAATTTCAGCGGATCGCGAATAAAAAAGATTTTCAGATTGTTGCCCACCAAATCCCAGTTGCCTTCCTCGGTATAAAATTTCACCGCGAAGCCGCGGGGATCGCGCAGTGTTTCCGGGGAGCCGGAGCCGTGCACCACAGTGGAGAACCGGACAAATACCGGTGTCCGCTTGCCTTGCTCCTGAAACAGCTTGGCCCGAGTGTACATCGATACCGGCTCATCTCCCACCGTGCCATACGCTTCAAAATATCCATGCGCGCCAGCCCCGCGGGCGTGAACAACACGCTCGGGAATCCGCTCCCGATCAAAGTGAGTGATTTTCTCCAGAAAATGATAATTTTCAAGCGTCGTCGGTCCGCGATCGCCAACGGTGCGCACATTCTGGTTGTCGTGGATCGGATGGCCCTGACGGTCTGTCAGCGTCTGCCCGGTTTCCATTTCTCCGGCTGCTTCACGGTTTGGCCCTTCCATACGGCGCTTATCTGAATCGTGATTCATCTGCATCTCTCCTTTGTAAACGGCTTGCACTGGATAGAATGCCCGATGAATCCAAAATTATGAGTGGATTGTTCACTCATCTGTTCGGAATCCGAAGCGTCATGTAAATTTTCTGAAGTATGTGTAAATTTTTAAATCATCTATTGCCTGTGCTCCTTAAACCCTGCTACGATAAGCCAGTAGCTTTCTCACGGGCTATAGTCCAGTCGGATGTCTTGATGTAAAGCACGAATATATATAGAAGGAGACTACTCATGTCTATACAGCAAAAAAAGACCGGTCCGCTCGTTCTGCTGATGGTCAATATGTTCATCGCGATGCTCGGTATCGGCTTGATTATCCCGATCCTGCCTGAGTTTTTGAAGGAATTTGGAGCAGGCGGCAAGACGGCCGGCTATCTCGTTGCCGCCTCCGGCCTCACCCAGTTTATCTTCTCGCCGATTGTCGGTGAATTGTCTGACAAATATGGCCGCAAGAAGATGATCGTTGCCGGTCTGGCCCTCTTTACCCTGTCCCAGCTGCTGTTCGCCTTCGCAGGAGAGGTGTGGATGCTGTACCTGTCCCGCCTGCTCGGTGGTATGGGCGGCGCGGCCCTGATTCCGCCAATGATGGCGTTTGTCGCCGATATTACAACCGATGAGGACCGCGGCAAGGGCATGGGTATGCTCGGAGCAGCAATGTCTCTCGGCTTCGTGGTAGGCCCCGGCGTTGGCGGATTCCTGTCGGAGGTCAGCATCCGTACACCCCTGTACGTTTCCGCCGCTGTAGCTGCGGTTGCCCTGGTGCTCTCCTCTATCATTCTCCCGGAGACGCTGAGCAAGGAACGGCAGCTGGCAGCGCGGGCGGTTACGGCCAAGAAGGAGAACATTTTCAAGCAGTTCGTGTTCTCGGCTAAAGCGCCGTATTTCGTACCACTGCTGCTCGTGTTCGTCCTGACACTGGGCCTGATGAATTTTGAAGCGATCTTCCCGCTTTACGCTGATGCCAGCTATAACTTCTCCACAAAGCAGATCTCTGTCGTCATTACGGTGGGCGCTTTGGTGGGAACGGTCATCCAGGCGATGCTGATTGACAAAATTCTTCGCCGGTTCGGGGAAATCAAGCTGATCTCTGCCAGCTTCCTGGCGGCGGCTGTCTGCATGGTGCTGCTGCTGCTCTCCAGCAACTTCTGGTATGTGCTGGGCATTTCGGTCCTGTTCTTTGTGTTCACAGCTATCATGCGCCCTGCGATCAATACCCTGCTGTCCAAGATGGCTGGCAATGAACAAGGCTTTGTGGCCGGCATGAACAATGCCTATATGAGCGTGGGTAACATCGTAGGTCCGGCGATTGCAGGCAACCTGTTCGATGTTCACATTAACATTCCGTATTTGTTCGGAGCCTGCATTCTGGTCGGCGGTGTCGTCCTCAGTATGATCTGGGCTTCCCGCCGCGGGATAGCGCCCGCTGTCCCGGCTGCCGTGCAGGAGTAATTTTATCCTCTGCTTTGAATGCGAAAGAACACCGGTGCAGGATGCCGGTGTTCTTTTTGTGTATAGATTTGACCTGTTTACACTCCTTTAATAAAAGGGTAAACATTTGGTAGGCATTGGGTAGTTTGGTTAACAGCCTTTTGACTTCCTTTACAAAACGAGTCATAATACAATTTGTTAATCCCTTACAAATATTGTTTGAATACAGCAGCGCCTGATGAGAGCTGTTTTGCTTCAAATGAATGAAAGGAAGGCGGTTTATCCGTGTATGCACAGAACCGGCTTAGGCTGACAATGACGATGACGAAGCCCTTTATCTTTTTTTCCGTCCTTATGGTGCTCAAGAGCTACCTGGCCTGGGCCGTCATCTTTGACGACGTTATGCCCTGGCGCCCGCTGCTGGCAGAAATCCCGTTTATCTGGCTGATCTTCAGCCTGATTGAAGGCTTTGCCTCCAAGCGCAAAATGGCGGTGTATATGTCGGTGAACCTGCTGCTCACCGCTATTTTTTTCGCGGCCATCATGTATTACAAATATTACGGCGTCATGGTCAATTATCATGCACTGGAGCAGGTGAATCAGGTTACTGCGGTCAGTAACAGTGTATTCTCACTGATGGACCCTCATTTTCTGCTCATTTTTACTGACATTATTGTATTGTTTATGCTGCTGTGGAGAAATGACAATGTGAAGGCCTGGAAGCAGAAGCACGCCCGCAGAACCCGCCGTTCATTGGCTTCGGTGGTGTTTGTCTTTTCGCTGCTGCTCTGCATCTTTCAAATACTTCCCAACCGCTCGGCCATGAACGAAATCGTCCAGGCGCAAGAGATGGGCATTCTCAACTATGAGCTTTACACCATCCTGAAGTCGGAGGAGATTGAGCTTGCAGATGCAGATAGCATTACACAGGAACGGATCCAGAAGCTCAAGGGGATAACTCCGGCAGCCGCAACGATTTATGAAGGCATAGCCCAAGGCAAGAATGTGATCCTGATCCAGATGGAGTCATTCCAGACCTTTTTGATGAATTTAAGCATTGATGGTCAGGAAATTACACCTAACATGAACAAGATCGCGGCAGAGAGCCTCTATTTCCCGAACTTCTACCAGAATGTCGGCCAGGGAAACACCTCGGATGCCGAATTTGTGGTCAACACCTCCTTCTACATTCCGCCCCGAGGTGCGGCGACCCAGCACTATGCTGACCGGCAGCTGCCCAGCCTTCCGAAGCTGCTGAAGGAGGATGGCTATCAGTCGGCCACCTTCCATACAAATGTTGTGGAATTTTGGAATCGTGGAGAGCTGTACAAGGCTCTGGGCTTTGATCATTATTATGACAAGGCATTTTTCGGGGAAGAGGATCAGGTGTTCTTCGGCGCTTCTGATGAAACCCTGTATCGCAAGACCGCTTCACAAATGAAGCAGCTGGATGAGGCGGAACAGCCCTTCTACGCCCAGGTCATCTCCATGACGGCTCACCATCCGTATACGATTCCGGAGGAGAAGCATCAGATGGAGCTGCCGGAGCGCTATGAGGATACCTTCGTGGGAGACTATATTCGCTCGCAGAATTATGCCGATTACGCGCTGGGGCAGTTTATGGAGCAGCTTAAGCAGGACGGCATCTGGGAAGACAGCCTCATTATCGTATATGGCGACCATCTGGGGCTGCCCATTTATTCTCTGGACCCTGATGACAAGCAGCTGATGCGCGAAATTTTGGGCCGTGAATATGTGACCGCCGATATGATTAACATTCCGTTTATGATTTACGGTGAGGGCATCGAGCCAGGCGTTGCGCCGCAGATCGGCGGACAGATCGACATCCTGCCGACGGTAGCCAATCTGACCGGAGCTTCACTGGAAGAGCAGCTATACTTCGGTCAGGATCTGCTGAATGCGACGGAGAGCAATCTCTTGCCTGAGCGTTATTATCTGCCATCCGGCTCTTTCATCAACAACACCAGTCTGTTTATGCCGGGCAACAGCTATGATGATGGCACGGTGTACCCGCTGCCGAGTCATACCGCTGCTCAAATGTCCGCAACAGAAGATGAATTTAACCGGTCTTTGGAGCTCTTGCATTTGTCAGACAGCTACATCCGGCAGTTGCCGTTTCATACTCCGCAAGAGTAGCTTCATTGTATAAACACTTTGCATCCTCTTTGGTCTCTTTGAGACGAAGGAGGATTTTTTTATATTTATTTTTTATGTTATGTATTCTTACACAAACTTTAGACCTTTTCATGAAAATAAATCCAATAAAACAGGGCATTTGCAAGAAATTTTATGAAATTCACGAGTAATACCTTCTTTAAGGTTGGATAATACGTCTTTTTGGACGATTTTGCCTGTAAATCCGTTTTGTTAAAATATATCACATCATATTATGATTCCTCCATGAAGTTGTTTATATGTAACCTTAACTTACATAATACTAACACACACACTACTGGAGGTTGATGACATGAAGAATTGGAAAGCTAAAGGATTAAAATGGACTCTCGCCGCAAGTATGGCCGTTACCGCCATCCTGCCTCTAACGTACAGCACTCCGCCAACCTATGCTGCTGAAGCTGTCGTCTCTAAAGTAGAGGTTGTCAAGCGGCTTCCTATGGTTCAGGTCATCGCGACCGGAGGCACCATTGCCGGACAGTCTGTCGATGAAACAAGCTTTACCAAATACCGTTCGGGCACACTGCTCATTGAGGATATGGTAGCCGCCCTGCCGAACAAGGATCAGATCGCCGAAGTCAGCTCTTATCAATTCGGCAACTCCGGCTCTAGTGCTTATTCTATGGAGCAGCTGTACGATCTGTCCAAAACTGTAGATGAAGCGTTGAAGACCCAGGACGGCGTTGTCGTGACGACCGGTACCGATACGATGGAGGAGATTGCTTACTTCCTCGATCTGACGGTACGCAGCCCGAAGCCGGTGGTCATTACAGGCTCCATGAGACCTTGGACAGTCATCGGATCGGATGCTCAAGCGAATCTGTACAACGCCATCAAGCTGGCAGCCAGCGGCAAAACGAAATATTTCGGAACGGTGCTGATGCTGAACGACGAGTTCCACGCAGCACGTGAGGTTACCAAAACGAACTCTTACCGTACAGATACCTTCGTATCTCCTGGCGTCGGCTCCCTGGGCCATATCGACGGCGACCAGATCCGCGTCTACCGTGCACCGTTCCGCGCACTGAAAAACGGCGGCCAGTGGGCTACTCCGTTTGATCTGAACAAGATTGGCAAAGAGGATCTGGCCAAGGTCGAAATCGCCTACTCCTACCAGGATGCAGGAGCAGGTGCAATCAGCGGCTTTGCCAAGGCGGGTGCTGACGGTATTGTCACTGCAGGAACCGGCGCAGGCGGCATCTCCCGGGCTATGAGCGAGGAGCGCAAGCAGGCGATTGAAGAGGGCGTCATCTTCGTATCCACCACCCGTACCGGATCCGGCAGCAACTACTCCAGCGGCGAAGGCATTATTGGCGGCGACAACCTGAACCCGGCTCATGCCCGCATCATGCTGCTGCTCAGCCTGTCCTTCTCCGAGAACTTTGACACCATTAAAGGCTGGTTTGAAACTTACGGCTACGGTCAGGTGGAGGCCCGCAAATAAGACAGCATAAATCGTTAGAATAATCAGCCCTGCAGGCAAAGCATTCCAGCCTGCAGGGCTGATTTATGTGCGGTTTGCAGCAGCCTCTGCTTCATGGAGTGAGCAGCCGGTTTAACGGCTGCAGGTTATGTGTAATTTGACATAAAGCCAATATATTTCTTATGATAAAAGAAATATATTGAAATATAAGCTTTGAACATATCATGCATCGTAACATGCTGCGGATTAGGAGTGACGACGTGGACGACCCCATACGAAGGATAAGCAGGCTGCGCCAATACGTGCGGAGCTTATCCTCTAACCGACAAGACCATCATGAACAGGCTTCCCGCATGTTTTTGATTCGGAAGCACCGGCTTCTGGAGCCTTTGAAATTCAGGTCGAATTATGTGAGAGTGCAGTGCATATTTCACAGTGGCTTTGCCGTAAGCTAGAGCAACAGATTCGGACCAGAAAAAGATAAAGGATGTGTTTTGTTTTGTACGACAGTATAGGCTTTAATTTATTTTTAGTGGCATTACTTATTGCTTTTACAGCCTTTTTTGTCATGACCGAATTTGCGATCGTCAAGATCCGCACCAGCCGGATTGATACCCTGGTTCTGGAGGGGCGCAAGAATTCACTCTCCGCCAAAAAGGTCGTCACTAATCTCGACGGATATCTATCGGCCTGTCAGCTGGGCATCACGATTACAGCACTCGGTCTCGGTTATTTGGGAGAGAGCACTTTTGAAGCGATATTTCACCCGGTATTCGATGCATTAGGACTGCCGACGGCGCTTTCGGGCACCATGTCCTTCTTGTTTGCATTTTTATTTATGACATACATTCACGTTGTGATCGGGGAACTGGCGCCGAAGACACTGGCGATCCAGAAGGCAGAGCAGATTACACTTTTGACCGCCAAGCCGATCATTTGGTTTTACCGCATCATGTACCCGTTTATCTGGCTCCTGAACGGCTCCGCCAACGGGCTGGTTCGCCTGTTCGGGCTTCATCCCGCCAGCGAGCATGAAGAGGCGCACTCAGAGGAAGAACTGCGTGTGATTCTAAGCGACAGCTATGAGAGCGGCAAAATCAATCAAAGCGAATACGGTTATGTTAGCCGTATTTTTGCCTTCGACGAGCTGTTGGCCAAGGAAATTATGGTACCGCGTACCGATATGATCTGCTTGTACGTCGATAAACCACTCGCGGCAAATCTGCAGATCATCAAACGGGAGCAGTATACCCGCTTTCCTGTCGTCCGCGGCGACAAGGACCAGGTCATCGGCATGGTCAACACGAAGCAGTTCTTCCTGGAGTTTGACGATAACGCCAGCGTGGATCTTTCGAAGCTGATCCACCCGGCGATGACAGTATCGGAAGCAACCCCGGTCAAGAAGCTGCTGAAGAAGATGCAGCAGGAAGGCACGCACATCGCCATCCTGATTGACGAGTACGGCGGAACCTCCGGTATGATTACGATTGAGGACATTCTGGAGGAGATCGTCGGAGAAATTCGCGATGAATTCGATGATGATGAAGAGCTGGAGCTGGTTCAGCCGGAGCCAAACCGCCTCATTGTAGACGGCAAGGTGTCCATTAACCGGATCAACGATATTTTGTTAACCGACTTGAGCACCGAAGAGCTGGATACGATCGGCGGCTGGCTGTACGGGCACAACTCCGAGCTGGTCAAGGGTGACCAGTGGCAGTATAGTCACTTGACCTTCACCGTACTGGAGAAGAAGACGCACCGGTATACGAAGCTGGAGATTGTAAAGGCGGAAGAGGAAGAGACCGATCCGGAAGCAGCGGCAGCCCTGGAGGAGCAGCATTAGGGCGGATGTATTATGTTTAGTAGAAGAATGAGCGGTATCCCGTTAGGGATCCTGCTTTTTTTCTTGTCTACACTTTAATGTGGTAGCTCTCTAATGTAATATAGCTAATATCACATGGCTATTAGACTAGGGGGAGCAAAGACGCATGAGTCGACAAATCGCAATCATCGGAAGCAGCGGAGGAAATCTTTACAATCTGGGTGGTAAAGACCCCCGAAGGCTGCTGGGCGAAATTTTAATTCAAATGGAAAGTGCTGACTTAAGCTGTGCTGCGCTTCAATTTATTGCCGCAGAGGCGTCTATGGATCAGGCCAAGCCTGATACCCGGGCTACTCTTTATTCTTGGAAGATGTCGCAAGACGAGCCGGTCATCGCGGCCCAAGGAACGCTGCAGGAAGTAAACGAGGCTGCCCGGCAGCTGGATCAGGACATTGCAGAGCAGATTACTTTGGGTGAAATTGACGGCATCATCGTCATGAGCGCCGACCCGGAGGGAACCAACCGCCTGGTGTTTGAAGCCGCGGCCCGTCATAAGATCCCGGTGACCGGGACGGGTGGCACCTCTATGGCTGGCATTCAATCCCGAGGCGTTCATGTCATCGCTGCATCCGGCACGACCGGCACGACGAACCGGACACGCGCCGTCACCTTCGTAACCTCACTGTGCAAGCATTGGCGGATGCCGTACCGTCCTGTCATTGGCAGCACGGCTGGAGCCGGGACAGGAGATGATGCACTGTCTTCTCCGTGGAAGCGAATCAATCTGCGCGGGATTATGATGGCCTCATTGCCCGGTTTTATCGCGATGGCTCTAATCCTGGCTGCGAGTAAAATTCCCGGGCTGTCGTCACTGTCCACCGTGTTCGAGCTTATGATCAAGGCGCTGCCGGTCATCTTGGCTGTTATTGCGGCCAAGCAGGTGTCTGAGCTGGATGAAGTGTCGATTGTAGCCGGAATTGTGGCAGGTGTGCTGTCTACAGAAGGCGGCATTATAGGCGGAATCATCGGCGGGATCGGGGCCGGACTGCTGGTGCATTTTATTTTTCGTAAATGTGTGGAATGGCGCTTTCCCGCAACGACAGTGAACATTGCCGCTGGAGGCTTGGCAGGCCTGATCTCAGGTTTAGCTGTATACTTCTTGATCGCCCCTATCGCGCTGGCCGCCGGAGAAGGCATTCGCGGCCTGATTGAAATGCTCGTTTCCTTCAACCCGGCCATCGCTGGATTGATCGCCGGCCTGCTGATCTGGCCAGCCATCATTGGCGGAGTATATCACGCCGCCATTCTGCCGATCGTGCTGCTGGAGATGGAACGCACCGGTAACAGCTTCCTCGGCGCTGTAGACATGGTCGGTCTCGTGATGGTCTCGGCCGGCATTACGCTCGCCAACATCGTAGCCCCAAGAGACAAAGGGGAAGCGGCCGTCGCCGCACCCGGCTTTGCCATGAATATGGGCTTTGGTACCTTTGTCGAGGCTGCGTATCCCTTTATGTTCTCGAACAAGCTGGTGTTCGGCGGAGCTATCATGTCATCCGGCTTGGGCGGACTGCTGGTGGGTCTGTTCGAAGTCCGCGGAACCGCTTATGTTCCGTCCTTCTTCGCACCGACCTTGTCCAACAATGCGTTTGGCTTTACGATCTCCATGCTGGCGAGCCTGCTGTGCTCGTTCCTCATTACGGTGATACTCAACAAGCTTTCGCTGGGACGCCGTCCCAAGGCTGATGTAAGTATGTAACCTTATGCGGCGCAAGCCGATGTCACTGGCGCGCATGGGAAAGGGGCTTCTTCATCTTACGATGAGGAAGCCCCTTTTTTAGAGTTATGGCGTACTGTCGCGATTCAAGGCTTTGCCAGTTCATAATAATCACGAAACTCCAGCGGTTCCTGATCCTTCGCACTCACATTGAAGTAAAGCTCGGGGCGCCCGGCCGGATGCGCCTTCATTGTATAGTAGCCGGTGGACCAGTTGTATTCTACCTCGGTGACCTCAAAGGCCTCACTGTATTTATCCTGCAAATATTGCTCTGCTGCACTGCTTGCTGCAGCCTGCTCTCGCTCTGTTTTGGTAAAAGGCATCATTCCGACGGTATAACCTCCATACAGACTGCCCGCAAAAAGAGCTACACCGAGCAATCCGCGCAGCAGCAGACCTGGTGCAGCCAGGCGCCGCTCTTTGTTCAGCTGCTCTTGCCCATCCTTCGGTCTCCTGAAATACATCGCGGCGACCCCCACACCGATCAGATGAATCAACAGCATCGCCGGAGCAATCAGCAAGCCTATGAAACCGAGGGTGAAGAAGAACAGCATTACCGCCAAACCTTGAAAGACGATGAACAGAAGGGCCCAGAATATCATCCAGCCCGTACCGATGTACATCATCCCTGCTCCCGTAGCAATCAGTGACAGCACGACAGCCGTCCAGCGATGCTTGTTCCAGTTCACCGCATCCTCCTGCTTTTTCACCGTTCTCCCCCTGCCCTTCATGCACCTTGTATTAGGACACATTCCCTTTAGCCTGTTAAGCTTTCGGGTGAATCATCTCCTCCGGACGAACATACTGATCAAACTCCTCCTCCGTCAGCAGCCCGCTGGCGAGCGCAGCTTCTTTGAGCGTCGTTCCTTGCTGATGTGCCTGCTTCGCAATGGCTGCCGCATTCTCGTACCCGATATGCGGGTTAAGCGCGGTAACCAGCATCAGCGAGCGCTCCATATTAGAGCGCAGCACCTCCAGATTCGCTTCAATACCCACCGCACAATTCTCATTGAAGGAATTCATGCCATCAGCCAGCAGCCGTGCAGATTGCAGGAAGTTATAAATAATGACCGGCTTGAACACGTTCAGCTCAAAATTCCCCTGGCTCGCGGCAAAACCAATCGCGGCATCATTACCCATCACCTGACACACGATCATGGTCAGCGCCTCGCTCTGTGTCGGGTTGACCTTGCCTGGCATAATAGAGCTGCCCGGCTCATTCGCGGGGATCGTTAACTCGCCAATGCCGGAGCGCGGACCGCTTGAAAGCCAGCGGACATCATTCGCGATTTTCATCAGATCAGACGCCAGCGCCTTCATCGCCCCGTGCGCAAATACCAGCTCATCGTGGCTGGTCAGGGCATGGAACTTGTTCTCCGCGCTGGAGAAGCTCTTACCCATGGCCGAGCTGATTTCTGCCGCTGTTTTGGCGCCGAATTCCGGGTGTGCATTGATGCCGGTTCCGACCGCCGTGCCCCCGATGGCCAGCTCCCGCATCGGCTCTGCAGCGGAAGCGATCATGAGCTCGCACTTCTCCAGCATGCGGTGCCAGCCGCTGATCTCCTGGCCGAGCGTAAGCGGCGTGGCGTCCTGCAGGTGGGTGCGTCCGATTTTGATAAGATCCATATATTCGTCGCTCTTGACCTTAAACGTATGCTTGAGCTTCTGCAGCGCTGGCAGGACATGATCCTCGACCGCTGCAAGCGCCGCCATATGCATCGCCGTCGGAAACGTATCGTTCGAGCTCTGCGACTTGTTCACATCATCATTAGGGTGAATGGTGCTGGCACTGCCCCGCTCCTTCAGCAGCTGATTGCCTCGGGCCGCGAGCACCTCGTTCATATTCATGTTGGATTGCGTGCCGCTGCCCGTCTGCCACACCACCAGCGGAAAATGGCTGTCCCATTTGCCTGCCAGCACCTCATCTGCCGCGTCGGCAATAGCCTGGGCCTTATCCTCATTCAGCTTTCCCAGCTGGCGGTTCGCCAGCGCTGCGCTTTTCTTCAGGACGGCAAAAGCATGGACGATCTCCATCGGCATGATTTCCGTTCCGATCTTGAAATTCTCCAGGCTGCGCTGCGTCTGGGCCGCCCACAGCTTGTCAGCCGGCACCTTCATCTCACCCAGGGTATCCTTTTCTATACGATAGTCCATCTAAATTCCTCCTTTAGTGTGCGCTCGGGCCAAGGCCGTGACAACGCTTCAACCATGTATTTACCCTATTATTGCATATTTCCCTGCTCAAATAAAAAAAGAGCCCGCAAGGACGCAGGCTGCGTAGGGCGCAAGACCGCGGACCGGGCGCCGGGCGGCGGGTTCGGTTTTTCGCGTTCGTTTGGCTCGGGGACGGGCGGCGGCCGCATCGAGTTCGGTTTTTCGCATTCATTTGGCGCGGGGACGGACGGCGGTCGCATCGAGTTCGGTTTTTCGCATTCATTTGGCGCGGGGACGGCGGCTTGCTGCTAACCCTGCCCGGATGAAATGAGCTCAAGATTTGCAGTATAATAAACGTGGACCAGGATTTTAGGCGAAATAGGCTGTAAAAAGCATAAACCGAGGAGGAATGCACATGCTAGTGGTTACGAACACGATCAAGGTTACGCCGGGCTACGGCAAGGAGCTGTCGCAGCGGTTTGCCCAGAACAAGGGCGTTCAGGATATGCCGGGCTTTATCCGTCTCGAGGTATGGCATGAGGCGAAGGAAGGCCAGGATTATGAAGAGCTGAAGGTGTGCACGGTCTGGGAGAATGAGGACGCCTTTAAAGGCTGGACCTCCAGCGAGTCCTTCCGACAGGCGCATCGCGGCGGGGGCAGCGAGCATATGCTGGGCGCGTCCTTGAATAAATACGAGCTGCTGGTCAGCCATCCTCCGGTTCAATAACGAAGGGCATTACCGAACCTGATATGTCAGAGATTATGCATAAAAATCCTGCCTGGCTCATACCATGGCGGGCTTTTTTGCGTGATTAAACAGGTTTTTTATATTTTGCAGCAATCCATCAGGAATTCACCCGAACAGACATCATTTCAGCTCAAAAAGCGCATAGAATCAAGGATTTCTCGGATTTCAGAGTGTCCCCATCAGACTTTTTTGGGAATTCGATAGGAAACTTTTATGAGCTGTGTAAACTTCATGTTAAGTATAAACAATGAATGCATCTGCCTATACATTATCCCTCACCTGGACATGCTATGTCAGAAGGATGCCCCTCCTTGCGGCAATTCTCCTTCAGAAGGAGCGTGAGACTTCCATGGAAAGCACCCGTCAGTTCGTAAACAAGATGAATGAAAACGCCGAGAAAGCCCGTCATAACAAGGAAAACAATGGCAAGGGTACTCCTTCCGCCAAGCTCCCGACCAAGCAGCATGGCAACAATCCTTAAAGCATTTCGCGAATATGAAGACGGCTCGTTCAACGAGCCGTCTTGCTTGCATTATATGACATACAGTTTGTATTTTACACCATATGCATATATGTGTTTTAGTGCAAACAATAATCTAAAATATATAAATTACAGCTTGCATCAGTCCCTTATTTTCGTAAAATACAACGTAATACATAAATATGAGTGAGGTGGACGTGTACATGAATTTGACATCCGAGATTACACAGGATGCGGTCTCTTATGTAACATCCGTATTTGAAACCGTACAGCAGCGCAATCCGAATGAGCCAGAATTTCATCAAGCCGTAAAAGAAATCGTGGACTCGCTCGTTCCCGTTTTCTCAAGACATCCTAAATACCAGGAGGCAGGTATTCTGGAACGTCTCGTAGAGCCGGAGCGTGTCATTTCTTTCCGTGTTCCATGGGTTGACGATCAGGGCAAGGTGCATGTGAACCGCGGCTTCCGGGTACAATTCAACAGTGCAATCGGTCCTTATAAAGGCGGTCTTCGTTTTCATCCTTCCGTGAACGCCAGCATTATCAAGTTCCTCGGCTTCGAGCAGATTCTGAAAAACTCCCTGACCGGCCTGCCGATCGGCGGCGGTAAAGGCGGCTCGGATTTTGATCCGAAGGGCAAATCGGACAATGAAATTATGCGTTTTTGCCAAAGCTTTATGACTGAGCTTTACAAATATATCGGTCCGGACAGTGACGTTCCGGCTGGCGATATCGGTGTAGGCGCACGTGAGATCGGTTTCATGTTCGGGCAGTACAAGCGCATCCGCGGCGGTAATGAGGCTGGCGTACTGACGGGTAAAGGCTTGAACTATGGCGGCAGTCTGGGCCGTCCGGAAGCTACCGGATACGGCTGCGTCTATTTTGTGGAGGAAATGCTGAAATCCAAGGGTACCAGCTTCCAGGGCAAGACCGTTGTCGTGTCCGGCTCCGGCAACGTATCCACGTTTGCGATCCAGAAAGCCCAGCAGCTTGGCGCTAAAGTCGTAGCCTGCAGTGATTCCGGCGGCTACATTTACGATCCGGAGGGCATCTGCCTGGATACGCTTCGCCAAATTAAGGAAGTGGAGCGCAAGCGGATCAGCGAGTACGTTCAGCACCGTCCGTCTGCGGTATATTCCGAAGGCTGGCAGGGAATCTGGAACCTGCCTTGTGAAATCGCATTGCCATGCGCAACCCAGAACGAGATCAACGAAGCGGCAGCCGCAGCTCTGATTGCGAATGGCGTCATCGCGATCGGTGAAGGTGCCAACATGCCTTCCACCCTGGGCGCCATCGACTTGTTCCTGAGCAATAACGTACTGTTTGGACCTGCCAAGGCTGCCAATGCCGGCGGCGTGGCTGTATCTGCTCTGGAAATGTCCCAGAACTCCATGAGACTGTCCTGGACTTTTGAAGAGGTGGACGGCAAGCTGCATGAGATCATGAAGAACATCTATAACAGCAGCGTGAAGGCAGCTCAAGAGTACGACTGCCCGGGCAACCTTGTCGTCGGCGCAAATATTGCCGGCTTCCTGAAGGTCGCAGATGCCATGCTCGCTCAAGGCGTCGTATAATTCCATTCCATATCTCTACATTATCCTTCATTCATGCCGGAGTGCTGCACGCACTCCCATGACCATAGAGAGGCCCCGGAAAGATCCAGCGATCTTCCCCGGGGCCTCTTCTTGTTATAGCTATACAAGAAAGGAATCCTGCAGCCTGCCTCGCTGCGTCTCTTCCTAAAAAATATCCATGCTCAAATACCGTTCACCGGTATCCGGCGCAATGCAGACGACTCTTTTCCCCGGACCAAGCTTTCGGGCTACACGCAAGGCCGCAAACACGGAGGCACCTGAAGAGGGTCCGACCAGGATGCCTTCTTTACGGGCCAGATCTCTTACCGTCTGCAGCGCGTCCTCGTCGGCAATCTGAATAATTTCATCATATACATGGGTATTCAATATGGCCGGGACGAACCCCGGGCTCGTTCCCACCAGCTTGTGCGGCCCTGGCTCTCCGCCCGACAGCACGGGCGAGCCCTGCGGCTCCACGACCGCAATATGCAGATCCGGCAGATGCCGGCGCAGCTCCTCTCCTGTGCCCGTGACCGTACCGCCTGTACCGGCTGTGGCGACAAAGGCGTCCAGCCGCCCTTCCATCTGCTGCAGGATCTCTGGTGCTGTCGTGACGCGGTGAACATCCGGATTGGCGCGGTTCTCGAACTGCTGGGGAATGAAGGACCCCGGAATCTGTTTCTTTAGCTCCTGGGCCTTTGCAATGGCACCCGGCATCCGCTGGCTGCTCGGGGTCAGCACGACCTCCGCTCCGTAAGCCTTCAAAATGTTAATCCGCTCTTTGGACATATTATCCGGCATGATCAGAATCGCCCGATAGCCTTTTGCTGCAGCAATCATTGCCAGGCCGATCCCTGTATTGCCGCTGGTCGGCTCGATAATAGTGCCGCCCGGCGTGAGCCAGCCCTGCTCCTCTGCTGTCTGAATGAGGTTGGACGCCGCTCTGTCCTTGACACTTCCTGACGGATTGAACATCTCCAGCTTCACATATACCTCGGCGCTATCTTCAGGCAGCATGCGTCCCAGGCGTACCATGGGCGTGCCGCCGATCATTTCGGCTACGTTATTATATACCTTCACAGCCTTCAGCTCCTTATCATTGATGATCATGAACAAAAAGAAGGACGGAAGCTTCATCAGCTCCGCCTCTCTATCATATCATTCTTATCGGATCAGTCCACATTAATGATGGGCCAGATCCAGATGCTTCATTACGCGCTCCCGTACCGCAACAAAGTCTGCACCGTTCCGGTTACGCGGGCGGGGCATCGACAGCTTGATCTGCTCTACAATCCGGCCGGGACGCGGGCTCATCACATAGACCGTGTCCGCCAGGTAGATCGCCTCGTCGATATCGTGGGTGATGAGCAGCACCGTTTTGCCGGTGCCTTCCCAGAGGGTGAGCAGTTCATTTTGCATGGAAATTTTCGTAATGGCATCCAGCGCTCCGAACGGCTCGTCCAGCAGCAGCACCTCCGGGTCCGTAACCAGTGCCCGGGCGATGGCCGCCCGCTGCCGCATGCCGCCGGATAGCTGATGAGGATAGTACTTCTGGAAGCCGGTCAATCCGACCTTGGCAAGCACCTCATCCACGCGCTGGCTGCGCTCCTTCTTCCGCATTCCTGCAAGCTCCAGGCCAAAGGCCACGTTGTCCGCAACCGTCCGCCACGGATATAAGGCATGCTCCTGAAAAATAAGCATTCGGCTGGGCTCCGGCTTCTCAATGTCTGCCCCGTTCGCCGTAACGGCTCCGCTGCCCGGAGACTCCAGCCCGGCAATCATCCGCAGCACCGTGCTCTTTCCGCATCCGGAGGGTCCGACAATGGCTGCGAACTCCCCTTTTGCGATGCTAAAGTCCACCTGCTCCAGCACACGGAGTGAGCCAAAGGATTTGGATACATTCTTAATATCTATATTCTGCAGCTTAATCCTCTCCTCCCGGTTTGACATAACGGTAACGAAGCAGCCGCTTCTTGAGGCCCTCCAGCAGTACGAGATCCAGCACCGCTGCGATGGAGCCGATAATAATGATGCTCATCAGTACACCTTCCATGTCCGCCACCTCACCGCGCCACTTGGAGTAGAAGCCGAGGCCCGCCATGGCGCCTCCCACCATCTCTGCCGCGATCAGCGAGCGCCACGCGTTGCCGAAGGCTACCTGAGCGCCGGTTACGAATGCCGGAAGCGATTCCGGCGCAAACACCTTGGATAGCAGCTGGCCCCGGCTCGCGCCCATGACCCGCGCCAGCTCCAGATGCGTCCGGTTGACCCCCTCTGTCGCGTTCAGTACGGACAAAGCCATGGGGAAGAAGCTCGCAATAATAATGACGGTAATAATCGTCTTGCTGCCGAAGCCGAGCAGGATGACGAAGAACGGCACCCAGGTGATCGGCGGAATCGCCTGTAAAATGGAAATCAGGCTGCGGAGATATACAGCAAAGCCCCGGGACACCCCGCCGATCAAGCCCAGCAGCGCTCCGAACAGACAGGCCAGCGGATACCCCCATAGTAAGCGGAACAGGCTGTCTCCAATATGACCCATAAATTCCGGGTCTTGAATACTGTCAAATAAACGGACAAAGACATCCGGCACATCCGGCAGCAGAAACGACGGCAGGAATAGGGCCGTAATCTGCCAAATCGCCAAAAGGCTTCCGACTGCAAGCAGATACGGAAGCACTTTACGCCAGAAGGAGCCGGATGCAGTACGGCTGCGAGTTGTTTTACGCGGGGCAGGTATCATCCGAAGCTCTCCTTTTTCATTATGATCATATCACTGCTGTTAATGCTTACTGCTTCTGCTGCTCATTCTGCCAGCTCAGATCAATCAATTCTTCTACATTTACATCTGTTTCCAGCACGCCTTGCTCTTTCATCATATCGGAAATTTCCTGCATACGTGTAATCTGGTCAGGGGTAATATCCCAGTTGAACACCTGCGTCTCGATCGCCTGCTTGATCACATCCACGGATTCTACCGTTCCGCCGTGATGGGAATCCATCGTGTCGCCTTCCACAAAATGCTTCATAATAAGGCCTGCGGATTTCACCGGCTCCTCCTGCAGCATTTCGATCGCTTCCTTCTGGGCATCCAGCAGCTTGTTTACAGCGTCACGGTTGTTGTCCAGGTTCTCGTCGGTCGTGATGACGACCATACAAGGAAACGGCCACACTTTGCCGATCTCATAAATTTGCTTCGCGCCCATCGTATGGGAGGCGATGCTGTCGTAAGGCTCAAACACAAACGCCGCATCCACAGCACCCGAGGACAGAGACTGGATCGCCTGTGCAGGATCTACGTAAACCATTTGCAAATCCTGGCTCGTCAGGCCCGCTTCCTTCAGCACCACACCGTTCAGTACAATATCAGCCGTGCTGCCCTGACCCTGGGAGGCCAGCTTCTTGCCCTTCAGGTCCTCAATCTTGGCAATGCTGCTGTCTTCCTTCACCAATACGCTGTGAAAGCCCAGCTGAGCTCCGCCTACCACCTTTACGCCGGCTCCCTTCGACGCCCAGGAAACCGCGTTCGTAAAGCCCAGCACGCCGGCATCCACCTGCTTGCCTACCATCGCCTTGATCAGATCCGTTCCACTCTTGAACTTCTGCATGGTGACATTCAGCCCATGCTTCTCGTACAGCTTCGCTTCATAAGCGAGCATCGCCTGTGCATCATCCATAACATTTAAATATCCGACGACAAAATCAGTCTTTCCCTCTCCTGCACCGCTGGCTTCACCACTCTTGGCGTCATTCCCGCAGGCAGTCATTGCCAATAATGCCACTAGCAGCAGACCTATGGTCAGCCCTTTCAATCTCCGGGCATGGGTTCTCATCATAACTTCCTCCTCTAATATAATCCCTAGAAACACACTAGGATTATAAGGATTTTACTCACTTCTTGTCAATCCTATATTTTTTATCCCCCCGCACAGCGCTTTCATCGCCGTTACAAGAATTTATGTAGAAAAGACCATATCACCGCGCAATGGCTCTATGCTATGCTGAACCTATATACCCGGCGCTGCAAGCCTGGCCGCAGCATCCGGTGCCATTCCAGAAGAAGGAGGCTGTACCATGTCGGATTTGAATGTTTTGCAGGAGGAGGCGGGTCCGATTCTGCTCCTGGATCGAAGCGGTGACCTGCAGCGAAGAGATGTCCTGAACGCCTTTGCGCTGGATGAGCTGCTGTGCAGACAGACGGGGGCCGGAGGGCCGGCTATCTGCCATATCTGGAGGCATCCCGGCGCTCTCGTCATGGGCGTTCGCGACAGCCGGCTTCCCGGTGCCGCGGCTGCATCCCGAAGCATCCGGAAGCTCGGCTATGACGTTGCTGTCCGGCACTCCGGCGGTGCAGCCGTACCGCTGGATCCCGGCGTTGTCAATGTCTCACTGATCGTTCCTTTGAGCAGCGGCCCGGGGCAGGGCGACTTCCAGCCGGCCTTCCACCGGATGGCCGGGCTCATCGAGCAGGCACTCCGCGGAACCGGCCGCCAGGTCAGGGCAGGCGAAATTGCCGGCGCCTTCTGCCCCGGCGCTTTTGACCTCAGCATCTCCGGGCAGAAGTTCTGCGGCATCGCCCAGCGCCGCCAGAGCAAAGCGCTGATCGTGCAGGCGTTCATTATTGCGGAAGGGTCGGGAGGAAATCGGGCCGACCTTGTGCGCGCCTTCTATGAGGAAGCCGCCGGCGACACGCCGCCAGAGCTTTATCCCAAGGTCACGAGAGAATCCACGGCCAGCCTGCAGGAGCTCACCTCACTTGGTGCCCTGGCGGTGCCTGAGCTAATCCGGCTCCTGAAGGAGACGGTGCGTATGCAGCAGCAGTCCTTCAGCCCCGAGGCCATGGACGCCGCAGCAGCCGCCCTGCGCCTGCCGCGGGAGGAAGAGGTCGCGGCCATGACCCAGACGCTGCGGCAGCGGTATACCTCTTAATACCGAACCAAGACACGCTTCAAAAACCCTGCAAGGCGCATAGGCACGCCCTGCAGGGTTTTTGAGGTAACCGCTTGTTTTAGAGACTGGCCTGATGCTCCCGGTCACGCTCCACCCGGCCATACGTGACCTCAGCGCCTTCTGTCGGGGCCGCCCAATATACGGCGTTCTGGATCACCTGCATCACTTCCGGCTGATGATAGGTCGGAAAGGTTTCGTGTCCGGGACGGAAATAGAAGATTTTGCCCGTGCCTCTCCGGTAGCAGCAGCCGCTGCGAAACACCTCGCCGCCCTCAAACCAGGAGATGAACACCAGCTCATCCGGTGCCGGAATTTCAAATCGCTCGCCGTACATCTCTTCCTTCTCAATCTCGATGAAATCACTCAAGCCGTTCGCGATGGGATGACCCGGCTCTACCACCCAGAGCTTCTCCCGCTCACCGTCATCCCGCCACTTCAGAGACGGGGTATTCGTCCCCAGCAGCTCCGTGAAGATCTTCGCGCCGTGGCCAGAGTGAAGCACGATCAGCCCCATTCCGTCCAGTACGCGCTGCTGTACTTTTTCAACGACATCATCCTGTACCTCGTCATGCGCCTTATGGCCCCACCAGATCAGCACATCCGTGTTGTCCAGCACCTCCTCGCTCAGACCATGCTGCGGCTCATCCAGCACCGCGGTCCGTACCTTCAGTCTGCTGTCCTTGCGAAGATAGCCGGCAATGGCTTCATGAAGCCCATTCGGATAAATGCTGTGTACCTGCGGATTCTGCTTCTCATGCCGATATTCATTCCATACTGTCACCTGAATGTCATTCATGCTTGAGCTCTCCCTTCCGTTGCATCCAAAGCTACCTATTATAAATAAAGCTCCCGCCCTAGAACCAATGCTTCCCTCGTGCTCCAAAACCTGATGTTACCCATTACCCAAATCCCTGCTCCAAGACGCTGCAATCCCGAGACGTTGTGACCTGTATGCTGTATGTTAGCTCAGTTAAAAGCGTTCCCTTTATGTAATCTAACACATTATAGATAAGCTGATCGGATCCTATGATTGCATCTTTCTTCCTATAAAAACATCAAAAAACAAGCCGTCCCGGCTTTCACCGTTACGGCTTGCTCCTGTGCATATTCTGCAGCTATATTACAGCCTAGCGCGCATCTGCACGGCGGTCGTCAGCTACATCTCCAAAAAATTTAATGGAGTACAGCGCACACAGGCCGACAATAGTATAGATGACGCGGGCACCGGCGGACTCCTGGCCTCCGAAGATTGAAGCGACCAGATCATACTGGAACAGGCCGACAAGCAGCCAGTTAATCCCGCCGATAATGAGCAGAAGCAGCGCAATAGTGTTCATGGTTTTCACGTTGGTTTCCTCCTCGTCTGGAGTTTGATGGATGCGTAATTCATAGCAAGCTGACCACGATGAGCATGCTAACAACAATTTTCCCTAATCTCTTCGCTTTTAGTCACATGCCGTGAAATTGACTGCCTGAAGGCTTCTCCCCATCCTCCAGCGGCTTGCTTCTGATGAAATCCTCCAGATGCTGATCTGCCTTGGATTGATTGCAATCCATACAAGCGCAGACACAATTCACCGGTGTCGTATGCCCGCCCTTTGCCCGGGGCAGGAGGTGATCAATCGTGTTTCCATAGTTTCCGCAAAAATAACACTGATATGCATCGCGCTCCAAAATATATTTGCGAAAGCCCTTGTTCGTATATAAGCGGCGGATGGTATTCCGGTTGACGACGACCGCTGCGCTTTCATTCACCAGGATTTCCGCGAGCTGCGGATCAATATCCTGCTGCCAGCGGCGGTTCTTGTCGGTGCGGCCCCGCATCCGTATAAAGCCGGCCCGGGTCGGCACCAGGCGCGCAGCATCATACGGGTCCGGCTGCCCCGGCACCCGGGGAGGCCTTGGCGGTGCAGCCGGACGCCCCTTCGCCGTGGTCTTTGCGGCGGCAGGCACATTCAAGGCGGTGTCCCGGCGGGCGGCTGAATGGCGGCGCCTTTTCGCTTGATTGCCCCCGGATCCTCCACTGTGCCTGCTCTTGCTGCTGGATTCAGCTGCTGACTGTACAGCGGCATCGCTGGCCAGCAGTACCTGCTCCGCAGCTACAGCCCGCGCTTTGGCCCGCTTGCGGGCGGCTCTTCGTTTTTGCGTCCGTGTCAGCTTGTTTCCTGGCATATGGATATTATTCATCATGAAGCCGGACAAAAGACCGGCAGAATTCACCCCAAACTTGTTATGGTGACAAGTATTACCCAAATCCATCCTTTTCACAAACGTTAATTCGCCGGCCTGCGAACTTCTATCCCTGAAGAGGGGATTTCAGCATATCGAGAAATACATCAACGGCTTTGGTGCGGTAAGGTGTATGGTGCAGAATCCAGGAAAAAGGCCTGACCACCGCTTCTCCACGCAGCGGCACCAGCAGCAGCGAGCCCAGCTGCAGCTCCTTCTGCACCGCCCAGCGGGAGAGCAGTGAAATGCCGAGGCCCGCCTCGACGGACTCCTTGATCAGCTGCGTGCTCCCAAACTCCAGTGTGTACGGCGGCCTCTGACCGCGCCCCTCAAACATCCGCTCGGCTGCGCGCCGGGTGCCCGAGCCGCTCTCCCGCAAGATCCAAGTCTCCTGCAGCAGCTCTTGCAGCTCAAGGTCTCGTATTCCCTGAAACCTCGGTTCATTGGGAACGACAAGCTGCAGCTCATCCTGGGCAAAGGGACTCACCAGCAGCTTGGCATGCTCGTACTCGCCCTCGACAATGCCGATATCAATTTCATAGTTAAGAACCATCTCGCCAATGACATCGGTATTGCCAATATGAATGCTGGGACGGACGAGCGGATATTGCTGCTTCAGCCGGGCCAGCAGGCGCGGCAGGACATATTCGCCAAATGTATAGCTGGCACCGATCGCCAGCTCGCCCCCGGCCCGGTTCATAACGTCATCCACCAGGGACTGCATGGCCGTATACGTGCCCAGAATGGATTTGGCGTGATGGTAGACAATATCTCCTGCATGAGTAGGCCGTACATATTTATTACTCCGCTCCAGCAACTTGGCTCCCAGCGACTGCTCCAGGGAGCGGATATACTGGCTGACCGCAGGCTGCGTCATGCTGAGCTCCTCTGCGGCCCGGGTAAAATTCTTCTTCTCAATGACGGTAACCAATACCTCCAGCGCTTGATCCATCCCGGGCCAGCCCCTTTACATTGTTCTGATATTTCTACTATAAGCGTTTACTTATCGTGATGATCATAACAATTTATTTTTCTTATCTCAAGTCTGGGGCTACCATGGAACTACGGCATCATTTTTTACTGACTGGAGGCTTATTGCTTATGATTCCTAAGATCTCTTCCTCTTCTGACCCAAAATCAAATATCCACCGTCTAATGAAGCTCTCTCGCCTGCCTGCCCGCAGGCAGATGTTATCCATCAGCGCCGGTGTTCTGTTCACAGCCGCATTGGCTTTATGCGGTCAGCTGCTGTCATGGATTCCGGCGCTCCAGCTGCTGGGACCTCTAACCTGGGGTATCCTGCTTGCCGCCCTGTACCGGCAGTTGCTGGGGTATCCCGAAAGCCTGCGGCCCGGCATTCAGTTTACTTCCAAGAATCTTCTCCGGCTTGCCATTATGCTCTGCGGGCTGAAGCTGAACATGGGCACGCTATTCAGTGAGGGGCCCGGGATGCTGCTCCGAGGCGCTGCCGTCGTCCTCCTGGGCATTACATTAACCTGGTATGCGGCCAAATGGCTGAAGGCAGAGAGCTCCCTATCTCTTCTGCTAGGCATCGGCACCGGTGTCTGCGGTGCTGCGGCCATTGCCGCAGCCGCACCAATCCTGAATGCCAAGGAGGAGGACACCGCTCTGGGAGCAGGCATGATCGCATTCGTTGGCACGCTGTTTGCTGTCGTATATACACTTGTACAGCCCTTGCTGCCGCTGGATAGCCTGGGATACGGCATCTGGGCCGGGCTCAGCCTGCATGAGCTAGCTCAGGTCGCCTTGGCGTCAGCACCGGCAGGGGAGGAGGCCTTGACGGCCGGCCTGATGGCCAAGCTGGGCCGGGTGTTTCTGCTGCTGCCGCTGTGCTTTGTACTCCTGGCCTGGATGCGGAGAGAAGGCGGGAATGAAACCGCGAAGCGGCCGGCCTTCCCCTGGTTTCTGCTGGGGTTTGCCGCCTTTAGCCTGGCTGGAAGCCTGGCCCCTTCAGGCCAGCCGCTCATCCCGGAGGCTGTGAAGGATTTCGCGGGGGCTGCGGCCTCCTTCCTGCTCGCGATGGCCATGGCCGGCTTCGGCCTGCAGATCCATCTGCGCAGTCTGACCCGGGCCTGGCGCCCGCTGGCTGCCATGCTGCTCTCCTCCGTACTGCTCTCGATCATCACCTTCTGGATGGTCTGAGCCCCTGCCATCTGCTCTTGACATCAAAAGCCCTGCCGGCACACGCCGCCGGCAGGGCATAATCTGCTCTTAAGCCTGCGGCAGGGCCGCCGCCGCTTCGAGGCCCGCGACCCCCACTCCGGCAGCGGCTAGGCGTCCTGCCGCTCCCCCTCCATGCAGCCACTTATCCATGGAATCTGCGTCCATAGGGACACCAAAATAAAATCCCTGCATCTGATAACAGCCTGTGGTCATGAGAAACTCGGCCTGCTCCTTCGTCTCTACGCCCTCTGCGATAATGCCCAGGTTCAGATTGCCCGCGATCGCCACCATGTTGCGGATGATGGCCTGCTTAAAGAACAGGCTGCTCTGCTGAATAAAGGAGCGGTCGATCTTTAAGGTGTGGAACGGAATGTCCCCGATTCGTCCCAGCGAGGAATAGCCGGTGCCGAAATCGTCCATGGAGATGCGGACCCCGCGGCTCTGCAGCCGTCCAAGCTGCTCGATGCTCTGCTCCAGGTTGCTCATCGCAACCGACTCCTTAATCTCCAGCTCCAGAGCTGAGGCCGGCAGCCCGGAGTCCTGCAGGGCACGGTCAATCATGCTGACCATCAGGAAGCTGTCCAGCACATGGCTCGAAATGTTCACGGAGACAGGAACTGCGGCCAGGCCGGCCTTCTGCCAGGCAGCATTCTGAAGGCATACCTCATTCAGCATCCAGGCCGTAATGGTCAGGATCACGCCGTTCTCTTCTGCAATCGGGATGAATTCGCCAGGTGAAATCGAACCCAGCTCCGGGTGCTCCCAGCGCAGGAGCGCTTCCATGCCGGCTAACCGGTCATATCGCGCATCCCATTTCGGCTGATATACAATCCTCAGCTCGGAGCGGTGTAGCGCCAGCTGTAAATCCCGTTCCAGCCTCAGCCGGCGCGCCTGCTCCTGTGCCATCTGATCGTCGAAGAAGCTGTACCGATCCTTGCCGGTCTTCTTGACGTGATACATGGCGGTATCTGCCGCCCGCAGCAGAACATTGCGTTCCTGGCCATGCTCGGGAGCCATACTGATGCCAATGCTGCCGGACACCATCAGCTTGTAACCCTCCACCAGAACCGGTTTATGTATAGTAGAGATGAAACGATCCGCCAGTTGGCCCGCCTGCTCGCGGTTCGCCTGTGGTACCAGTGCCACAAATTCATCCCCGCCCAGTCGATAGACGAGCGCCTGCTGGCCTGCCGCTTCTCTGAAGCGGTCTGCAATCACCTGCAGGAGCATATCACCAACGTCATGGCCGTATAAATCATTGACCGACTTGAAGCGGTCAAGATCGATGAACAGCACGGCTCCTCTCCAGTGCCTGTCGAGGCTGCTCTCTGTATAGCGCATCATGCCATTGCGGTTCGGCAAGGCAGTCAGTGAATCGTGATACGCCATTTTCTCGAGCAGATGACGTTCATAGAACAGCGCCCCCATCGTGACCATAAGAATAACGGTAGCTGCCGCCGAGATCAGAATAAGCAAAAAGGTAATATAGCCGGAATCTGTCAGGACAGCCGGCCCCTGATAAGGCGTGAACTGCACTGCAGCCATCCCCGTATAATGCATTCCGGATACTCCGGCCCCCATAAGCAGGGCGCTGTTGACCTTCCAGTAGCTGAAGCGGATAGAGTAGCGGAATTTGCGAAACAGCATCAGCGCAGTAAAGGATGCAGCGAAAGCGATCAGGACCGAAATTCCCGTAAGCAGGGGATCAAAGGTCATCTGGGCATCCATTCTCATGGCGGCCATGCCGATGAAATGCATCATCAACACGGCCAGTGCCATGCTGACGCCCCCAATCCACATGCCCGGCATCCCGGTTCGGCTATGTGTGGCCAAATAAAAGGCTACGAAGGCGCCGATACAGCTGATCACGGCAGACAACAGAGTCAAGGCCGGATCATAAGCCAGCGCCTGAACCGAGTGAAAAGCGAGCATTCCGATAAAATGCATCGACCAGATGCCCAGCCCCATAATCGTGGAGCCGCCGAACAGCCATAACAGCTTTTGAAGCCCGCTCGCCCGGTATACCCTGCTGGCAATATTCAAGCCCAGAAAAGAAGCCCCGATTGAAATCAGAACCGATAAAAGGACAATCCATCCATCGTAATGTTCATGCATCATATTTAGCTCCATCGGCATGTGACTCGCTTTACATATTCAGACATGCCTTCTTCTTTTATACTTCTTGTGACCTAGTATAATGGAACCACACCGGAAAGAAAAGTAAGAAAGCCGCCCGACCTGCAAGGGGCATATACCCGAGAGCAGGCTGGCGGCTGGCAATGCAACCTAACGACATTATAAACTGCGCGGAGAAGTGACCATCACAATGATGCTCTTGTTGAAATCATAATCCCAATCGACGAAAATATCCAGAATTCGGCGATTCAGGATCGGCTCAAACAGACCCTGCTGATACAAATACTGCTTCTCCATATTCCGCTTTACACTCTTTAGCAGCTCCCCGTGCCCCAAACGGATGAACTCCTTCTCAATCGGCACCAAAATGCCCTCACGAATAAATAAGAGCGTGCGATTATTCATTTCAAAAGATTGGAGCTGCTCCGGATTCCGCCGGGCCTGACCGCTGATCAGAATAATTTCCTGCTCCAGCTCGGCTTTTTTGTCAAACTGCTCGTTGAGGTCCACCTCTTCAGTGAAGGTCTCCAGGCAAATGGCGGTGATCATACCGGAATGATGATGCAGAGCCCAGTCGTAATACATTTCCTCAGGCTGGCTCCCGGTCACCTGCGCAATATAGGCACTGACCTCCGGAAGCACCAGCTCCATCAGTCTTTCTCTCGTCTGATAGACGATGTGTGTATGGTCCTGCTGCAGCAGCACTCGTTCGGATGGCGTCAAAAAGTTTCGAAGATAAATAGTAATATACTGCCCGCCCATGGATACAATGACGGATTCCGGTCCTTTTCCAAAGCGTTCTCTCAGGACCTTTCCCGTATAGCTAGCAATAAGCTGCTGTAATTGATGTATAGACTGATTCATGAATGACGACTCGCTCCATAGCACCGGCCCTCTCCCAATAAGACAGGCACCATTCTTGAACGAATGCTCAGACCCCTCCTGACGTATAGCTAAATTTAAGCGGCAGACTCAGGTTATTTGGCTGCATGGCGCAGAGAAAATATTAGAATATATTGGAAATAAAAAATGACCTAACTCTCCCGATCGAAAGTTAGGCCATGAAAGTGACTTTTACCCCATGAGGGATAGATTCACCCATTTACCTGGATATATATTCACTCATTCTCATTCATTCTGGAAGTCATAGCCTTACACAATGAAATGAGAGCTGCCTGCTGCAAGATCGCTGCGATATGGAATCAGCCTTGTTGACCATATCCTTCACACTTAAGCTGAACCCATTATAGCATACACTATCAGTGGAAAAAAGAGTCTATTGTCTGATGCCGCCTCTGGTTAAAAAGGACTTGCGAGCGGCTTTTATACGGGTAAAAAGGGCATGTTAAAACCATCAGCCGAAGATGATGCAGCACGGCCGTTTGGACTCCTCACGTCAATGGGTAATTGGAATTGGACCCAGGCAGGCATGCGGGGTGCCTACATAATGAAGGATCATTCCAGGGGAGATGAAGATGATGCAAAGAAATCATACGATTATGCAGTTTTTTGAGTGGCATGTTGCCGCGGATGGATCTCACTGGAAACGGCTGCAGGAGGCTGCTGCCGAGCTAAAGGAGGCGGGCATCGACACGGTCTGGGTACCACCCGTAACGAAAGCCCAGTCTCCGGAGGACAATGGCTACGGCGTATATGATCTGTACGACCTCGGCGAATTTGACCAAAAGGGCGGGGTCGCTACCAAATACGGCACGAAGGACGAGCTGATCTCGGCCATCGATGCTTGCCGGGAGCAGGGCATCAACGTCTATGTCGATCTGGTCATGAACCATAAGGCCGGGGCTGATGAGAAGGAGCACTTTCAGGTCGTCCAGGTGGACGAGCAGGACCGCAACAAGGAAATCTCCAAGCCTTTCGAAATCGAGGGCTGGACGAAGTTCACCTTCCCGGGGCGCGGTGACACGTATTCCTCCTTCAAGTGGGACTATACCCATTTTAACGGAACCGATTATGACGAGGCGGGCAAGAAGACCGGGATCTTCCGGATTGTCGGCGACCACAAAACGTGGAGCGATCAGGTAGATCATGAATTCGGCAATTACGACTATCTCATGTTCGCCAATATTGACTACAATCACCCGGACGTTCAGAAAGAGATGCTGGCCTGGGGCAAGTGGCTTGCAGAAACGCTGCGCTGCGGAGGCTTCCGCCTGGATGCGATCAAGCATATTAACCATAACTTCATTAAGGAATTTGCATCTGTGATGAAAAAAGAGTTCGGCGAGGACTTCTACATCGTCGGCGAATTCTGGAATCCGGAGCTGGAGGTATGCCGCAATTTCCTGGACACCGTGGATTATAATATCGACCTGTTTGACGTCTCACTTCATTACAAGCTGCAGGCCGCATCAGAGGCAGGAGCGGATTTTGATCTGCGAACTATTTTTGATGATACGCTCGTGCAGTCCCACCCGCTGCATGCCGTAACCTTTGTAGACAATCATGACTCCCAGCCGCAGGAATCGCTGCAGTCCTGGGTCCAGGACTGGTTCAAGCAGAGCGCCTACGCCCTCATCCTGCTGCGCCAGGATGGATACCCGGTCGTCTTCTACGGCGATTATTACGGTATTGGCGGCGAACAGCCGATTCCGGGCAAGAAGGAAGCGATTGATCCGCTGCTGTATGCACGGCAGCACAAGGCATACGGCCAGCAGGATGATTATTTCGACCAGCCCGGGCTGATCGGCTGGGTGCGACGCGGCGTGGAGGATATTCCGCGCTCTGGCTGCGCTGTCGTCATTTCCAATCACGAGGAAGGCAGCAAAGTGATGCAGGTGGGCGCGCATCGGGCGGGAGAGGTCTGGCTCGATCTGACGAACACCCGCCAGGAGCGTATCACAATTGAAGAGGACGGCAACGCGGAATTCCCGGTGAACGGGGGCAGTGTGTCCGTCTGGGCCCTTCCGGAGCAGGACGTTAAGCCGGAATAGGCCCCCTTGCAAGCCTGCAGCCGCCGGAAGAGCGGTCGTGCCTTCGCCTAGCCGTCGTGAAGTTTAGAACCCTCCGCTCCCGGGTAATACTCTGGTATCCTACTTCGTAAAGGAGCTGTTACACATGAGTGATCATAACGGAATAAGCGATAAGGTCAAGAGTGGTGTAAATAAAGCTAAAGGCGAAATCAAGGATCAGATCGGCAATGCGACCGACGACCACTCTCTGCAGGCCGAAGGCAAGAAGGATAAAGCCAAGGGCGAAGCCCAGGAAAAGGTCGGCGAGTTCAAAGACAGACACTAAGCTTTATTTAAAACAGAATCCGGCCGGATCATACAAAAGACACCTTCAACTCCTGCGGGCAGCATGCCTTAAGGGTTGAAGGTGTCTTTTTGATGTAAGCTTGGCACCGTGTTTTATCTATCGATGAGCCTGCCCATCTTGAGCGTAAAGCCGGGAATTTCTCATGGCGCTGTTCCGCGTGATATGATAGAAATGAACGCAAGCGCTGCACTCATATACATTCATTGAAGGAGGATATATGCATGTCCATTTATCAATATGAGGTTAAATCCATTACAGGGGATACCCAGGCTCTGGAGGCCTACAAGGGAAAAGTGCTGCTCATCGTCAACACGGCGACCAAATGCGGCTTCGCTCCACAGTTTGACGGACTGGAGCAGTTACATCAGAACTACAAGGATCAGGGGCTTGCGGTGCTGGGCTTTCCAAGCAGCCAGTTTATGAATCAGGAACTGGAGAAGGACGCTGACATTGCTGAGGCGTGCCGGATTAATCATGGCGTGACCTTCCCGCTCTTCTCGAAGATTGATGTGAACGGGGACAGCGCCCATCCCCTGTATAAATACCTGGCAGGAGAAGCTCCCGGCGCCCTGGGCACCAAGGCGATCAAATGGAACTTCACCAAGTTTCTGGTGGACCGCAATGGCAAGGTCGTCAGCCGCTTTGCCCCTACGGATACGCCGGAGAAGATCAAGAGCCACATCGAGAAGCTGCTCTAGTTCCAGCTTCAGCTTCTAGAATGCCAGGGCCCTGACAGGAGTGAGCCGGACCTTCAGGGAAGCAGCCGGCTCAGAATCCGCTCCACCTCTTCAAAGCTGGATGCGGTATAGTGCGGGAGATGCTGGGATTCCGGCTTGGCGTTCCGGTGATTGAACCAGATCGTCTGCCAGCCGGCTTCCAGGGCACCGACCACATCGTTGCGCCAGGAGTCGCCGACAAAGAGGCTGCTTCCTGGCAGCGTCCCGGTGACCTCATTCACATGCTGAAAGATGCGCGGGTCCGGCTTGTCCCAGCCTACGCCGCCGGAGACGAAGATGGATTCTGGAGGCAGTACCTCGGCCAGCCGCATCGCGGCGACCTTGTTCATCTGGTGCTGCAGCGGCCCGTTCGTGATGACGCCGACCGTATAGCCGGCGTTGACCAGCTGCCGCAGGAGCTCCCTGGCCCCGGCAAACATTTCAATATGATATTGCCGGGCCAGGTAAGCGGCCTGCAGCTCTTCTGCATCGCGCTTTCCGACCGGGATTCCAAAGTGCTCCAGCGTCTTCTGAAAGCGCTCTGTTCGGAGCCGCTTCAGTCCACGGCTGTAATCGGCGGAGCCAGCACCCCCGAGCTCTACAGACAGCTTGTCGCTATAGTAGCGCAGCAAATGATATGCCTCTTCATACGGGAATCCGGCTTCTGGCCGGACAACCTCCCGCACAGCCTCCTGAAAGGGCGTCAAATGGTCATAGAGCGTATCATCTACGTCAAAAAATACAGCTTGGACTGCTTCTGTCATGTTTTCCTCCTAATTCTTATGTGCACTTGTACATAGAAATATGAAACTTTTGTTGGCTCAAGCTCAACGGCATTTAAAGCAGTATACGACGGGAGCGTTCCTCTTCTCGCTTTTTCCGTTTTCTTGAGAGCAGTGATTTTAAACTATCCTTTCTTTTTAAAAAATAGAAAGTAACTTGTTACAATAACCAAGATTCCTAAAGCTGAATAAATGAGTTTAAATCTATCATTCTCAAGTTGAGTCACAAAAAAACCACCCATTGCCATAGCTAGAATCAATAAACCAAATGGCACTCTACGTTTCAAATTAAAACCTCCTTTTGGATTTATTAGGTTGAATTATAACATATTATGGTTTAAGATTTACTTATTCCAAAATTTCTAAAAAAAGGAGGAACGGCATGAGTTATTTTTTCAAGAGAACCATTTCTAGTTTGGTGGCTTTGGTATTGCTA
Source organism: Paenibacillus sp. JSM ZJ436 (assembly GCF_044383795.1). Lineage (NCBI taxonomy): Bacteria > Bacillati > Bacillota > Bacilli > Caryophanales > Paenibacillaceae > Paenibacillus > Paenibacillus sp. JSM ZJ436. The sequence goes on from NZ_JBISEO010000005.1 coordinate 181,408, forward strand.
ATGAATTTGGTAGGTGTGGCTTCGGCGAGTGCTAACAACGAAGGTGTTATATACCAATTCAGCCAAACCGAATTTGCTGAATTAGAAAAGGCTTTATACCTTATTGAAGCTATTCCTGATGAAGTAATTAAAAAAGGTGCTCAAGCAACTTCAGATTGGCTGAGTGCTTATACAGGTGATAAGTATATTACAGATGGTGATAAATTTTATAACTTGTCTAAAGATGATACTGTAGGAACACTTGGTGTTGTCGGTTGTACTTCTGCAGTAGGACTTGCAATTGCAGAAAATCTTTTCGCATTCGCAAAAATTGCAAAGATTAAAGACGTTATCAAAGCCGGCGGAGGCGTAACAAAATTCATTGGTAACTTGGTCCCAGCTTTCAAAGTTGCTAAGAACGAATGGGGTTACAGCATAAACGAGGCAATTGGTTATGCTGTCAGATTCGCTGCAAAAGACGCGGGTCCTGAATTGATTAGTGCAGCAATTGGTTTTTTTAGTATCGGTGATATCTATTCTGCCTGCTTTGAATGAAGAACCAAACAATAAACGCAAACAATTAAGAAAATTAAAAGAAATAATGGGTTTGTTCCGATGGATCGGGACTCACCCGTTTTTCTTTTCCTAGCTCAACTTTCGTAGATCAAAAATCTGGTCAACGATAGATGTGTCATAGGTTAGTAGCCCGTGAAATACGCAGCTTGACGGACAATAGAATGAGTACCTCACCGGTCTGTACCGCGATCTGCAGGAGAGCAAGCTGCGTGAGTATTGCCTCAAGGATTATAACAAGTATTTTGAAGTGACAGAGATCCCGAAGCGTGGCCCGAATAATTGTCCCACGAGAGGACAAGATGCTTAAGACAGTACAGAATTACGGCTACTTCGCCCTGTTATCCAACGAAGTGAAAGATCTAAGTGAGGCCTTGTCGTTCTACTGCAGTAAGGACATCGTAGAGAAAGCATTCAGAAATCTTAGAGAGCAACTAAATTTCGGTAGAATGCAAGTTTCTTCGGAAATTTCACTCAACGGTAAGCTGTTCGTTGAATTTATTGCTCTTATCTACCTTTCCTACGTCAAGAAACACATGCAAGATGCTGGACTCTTTGATTCATGGACGATGCAGGGATTACTCGATAAATTGGAAACCATAGAGCGGTTTGAAGCGCCTGAACACGGACAAATCCTTGGAGAAGTGTCGCAAAATCAGTCTCATTTGTATCGAGCGCTGGGGGTAGACCCTCCCATGCTATAAATTTCGGGAACTTAGGATGTAATAATATTTTCCTAATAATAAATATATTTGTCTACATTACCATTTATTAAGGGGGATGATGATATTATGACCGACCCTAATCAAGGCCCCAGCGGCGCAGGCTGCACTGGACCGGGCACTACAGGGGACTCCCCTTCTCTTGTTCCCGAAGGCAATGTGATCAGCAACATTGAGCGCTTCTCCGGCTTTCAGAGCCTGTATGACCGACACCGGCCCGAAGCCCCGCCCTTGGTCATCCATCTCCTGACCCGCGATCTGGGCCATACCCCGCGGCTCGTTGTCGATCTTGGCTGTGGGACCGGACTGTCCACCTTCGCCTGGAAGGAGGCTGCACAGCAAGTCATTGGCATTGAGCCAAGCCGAGACATGCGCAGTATTGCCGAGCAGAAGCTGGAGCAGTCCGGAGCCAGTCATCTCTCGTTCCGGCCGGGATATTCCAATCAGACCGGCCTGCCGGCAAGCTCGGCAGACATCGTGACCTGCTCCCAATCCTTTCACTGGATGGACCCCGGCAGCACCCTGGAGGAAGCCGCCCGCATCCTGACAGAGGGCGGCCTCTTCGCTGCCTATGACTGTGACTGGCCGCCACTCCTACATTGGGAGGTGGAGCAGGCTTATGTACAGCTCATCAGGAATGCCGATCAGCTGCTGGACCGTCATGTGGAGAAAGAGGCCCAGGCCCACAAGTGGAGCAAGGAGGGGCATCTGCAGCAGATCCAGGCAAGCGGCCGCTTCCGCTTCGCAAAAGAAGTCGTATTTCACCACCAAGAGCCCTGCACCGCAGAGCGCTACCTCGGCCTTGCCTTGAGTCAGGGCAGCGTACAGGCGGTGCTGCGCCTCGGCCTAACCGACCTGGACGGTGATATTGCCACGTTCCAGGAGCTGATCCAGCGCCATTTTGCCGATAGCGAAGAAAGCGTCCTGCTCAGCTACCGGATGCGGATCGGCGTGAAATAGCTCCAATGAATGGCTGTCCTCCCTTACCTCCCCAGGTAACGGGTCGGCAGCCATTTACGGATCAGCTGGTTCGTAACCTCGGCCAGCACCAGCCCCAGACCGATCGCGCCGGAGATCATGAACGCCTGAGCGCCCAGGGACACCGCCTGGTCATACTGATTCATGGCGACATGCCGGAGCGCATCATACGCGAGCCCTCCGGGCACCAGCGGAATGATCCCGGATACACTGAAGACGATAATCGGCGTCCGGTACACCTTGGCGAAATAGTGACTGATGATCGTCACCCAAAAGGCTGCTACGACCGTAGCCGTGACCGGCAGCACCTCCAGCTCCTGGAGCCAGATGTACAGCATCCACCCGGCCGCCCCGGCCGCCCCGCATTGCAGCAGGGCCCTGCGGGGAGCGTTAAACAAAATGCCGAAGCCGGCGGAGGCGATAAAGCTCGCCAGTACATGCTGCAGTGCGTGATGAATCTCCACGGCGGTCCCTCCTGTAATTGGAAACAGGCGCGACTGTTCCCATCGATATGGTGCTCATTCCTTCATAAAAAAGTAAGCATAAACGCTATCCCCGCCCCGATCGCGAAGGAGGTGATAAATGCCTCCGCGCCTTTGGACAAGCCGGAGATCAGATGGCCTGCCATCAAATCCCGAATGGCGTTCGTAATCATTAGCCCCGGTACGAGAGGCATGACGGAGCTGATCATAATCAGGTCCAGATGCCGGCCCAGACCGGCCCGCACGAGCCAGACCGAGGTCATGCCAATGATCAAGGCCCCCGAGAACTCGGCAAAGAAGCGGACCGGCACCACTTTTTCCATAGATACCGCTGTGATGTAGCCCAGGCCGCCAGCCAGTACGGCGGGGAGCACATCCTCCCAGGTGCCGTTGAACATGAGCAGAAAGCATCCGCTGACCACCGCAGCCATCAGGATCATGAGCCAGGACGGATAATTGGGCTTCTCCCGTTCCGTTTCCTGAAGGGCCCGAAACGCCTCGGTCACGGTCAGCTCACCCAGATGAATGCTCCGGGAGATGGAATTTACACGATCGATGCGGTACAGATTCGTCGTACGGCTCGCGATCCGGATCAGCCGGGTCATATGGCTTGGCTCTTCAATTGAAAAAATAATGCCTGTCGGCGTCATATAGCTATGGCTGTTATCCAAGCCAAAGGCTGCTGCAATGCGAACCATCGTATCCTCCACGCGGTAGGTTTCGGCACCGCTTTCCAGCATGATTTTTCCGGCCAGCAGGCATACCTTCATCACCTCATGCTCCCGCCTTAACAGCTCCTCCACACCCGTGTCCTCCGTTTCCTGATGCTCTTCCCGGCCGCCGGGGGTGTCTTCCCCTGCGGCCTTGGCTTCTTGAATGTAACAGCCGCAGATACCGCCTCTTGTTTCATTCTTTAAGATGAGTATAACCTAATTGAGACCTCGCTTTCATGCCGCAGATTTGGGTTTCCTGCATAACAGGAGGTATAATGGTTTATGGTATACCCATACACCCTATGTTAGACAAGGAGGAATTTCTATGCAGAAACAAGCTCAGCCATCATCTCATTCCCTTCAACATATACCGCTCTCGATTCTGGATCTGTCCATGATTACAGAGGGCAGCACAGCCGCCGTTTCGCTGCGCAACTCGCTCGATCTGGCACAGCACGCCGAGCAGTGGGGCTACCACCGCTTTTGGCTGGCGGAGCACCATAATATGACGGGTGTCGCCAGCTCGGCGACCTCTGTCGTGATCGGCCATATTGCAGCAGGCACGAGCCAGATCCGGGTCGGCTCTGGCGGCATTATGCTGCCGAACCACTCGCCGCTCGTCATTGCAGAGCAGTTCGGCACGCTGGAGTCGCTGTTTCCGGGCCGGATTGATCTGGGCCTCGGCCGGGCGCCCGGCTCGGATCAGCTGACCTCCCGGGCGCTGCGCCGTGGATCCGGCAGTGATGGACAGGATTTCCCGGACCGCCTTGGAGAGCTGAGAACGTACTTCAAGCCCACCTCCGGGTCGTCCATGCGGGTTCGGGCAGTTCCGGGCGAAGGCCTGGACGTACCGATCTGGCTGCTGGGCTCCAGCGGCTTCAGCGCTCAGCTGTCTGCACAGCTGGGGCTGCCGTTTGCGTTTGCGAGCCATTTTGCACCGGACTATTTGCTGCCCGCCCTGGATCTGTACCGCAGTCAATTCCGGCCCTCCGAGGAGCTGGAGAAGCCTTACGCCATGATCGGCGTGAATGTCATCTGCGCGGATACCGACGAGGAGGCCCAGTATTTGTCCACCTCCGGCCAGCAGCAGTTCCTGAACATTATCCGCGGCAAAACCGGTCAGCTGAAGCCTCCGGTCAGCAGCATGGAGGATCAGTGGTCGCTGCAGGAGCGGGCGATTGTGAGCCGGACGCTGACCTACTCCGCGATTGGCAGCCCGGCTACCGTCCGCGAAAAGCTGGAGCAGTTCCTGGAGCAGACGCAAGCCGATGAGATCATCGTCGCCTCGGCGATTTATGATCATCAGGCGCGCCTGCGCTCCTATGAGCTGCTGTCCGAGATGGGCTTTGCCAGCTCCCGGACCGCTTCCTAACCATCTTCAACATGACAAGCCCCCCTTGAGCCCGCGCTGCGGGACAAGGGGGGCTTGCTTGGTGATGGGCTGAATCAGGCTCAGACTGGCAGGAGTGCTCCTTGCACTTCCCGCCGTCGCTTTAGTTTCCCTTCATGCGCTGCAGCCGCAGCGCGTTCAGCACGACCGAAACCGAGCTCAGCGCCATCGCCGCACCCGCGACCCAGGGTGCCAGCAGCCCCGCTGCGGCAATGGGGATGCCCAGCGTATTGTATCCCAGCGCCCAGAACAGATTCTGCCGGATGTTGCGCATCGTTCGGCGGCTCATGGCCATGGCGTCCGGGATGCTGTTGAGATCGCCCTTCATCAGCGTAATATCTGCAGCCTCCATCGCTACATCCGTCCCGGTTCCCATCGCCATGCCGATATCGGCTACGGCCAGAGCCGGTGCATCGTTGATGCCGTCACCGACCATCGCTACCCTGCGGCCCTGCCGCTGCAGCTTCTGCACCTCCTCGGCCTTGCCCTCCGGCAGCACCTCGGCCAGCACGATATCAATGCCGGCTTGCTTCGCAATCGCTCTCGCCGTCCGCTCATTATCCCCGGTCATCAGAATAACCTCAATGCCCATTCTCTTGAGCCGCTCAACCGCCGCTTGCGATGTATCCTTGATTGTATCCGCAGCGGCAATGAGCCCGGCCAGCCGCCCGTCTACGGCTGCCAGCATCGCGGTCTTGCCCTCGCTCTCCAGCTGCACCATGCGCTCCAGCACATCGTTGAAATCTACATCATGACGGCTCATCAGCTTACGGGTGCCGACCAGAACGCGGCGGCCCTCCACGAGCGCGGAGATGCCGTAGCCCGGGACCGCTTCTACCGATTCGGCAGCCTTGAATACCGCGCCGCGCGCCGCCAGCCCGGCGGACACGGCCTCCGCCAGCGGATGCTCCGACCCGCGCTCTGCGGCACCTACCAGGCGGTGGAACTCCGCCTCGCTGAGCCAATTCTGCACCTCCACATCTGTCAGCTCCGGTGTGCCGTTCGTCACGGTGCCTGTTTTGTCCAGCATGACCGTATCCACCTTATGGGCCGACTCCAGATGCTCTCCGCCCTTGAACAGAATCCCAAGCTCCGCTGCCCGGCCCGAGCCGGCCATAATGGAGGTCGGTGTGGCAAGGCCCAATGCACATGGACAGGCAATGACGAGCACGGCAATGGCAATCTCCAGGCTCGCTGCCACATCACCCGGCGCTATGACCAGCAGCCAGATCAGGAAGGACAGCACCGCAATGCCGACCACAATCGGGACGAACACGCCCGAGATGACATCGGCGATCCGCTGAATGGGCGCTTTGGAGCCCTGTGCCTCCTCCACCACACGGATAATACGCGACAGCGCCGTATCGCGGCCGATCCGGGACGCCTTCATGATCAGGCGCCCGTTCTTATTGACCGTCGCACCAATCAGAGGATCACCGGGCTGCTTATCCACGGGAACGCTTTCTCCGGTAAGCATCGATTCATCGACCGATGAAACCCCTTCAAGCACTTCCCCGTCTACGGGAATAATCTCTCCCGGCTTTACGATAACCTGATCTCCCACCTGCACCTGCTCCGCCGGAATGGAGATCTCCTCTCCGCCGCGAAGGACCCTTGCCATTTTGGCCTGCAGGCTCATCAGGCTCTGAATCGCTTTTGACGTCCGCCCCTTCGCCAGTGCCTCAAACAGCTTGCCGAGCAGCACCAGCGTAATCAGAATCGCACTCGTCTCATAGTACATGTCCGGACCGTGATGGCCCGGTGCACCGGCGAACGCCCATTGCAGCGTCAAGTACAGGCTATAGAAATAGGCCGCCGACGTGCCCAGCGCCACCAGTACATCCATATTGGCACTCTTGCTGCGCAGCGCCTTATAAGCCCCAACATAAAACGGCCCCCCGATATAAAACTGCACCGGCGTAGCCAGCAGCAGCTGAAACCACGGATTCATGAACAGATCCGGCATCCAGATCCAGGACGTCAGCGAGAAATGGCTCACCATGGCCCACAGCAGGGGCAAAGACAGCAGGCCAGAGAGAAGCAGCCGCTGCTTCTGCCGCTGGATCGCATCCTGACGGTGGCGAGAGGCCTCTTCCGCGGCCGCCTTGGGCTCCGCTCCATAGCCGAGCTTCTGCACCCGGGCCTGAATATCCGGAATGCTTACCTCCGCCGGGTTGTATTCCACATGCAGAGACTCCAGCGCGAAATTCACCGTCGCCCGGTCTACCCCTGGCAGGCGGCCTACCCCCTTCTCAATGCGGGCGGCGCACGCTGCACAGGTCATTCCGGTCAGCGACAGATCTCCCGATTCCTTCAGCGTGCCGTAGCCCAGCTTTTCGATATTTTGAACCATGTCCTTCGGGGTTACGGCCTCGGGGTCATATTGTACGGACGCGCGCTCCAGCGCAAAGTTCACACTGGCCTCCTGCACGCCCTTCATCCGCCCCAGGCCTTTTTCGATTCGGCTGGCGCAAGCGGCACAGGTCATTCCGGTCAGCTGGAGTGTTGCCTTCTTCAGTCCCGGGCGGTCTCCCTGACTCTGTCCTGTTGTTGGTTCCATCATGTACACCTCTTCCGTGCGTATTGGTTCTTCTTGCGCATGCTGTTACAGCAAGCACAATGTACAAAATATCCATCTATCTAGCATACCCACCTACCCTATAAAAAGGAAGACGAGTCATCCCGCTTGACTGCGGGCCAGCGGAGCTGCGCAGCTTGCAGAGCAAAGCGCAGCAGGCCCCGGACGATCGCGTTATTTCATCAGCTTGTTAATCGTCACAAGCAGCTCAGGGATGACCTCTTCGTCTCCCTCCTGGATGCGCTCCATAACACAGCTCTTCATATGATGCTCCAGCAGCAGCTTTCCCACACCGTTCAGCGCGGATTGGACCGAAGCGATCTGGTTCAGCACATCATCACAGTACGTATCCCTTTCAATCAGGCCCTTCACACCGCGAATCTGGCCTTCAATCCGGTTCAGGCGGCTGATGAGATTGCTTTTGATTTTATCGGAATGATGGCTCTTCCGTTCCCCGTCTACGACGCACTCCTCATGAAGATGATTCTCTGCAGACATATCTCTTGTCCCCCGTTCTTCGCAAGCTTGCTTTCTAAGCTCCTGCAAGGTCCCTGCCCTGAGGCAAGGCCCATCTGATCATACAGCTATTGTAACACATAGCCCCCCACCCTATCCATGCTAAAAAAATTGTTTTCCGCTTCATTTCCCCCTTGCAAGCGGATACAGAGTATAATATGATACTGCCATACTTGTATGGTAGTATGGCAGAACCTCAGGAGGTGAATGTACATTATGGTATCCATACCGCCGTCACAGTCTTTTCAAACGATGCTATCGGCCGAGAATTCCTCAGCCGGCAGTGTGGTCTACACCTCGTTGAAGGGGCAGATTCTGAGCCTGGAGCTGCCGCCAGGCACCCTGCTGTCCGAGAAGGAGATGTCTACGGCATATCAGGTCAGCCGCACCCCGGTGCGGGAAAGCTTTGTCCGTCTGGCTCAGGAAGGACTGCTAGTCGTCCTGCCCCAGCGCGGTACCCGCGTCTCCCTGATCGATCCGGAGCTAGTGGAAGAAGCCCGTTTCATGCGCGAGCAGCTGGAGCGCGCTGTGATCGCCCTTGCCTGCGAGAGCTTCCCGGAGGACCTGCTGGCCGAGCTGGAGTCTAATCTGGCGCAGCAGAAGCACAGTGTCTTCCAGCAGGACGGCAGAATGATGTTCCAGCTCGATGAGGAATTTCACCGCATCCTGTTTGCCGGCTGCAGGAAGCTCGGCACGTGGAACGTCATTCAACAGATGAATGCCCATCTCAACCGGAGCCGCATGCTGTGGCTGTCCGAGGATCCGGACTGGGCTTCCTTGTATGAACAGCACCGGGAGATGGTACAAGCCATCCGGCAGCAGGACGGCAAGAGGGCCGATGCGCTGATGAAGCAGCACTTGAGCCTGATCATCTCCAACCTGTCCGTGCTGCAGCAGAGGCATCCGGATTATTTCAAGCCCCCCGGGATCTGAACGGGAGCGGCTGCAAGCTCAATTCGTTAGGCCCTACATTCATTGACTAGAAAGGCGGTATGCAAGATGCGTATGGTATTTCGCTGGTTTGGCGAAGGAAATGACACGGTTACGCTGGAGCAGATCCGGCAAATTCCGGGCGTGGAAGGAATCGTCTGGGCGCTGCACGATATTCCGGCCGGTGAAGCATGGCCGATGGAGCGGATCATCGAGGTCCGGGATCAGGCGCTCCGCTATGGGCTGCATGTGGAGGTGGTGGAGAGCGTCAACGTGCATGAGGACATTAAGCTGGGCCTTCCATCCCGTGACCTCTACATCCAGAACTACATAGACAATATCAAGAAGCTGGCGACCGTTGGCGTAAAGGTCATCTGCTACAACTTTATGCCGATATTCGACTGGGCACGGACCGATCTGCATAAGGAAACGGAGGACGGCTCGAACGCTCTCTTTTTCGAAAAAGACAAGATTCACGGCATCGATCCGCTGGAGCTTGTGAGCAGCATTACCCGCAATAGTGCCCTGACGATGCCGGGCTGGGAGCCGGAGCGGCTCTCGCAGCTGACTCAGCTGTTTCAGGCGTACCGCGAGGTTACCGCAGAGGATCTGTGGGATCACCTGGCGTACTTCCTGGAGGCGGTGATTCCGGTCGCTGAGGAGCACGGCATCCGGATGGCCATACATCCCGATGATCCGCCCTGGTCCATCTTCGGCCTACCCCGCATTATGACAGGAGCAGACAGCGTCCGCCGGCTGCTGAGTCTGGTGGACAGCCCTTCCAACAGTGTCACGATGTGCAGCGGCTCCTTCGGGGCGAACCCGGCTAATGATATCGTGAGCATGATCGGAGAGTTTCATGAGCAGATTCCGTTTGCGCACATCCGAAATGTGAAGGTGTTTGACAACGGCGATTTCATCGAGACGTCTCACCGCACGCAGGACGGCACGGTAGACATCGCCGGCGTCGTGAAGGCTTACCACGAGCACGGCTTTACCGGCTACTGCCGCCCCGATCACGGACGGCATATCTGGGGCGAGCAGTGCAGGCCAGGCTACGGCCTGTATGACCGGGCCCTTGGCATTATGTATTTATGGGGCGTCTGGGATGCGCTGGAGCAGGCCCGTGCCGGAAAGGAGGTCTCCTCATGATGGTTCCTGAAGTATACACAACGCTGCCGAAGCATGACGCTCTAAAGGGCAAGGTCGCGGCGATCACGGGCGGCTCCGGGGTGCTCTGCCGCGCTATGGCGCTGGAGCTGGGCCGTCAAGGCGTCAAGGTCGCCGTGCTCAACCGCACCTTGAGCAAGGGCCAGGCCGTCGCGGACGAGATTGTGGCCGCAGGCGGCATCGCCATCGCCGCCGCCTGCGATGTCACCGACCCGGGCAGCGTAATCCAGGCCGAGCAGGAGGTCCGCAGCCGGCTTGGAGCCTGCGATATTCTGATTAACGGCGCGGGCGGCAATCATAAGGATGCCAATACGACGAATGAGCGGTTCCGGATGGAGGATCTGGATCAGGAGGACGTGGCGACCTTCTTTGATCTTTCCGTGTCCGGCTTCCGGGACGTGTTCGATCTGAACATGCAGGGGACGCTCATTCCGACGCAAATCTTTGCAAGGCACATGCTGGGACGTTCCGATGCGGTCATCCTGAACGTCTCCTCCATGAGTGCGCCCTCTCCCTTGACCAAGGTGCCAGCCTACAGCGCGGCGAAGGCGGCCATCAACAATTTTACACAGTGGCTTGCTGTGCATCTGGCGGAATCCGGCATTCGGGTCAATGCGATAGCCCCCGGCTTCTTCCTGACCGAGCAGAATCGCCGGCTGCTCACCAATGAAGACGGCTCGCTGACCGATCGCTCCCGCAAGATCCTCGATCACACTCCGATGCGCCGCTTCGGAGTACCCCAGGATCTGCTGGGCACGGTGCTGTGGCTGCTGGATGCGCAGACCTCCGGGTTCGTCACGGGCACGGTCATTCCGGTAGACGGCGGGTTTATGGCCTACTCCGGGGTCTAGCCGATCCCCCAGGCAGGGCGGGTCCCCCAGAATCCACGGATCCTTGAGGAGGCACGGACCGGGTGAATGTCGCACCTTGACTTTAAGGCCGCGGTTATGGCATCTTAGAATCAGCTTTGAAGAACTTGAGTGTCCCATATCACACAGCGATGAAGGGAAAGAGTATTCTGCAGACGTCATTGTCCAAGCGAGCCGGCGGCTGGTGCAAGGTCCGGCACAATGCGGCAGATGAATGGGTCCCTTCGCTTCAAACCGAACGCCTGCATGATTTCATGCGTGCCAGTAGGCTTTGACGGCTCTCCCCCGTTATCCCGGGAGTGGTGGAAGCAAGCCGCAGCCTTTACAGACTGCGAGGCAGCTGTCCACGTGAAGCGCGGCTGCTCGCAGCCGAACGGTGGTGGTACCGCGGAGTCATGCACTTCGTCCCTGAGACTCGGGGCGGAGTGCTTTTTTGTTGTTCTAATATAGAGGAGGTCTTTATGATGAGCAAAATTATGCTGTCCGGCATCAAGCCCAGCGGTGATCTGAACATTGGTGGCTACAGCGGGGCATTGAGCCAGTTTGTAGCGCTGCAGCACGACTATGATTGTTATTTTTTCATTCCTGATCTGCATGCCATTACGGTGTACCAGGACCCCAAAGAGCTGCATCAGCGCTCCCGGGACGTTGCAGCCCTGTATGTCGCGGCTGGCGTAGACCCGAACAAAGCGGTTATTTTCCTTCAATCCCAGGTTCGGCAGCATGCCGAGCTGAGCTGGCTGCTGGAAACGCAGGCCCACTTCGGGGAGCTGAGCCGGATGACCCAGTTCAAGGACAAATCCGGCGGCAAGGACACGGTCAGCTCCGGCCTGTTCACCTACCCGGTGCTGATGGCAGCAGATATTTTGCTCTATCAGGCGACACATGTGCCGGTCGGGGATGATCAGAAGCAGCATCTGGAGCTGACGCGGGATCTGGCTGCGCGCTTCAATCATAAGTATGCGCCGACGTTCACACTGCCGGAGCCGGTCATTCAGGAGAGCGGAGCGCGTATTATGGGCCTCGACGACCCTTCCAACAAGATGAGCAAGAGCAATCCGAACCAGGGCAGCTACGTATCCCTGCTTGACGAGCCGTCCGTCATCCGGAAGAAATTCTCCCGTGCGGTTACGGATTCCGATATGAGCGTGCGCTATGACTGGGAGGCGAAGCCGGCGGTCAGCAACCTGATCGAGATCTACTCCGTCTTCTCCGGCGACTCCATCGACGCCATCGAGAAGCGCTATGAAGGTCAGGGCTACGGTACCTTTAAGAAGGAGCTGGCCGAGGCCGTCGTCAGCAAGCTGGAGCCGATCCAGAAGACGTATCATGAGATCGTCCATTCCGAAGAGCTCGACCGCATCTTGAAAAATGGGGCCGAGCGCGCCGCCGAAAAAGCGGAGCAGACCCTGCTCGCCGCGAAGCGCGCCATGGGCTTCGTAACGTTCTAAAGCCTATAGCGGCGCTTTCACAGCCCCCCTCATTATGAATCTGCCACCCTCTTTCCAGGAGGGGCTGGCAGACGTGGTGAGGGGGGCTTTTTGGAATGGAGAGGATAACGTGTATAATGAAGAGCACCAAAAAATGCAGGTTGCGCTCTCTCAAACAGGTTACTATAATAGTGGTAACTTAAATTTTGAACATTAGAAGGACGTGTTTCATTGAATTTTCGTGTATATATGCTTGCTATTGCGGCCTTTGTGGTAGGGATGGTGGAGCTGATCGTCGGCGGCATCCTGAATCTGATCGCAGAGGATCTGAGCATTTCGGTCAGCTCGGCAGGCCAGTTCATTACCATCTTCTCGGTCACCTTTGCCATCAGCGGTCCCATTCTCGTCAACCTGACGGCGAAGCTGGAGCGGAAGAAGCTGTATTTGTACATGCTGGCCGTCTTTCTCATCAGCAACGTCATGGTCGCCCTGACCTCAAGCTACGCCGCCATCGTAGCCGCCCGGGCTCTGGCCGCCATGAGCGGCTCGGTCATCGTCGTGCTCTCGGTATCTATGGCCGCCGCCATGGTGCCGGAATCGCATAAAGGGCGCGCGATCGGAATCATCTACATGGGGATCAGCGGCTCGCTGGTGCTCGGCGTGCCCGTAGGGATGATGATCGGCAATGCCTTCGGCTGGCGCGCGCCGTTCATCGTCATTGCGGTGCTGACCCTGCTCTCGATGGGGGGCGTAGCGCTGTTTACTAAGCGTACCGCGCCGAGTCCCGTGGTTCCGCTAAGGCGGCAGCTCGCCTCGCTGAAGGACAGCAAGATCATTAGCGCGCAGCTGATCGGGCTGCTGCTGCTGACAGGGCATCTGACGCTATACGGCTATTTGCAGCCGTTCGTCGACGCCACCTTTCAGATCAGCCCTCAGATGATGAGCGCCGTGTACTTCCTGTTCGGCATCGCCGCCGTGCTCGGCGGCGGCGCGGGCGGATGGATATCCGACCGGCTTGGCACCAAGCGGGCCATTCTGGGCATTACAGCCAGCTTCTCGGTTTCCATGTTTCTGGTGCTCGTAACGTCCCAGACCGCCTTCTGGCTGTTCCTGCCGTTCATGATGCTGTGGAGCGGGCTCAGCTGGTCCATCGCCCCGGCGATGCAGACCTACCTGCTCCAGCTGGCTCCGGATCATGCCGAGACCCAGTTCAGCTTGAACTCGTCAATGACTCATCTTGGCATTGCCGCCGGCTCCATCATCGGCGGTGCAGTCATGGACCACGGCTCCGTCTCCGATAATCCGTGGGTTGGCGGCCTGATTGCGTCGCTAGCCTTCGGCATGGCGCTGTTCTCGTTCAGCCGCCGCACCAAGCCTGCCGCAGAGCGGGAGATGGCGGCTGCGGCTGCCAAGTAAGGATCAGCTGCTGATGGTTGTCCAATAACTCACAAAGGGGCGGTTCCTCAAGATCTTGTTCAAGATCCTGGGAACCGCCCCTTTGTGCCTGGAGCCGCCCTTTAGCTTAATATCGCAGCCGCAGCAGCAGGGATTGAAGCTCCTCATCCTGCAGCATTTCCTCCGGGTACTTGCGGCTGAAGGCCGTCAAGGCCATATCATGATAGAAGAACTCCGCAAATACCTTGACGAACGGCTGCCCCTGCGTCTCAATCGCCTGCCAGCTTCCGTTCTCCACACCGGCAAACAGCAGCTGCCGGGTATCCGTGACGAGCAGCATAAAGCGCTCCAGCTTGTCATGTCCGGCTGACGGCTTCAGCACATACAGCTTGGACAGCGCAGCGCCTGGCGGATCATCGCCCGTCACGAGAGCCTCCACCCGAACGCCCTCCTGCTCCTTGCGGTTCAGCAGCTCCGTGAATGCAGCGAACTCCTCACTCCACATGGACACCAGCACCGATTCCCGGGCTTCCTGGATCATTTGCCGGCAAAACGCCTGGATCGAGCTGTACGACTTCAAGCTCCATACCTGGCCGTTGGCAGCGCTCTTGGACACGCTGGCCTCCCGCAGCTGCCGGATATCCTCCTCAAACTCCCGCGTAAGCTTGTCGATAACCGCTTCCAGAGGAAGCGAGGCATACGTTCTTTTTTTGCCCGATATGGTATCCATCACGACGCCTTTATCCACCAGCCGGTCCAGCACCTCGTACACCTTGGCCTTGGGCACTCCCGACAGCTTGACAATGCCGGAGGCATCCATGGCCTCCCCTTGCGTGACCAGCGTTTCATATACCTTGCTCTCATACTGCGAGTATCCAAATTGTAATAGCATGGCCCCTCCTTCGCCGCCTCGGAATGATCCCTCGCTCTGCTTACTCCGCCTTCGGCAAATGCTCCCGGCAGAAGCGCGTCAGCTCTTCTTCCTCCTCCGGCTCCATATCGAAATCGAGATACTGATCACTGACCCGCTCATAAAAATCATACTTTACAATCCGGTTCTCATCCTCCAGATAAATGGCGCGCAGGTATACCCCTTGCTCCCGGTACAGCTCGTCATCCTCCGGAACGTTCAGATCCAGCACAAATTCATAGCGCTTCCCGCTCAAAATTCCGAATGGATCTTTAATGTATTCCGCTGTGTATTCAATAATTTCCAGCATGCTCTCATCCTTCCCTCTCGTCAACGTCCGTTATGCTTCATTATACACGTTTTGGCGCTGCCCCAGCCATGTCTGCAGCAACGCACCGCACAAACAGGCCCCCCGCTTCCCGGGAGGCCTGTTCAATCGCTGACTCATCACAGCCGCTTTAGTTCATCTTGATGTCCAGCAGCTCGTATTTAATAATGCCCACCGGAGCCGTAACGTGAACGATGCTTCCGACTTCCTTGCCCATCAGCTCTTTGCCGAGCGGGCTTTCATAGGAAATCTTGTTGTTCACTACGTCCGCCTCCGCCGGTCCAACGATCTGGTACTCTACCTTCTCGTTGAATTCCAGATCGTTCAGGACGGCGATCGCCCCGACGCTGACCCGGTTCAAATCCATTTTGCCGGCATCCACCACACGCGCTTTGCGGAGCATTTTCTCCAGCACAAGAATCCGGGTTTCCATAAAGGCCTGGTCATCCTTCGCGGAGTGATACTCGCTGTTCTCCTTCAAATCGCCATAGCTGATAGCAACCTTCAGGCGCTCGGCCAGCTCCTTGCGCTTGACCTCCTTCAAATATTGAAGCTCCTCTTCCAGCTTCGCAAATCCTTCGGCGGTAACAATAACTTCTTCCTCATTGGCCATATCGCTTCAGCTCCCTTGCCTCTATAAATTCATACGCAGCGTATTGCCGCGCCTTACTGTGCCTTGATCTGCTTGCTGCGCAGCTGGCCGCAGGCGGCATCAATATCGGTGCCATGCTCCAGGCGTACACTGACACTAATGCCCTGCTTCTTCAGCGTGTCATAAAATCCCGTAATATCGTCCGGAGTGCTTCGCTGATACTGACTGTGCTCATCCACCGGATTGTATGGAATGAGGTTGACGTTCGCCGTATGGCGGCGGGGTCCCACCAGCTCAGCCAGCTCCAGGGCATGCTCCTTCTGATCATTGACACCTTTAAGGAGAATATACTCCAGGGTAATGCGGCGGTTGCTCTTCTCCAGATAGTAATCCACGGCCGGCATCAGCTCTTCCAGCGGATAGGCGCGGTTAATCTTCATAATTCGGGTACGAAGCTCATTGTTTGGCGCATGCAGCGAAAGCGCAAGGTTCACGTGCAGGTCGCTGTCGGCAAACTCCCTGATTTTAGGAGCCAGTCCGCTGGTCGATACCGTAATATGGCGCGGGCCGATTGCGAGCCCCTTGTGATCCTTGATGACCTTAATAAAATTCGACATATGCTGAAAGTTGTCAAAGGGCTCTCCAATGCCCATCACGACAATATGGCTGACCCGCTCCTCCCGTCCCGCTGCATCCAGGTACAGCTGCACCTTCATCACCTGCTCAACAATTTCGCCGCTTGTCAAATCCCGGCTCTTCTTGAGCAGTCCACTGGCACAAAAGCTGCAGCCGATATTGCAGCCCACCTGGGTTGTCACACAGACCGATAATCCGAATTTATGGCGCATCAGCACCGTTTCAATCAGATTGCCGTCTGTCAGCTTCAGCAGAAATTTCACGGTTCCGTCAACCGATTCCTGCTTCGTATGCTCGGCCAGCGTCAAAATAGAAAAGCTCTCCCGCAGCAGCGCTGCCGTCTCCGGGTGTACGTCCGCCATGTGATCAAAGGAGGTCACGCGCTCCCGGTACAGCGCATGCCAGACGGCCGCCGCGCGCGACGGCTTCTGTCCGTGAGCCTCCAGCCAGCTCTTCAGCTGCTCTAAGGTTAATCCATAAATGGATGGTGTATTCATTTCTGTTTCCTTTCTATGACATCCGTTGTCCAGATTCCTCTCCCATTGTCCCAAAATTCCATCTATAACACAAGGGGAGTTACAGGAAAGAAGCCTGTAGGCAAGCCTAAGGGACACTTTTCTTAACAGAAACCCTCCGCTCTTCCCAATCCTTCTCAGCCCCTATGCTTCGGCACTTCAAAAGAAACCGTTGTGCCCTGCCCTTCCGCACTTTCAAGCTTAAGGCCGCTCCCGAACATGGACAGCAGGCGGGAGTGAATATTTCGCAGCCCGATTCCTTGGCTTCCTCCATCCCGAAGCAGAGAGCTAAGCCGGCTCTGCGGCATGCCGGTTCCGTTATCGCTCACTGTAATCTGCACCGCTTCCTTGCTCTCTGTGATCTCCAGCACCAGCGTTCCGCCGCCCTCCTTGCGCATCAGCCCGTGCCGGACCGCATTCTCGACGATGGGCTGGATGCTCAGCGGCGGCACCAGAAGCTGGCTGCCGGCAGCCAGTCGGTATTCCACATGAAGCCGTTCCTCAAAGCGGGCTTTCTCCAGATTGAGATAAGAGGTGACCAGCTCCAGCTCATGACCCAGCGTGGTCAGCTGCTCCCGGCCCTCAAGATCGAAGCTGCGCCGGAGATAACGAGCGAGCTCTAGCAGCAGCTGGTTCGCCAGCGACGGGTGATCCGGCAGATGAGACATGATCGTATTCAGCGCATTAAAGAGAAAGTGCGGCTTGATCTGTGCCTGTAAAAAAGCCAGCTCCGACGCAATCGCCTGCCGCACGGTTTTCCTGAGCTCCAGCAGAGTCCGTACGCGGGATTTCAGCTCGTCGGCATCCACCGGCTTTCTGAGAAAATCATTCGCCCCCGCCTGCAGCCCCACCTTGACGTCCTCCGGAAGGCTGCGGGCCGTCAGGATCAGCACGGGCAGCTGAAACAGCGTGAACCGCTCCCGAATTCGGGAACACAGCGCAGGGCCGGACATGCCCGGCATCATCCAGTCTGTAATCACAAGATCGACGGCTTCTCCGGTGCTCAGCATACGCCAGGCCTCCTCTCCGCTTGATGCAGTAAGGATGCGGATTCCCCTTCCTCCCAGCAGATTGTGAATGACCTTCAGATTGACGGGATCATCGTCCACGACCAGAATCCGGGCAGCCGCTGTCCCGGCCTGTTCACGGTCCGGCTCGGTCTCCAGCATTTCCTGTCCGGGATACTCCCGCACCGGTTCCGGCACAGGCAGGCTCTCCTCCCGGGTCGATCGCACCGTGAAGGAGAAGGTGGAGCCTTCCCCCGGCTTTGAGCGGACCCAGAGCCTGCCCCCGCCAAGCTCCACCAGCTTCTTCGTGATGCTCAGGCCCAGCCCCGTGCCCTGATGATCTCCGCGGCCTTCCTGCTCCAGCTGCTCATAGGACTGAAAAATCAACGCCAGCCGCTGCTCCTCTATCCCGATTCCGGTATCGCGGACCGAGACCGTGATCCAGTCCTCCTCGTCCTGCTGCGCCGTGACGATAATCTGTCCTTGATCACTAAATTTGACCGCATTGCCGACCAGATTGTACAGCACCTGCCGCAGCCGCTCCTCATCGGCATAGAGCAGAGGCAGCCGCTCCGGCAGCTCCTGCCGCAGCACGAGCTGCTTGTTCCCTGACACATGCGCCATGACCTCCAGCACCGAGGTCGTTACTGCGGATAAATCCACCAGCTTTGGCTGCAGGGTGATCTGATTGTTCCTCAGCTTGTTAAAATCGAGAATATCATTAATGAGGGAAGACAGTCTTTTCCCCGTGGATACGATCAAGCGCAGATCCGCCGTTTGCTTGGGGGTCAGCGGTCCTGAAGCACCGTCGACGAGCGATTGGCTGATGTTCACCATGCCGTGAAGCGGGGTTCTTAGCTCATGCGACGTATTCGCCAGAAACTCATCCTTCAGCCCATCCAGTGTAAGCAGCCGGCGGGACAAATACTGCACCTCTTCAAAGGAATCCGAGAAGCGCCGGGCCAGCAAAATAGCCTGGGTCAGCACGAACAGCACCAGCTCCAGGGAGCCAAAGGTTTGAAAATGCTGGCTGCCCAGCAGACTGGCAATATTCATGACAATTAGCATCAGAATGCTGACCACTCCAATAACCTGCAGCCCGAATTCTTCACTCCGGCCCTTGATGCTGACAATCATACGGCAGAACATGTACAGGACGCTCACCAGGGAGGTCATAAAGATGATAGACTCCAGCTGCGAGAAGACACGCACTGGCGTGAGCCATGCCGTCAGCAGGCTGGCCGCGGTCAGCATTTGTATGGCCCGCAGAGCATACCGATGAATGATGCCCGGCAGGGAGACGGCCACATAATAGATCAGAAAGTAATAGAGCAGCGCCGAGGACATCATCTGAATCTTGGTAAACCATTCGTAGCCAAGCCCCGGAAAAAGGGCGGCCAGCAGCTTCTCCCCGTGGGTGGCCGTGTAGATCAGCATCGCGGTGCAGGCCAGGCCCAGATACAAGAGCGCCCGTTCCTTCCGCAGCCGGTACAGCATCAGCGCATAAGCGCCCGGGAGCAGAAAGCCTGCGAGCGTCATAATGTCCAGAAACAGAGACAATTCCCGGGCCTGCAGAATCGACTCAACATCCCCGAACCAGATCGACGTAAAGATGCCCCCGGAGCTGTAGGCATAATTGGATACCTGAACGACAAGCTCAATCTGTCCCGCCTGCTGCGGTCCGAAGGACAGGTACGGAATGTTGGAGGCCGTCTCCTGCTCACGGCTTGCCGCGGGCTCTCCGCTGCTTCCGATCTGATGCCCGTTCAGGAATATCCGGTTCGCGGTGCGGATGTTGCCGGTCTTGATACCGTAGAGGGCGTTCTCCTCCCCATCAGGAACCTGAATGATCAGGCGATAGGTTCCGTAGCCCCAGGCGGATTCCGCCTCCCCTTCTTGAGATATATAGGAATTCCATGCTCCCGGCAGCTTCACAATGGCAGAAGGCTCAAGGGAACCCTGCCCGCCGTGCTCCACCCCCGGTCCCGGGTTCTCAAAATCCGGCGGATTCAGCAGACGCCCGCGATAAAACTCCCATTCCCCTTTCAGAGGCACTGCACCGTCCTCCGCAAAATCCCATTCCTGCAAGTCCAGCACGCCCTCCATCGCAGAGGGCGTCATGCCGGCTTTCAGATCGAAGCGGATGCCGGAGTACAGCGGAATTACAACGACAAGAGTCAAGCCAATCATCAGCGTCAGCCATTTACGTGGTATCATCGCAGGTCCTCTTTCCCGCCGGCAGCCGGTGCCGGTCAGCAGTATGCTTCACGTTACGTAGATCTTAATTAAACCCCACCTGTCCTGAAATTTCCATACCTTTTAACACGCAAGATTCCATAACAAAAAGACAGTGCACCGCTTAGCAGCGCACTGTCTGAACTTTATCCTTTCTAGGTGGACATCATCTGCTTGACCAGCTCGCGGTTCCGTTCCTTAAACTGCTCATTGTGCGAGGATACCATGGCGATCTTGGACGCATCCGGCTGGATGTACAGCTTCGCCTGATTGACTGCGTTCGCAGCGTCCTGAAAAGCACCGGCAATCAGATTCAGCTTGCCCTCATGCTTCAACACGTCACCGGCAGCGAACAGCCCCGGCACGGAGGAGGCTCCCAGCACGGAGCCTTCAATGTAACCGTCCTCTGCCACCCTGATGTCCAGACGGCTGTTCTGGATCAGCTCCTTGTCCCAGTCGTAGCCGTGATTGATCACTACCTCATCAACTGCGATCTCGGATACCTCCCCGGTCTTCAGGCAGGTCAGCTGAACCCGCTCAATCCGCTCATGGTTATCCGAGGCAATCAGCTTGCTGATGCTCTGCTGCAGCATACAGCTGGAATTATCGCAGTTCATCAGCTGGTTCACCTGTGCTTCATGGCCGGTCATGGTGTCCTTCCGGCATACGACATACACCTGTTTCGCGACCGGACACAACTCATTGGCCCAGTCTACTGCGGAATGGCCGCCGCCCGAGACGAGCACGGTCTTATCCTTGAACTGCTTCAATGATTTGACGGTGTAATTGAGATTGGACACCTCGAACCGTTCGGCCCCTTCAATCTGCAACTTCTGCGGCGTCAGAATGCCCCGGCCGGAAGCCGCAATGACGGTTCGGGAGTAATGCTTCGTCCCGGAGGTCGTATCGAGGACGAAAATCCCGTCGCTATTTTTGACAATGGAGGTCACCTTCTCGTTCAGGACAACCTCCGGGGAGAAGGTTAAGCCCTGCTGAACAAGCTGCTCAATCAGTTTGGCACCGGGAAGAGGGGCGAGCCCGCCGACATCCCAGATCATTTTCTCCGGATATACATGAATTTTGCCGCCCAGCTGTGGCTGAAACTCAATAATCTTCGTCTTCATTTCCCGCAGACCGCTGTAAAAGGCAGAATACAACCCTGCCGGACCGGCACCAATAATCGTCACATCAAACACATTTGCTTGCTCCACGAATATTCATCTCCCTGATCAGGACATTGGTTCACTGATTATCATTCTCATTGTAATATACGATGAATTTGTGCTCATTACAACCTAAATTATAGTTGACAACAGGATGAAACAGCCTTTAAAGTAAGGTTAGCAGATATTTGAGAATGATTATCACTAAGTAAGCAAGCTATCTCTGTAAGCAAGCTATCTATTATCAATTCATTTATTGGAGGGTACCCATGTCTCGCCTATATACGGAAAACCTGAGCGTCGGCTACGGTGAACGTCTGATTGTTAAACAGCTGAGTGCCGAGATCCCGGACAAGAAGATCACGACCATTATTGGTGCGAACGGCTGCGGCAAGTCCACGCTGCTGAAAGCGATGACCCGCATCATTTCCCACCAGGACGGCACTATCCTGCTTGACGGCAAGCAAATCGTCAAAGAGGATACGAAGGCTCTTGCGCGCAAGATGGCGATTTTGCCGCAGTCACCGGAGAGCGCAAGCGGGTTGACGGTCGGCGAGCTGGTATCCTATGGACGGTTCCCGTACCAGAAGGGCTTCGGCCGCCTGACTGCCCGGGATCACGAGGTGATCGACTGGGCCATGGAGGTGACCGGCACGCTGGAATTTAAACAGCGCTCCGTGGATGCCCTGTCCGGCGGACAGCGCCAGCGTGTGTGGATCGCTATGGCTCTCGCTCAGGAAACCGAAATTATATTCCTGGATGAGCCAACAACATATCTTGATCTTGCCCATCAGCTGGAAGTGCTGGAGCTGCTGCAGAAGCTGAATCGTGAACAGGAGCGTACCATTGTGATGGTGCTCCACGATTTGAACCAGGCAGCCCGCTTCGCCGATCACATCATTGCCATGAAGGACGGCCAGATTGTTCAATCCGGCTCCTGTGAAGAGGTTATTCATGCCGACGTGCTGCGTGAGGTATTTCACATCGACGCGGCGATCGGACGGGATCCCCGCACCGGCAAGCCGATGTGCCTGACGTATAATTTACTGAAGGAAGAGCCGGTGCATGCTGCAGCGATCGCTGAGGAACGCATTGCCGTCGGAGTTGGCGCTTAACGTTTCTTCTATAATAAATAGAAAGTCCCTTCAGAGGCTGCGGCTGCAGTCTCTGAAGGGACTTTTGTTTGTCTTTTTTATGGATCCGGCAAAGTAAAGGTATCTCCGCCCTGAAGCGTTCCACGCTCAAAGCCTTTATAGAACCAGCTCTTCCGCTGCTCCGAGGTGCCGTGGGTAAAGCTCTCCGGTACTGCATAGCCGCGGGCCTTCTTCTGAATTGTATCGTCCCCGACCGCACTGGCAGCAGCCAGCGCCTCCTCCAGATCGCCCTCCTCCAGCAGATTCTCACCCTGCACATGATGCGCCCAGACTCCGGCTAAATAATCAGCCTGCAGCTCGAAGCGTACCTGATACTTCCGATATTCCTCTTCACTCAGCTGCTGCCGGTATTGATTAAGCTGCGCGGAGGTGCCCAGCAGCGTCTGCACATGATGCCCCACCTCGTGGGCAACCACATAGGCCATGGCGAAGTCACCCGGCGCATTGAACTCGCGGCGAAGCTCGTCATAGAAGCTCAGGTCAATGTACAGCTTGCGGTCTCCCGGGCAATAGAACGGGCCTACCGACGCGCCGGCGGTGCCGCAGGCAGACTGTACGCTGCCTGTGTACAGCACCAGCGTCGGCTCTTCATACTCCATACCTTCCTTGCGGAACACCTTCTGCCATACCTCCTCGGTATCCGCCAGCACCACCGACACGAACTGGGCCAGCTCCTGCTCCTCAGCCGTTTCTGTGTAAGCTCCACTCGGCTCGGAAGCTCCGCCCAGGCTGCCCAGCAGCTCTCCCGGATTTCCGCCCAGCAAGGTGATGACCAGCACGATGATAATGCCTCCAATGCCGCCGCCAATCAGGCCGGGCCCTTTGCGGCCCCTTCGATCCTCTACATTTGAGGATCCTCTTCTCCCTTTCCACTGCATAATCTGCTTCCTCCTTCTGCTTGCCCCCTATTAAGGAACTGGGTTCGCTTTTTCTTATCCTTTAAGCATTTATACCCCCAAATGCGCCCTTAGAGAAACGAAATGAAGGCTTGCGGCCAATCTTTTCTACTAACCTGCCGTAATATACGTTAAAATAGATAGAGATAACGTTTACAATGAAGGAATGATGATGTACAGCTTGAGAGAAGCAAATCACCCTGATCTTCGATGACTTCGAGGAAATACTTGAAAACGGAAGGTGTCAACCATGTCAGCAACGTCCAGCAAACCGAACATTCTGATCTTTATGACCGATCAGCAGCAAGCCCAGGTCACGATGCAGGATCATCCCTGCCGTACGCCTCATCTTGATGAAATCGCCGGTCAAGGCGTGCGCTTTACGTACACGTACCCGCCGATGGCCCACTGCTGCCCGGCCCGAGCCTCTTTTATGACCGGCCTGTACCCGTCCCAGCACGGCGTTTACAATAACGTCCGCAATGACCAGGCCATCAACTCCACCGTCAACCCCGGAGTGGAAATGTTCTCCGAGAAGCTGAAGGATGCCGGCTATGAGATGTATTACAGCGGGAAATGGCATGTATCGGCTGAGGAGAATCCGAGTGACCGCGGCTGGACGGAGCTGTACATGAAGGAGCAGGGCTTCGACCGCGGCTCGCGCCGGGACCATTATGCCCAGCTTCAGAGCGAGCATGGCACGCGCGAACGGGCCCGGGGAGAGATCCTTCGTCCAGGATGGTCGAAATTTCAATTGTACGGCACGTCCAAGGTGGAGTATCATGACCACCCGGATTACCACTGTGTAGACGCCGGCATTCAGCAGCTGAATGCGATGAAGGATCAGGAGGATCCTTGGTGTATGTATCTTGGCGTACTGGGACCGCATGATCCGTTCATCGTTCCGGAGAAATACGCTACGATGTACGACCCGAACGACATTGAGCTTCCTCCCAACTACCGGGATGACATGACCGATAAGCCGGGCATCTACAGACGCATGAAGAAGGTATTCAGCCAGCTGACTGAGCAGGAGGTCAAGGAATCCCTTGCCCACTACTGGGGCTACTGCACGATGATGGACGATCTGTTTGGCGAGGTGCTGGACGCGCTGGATCGAAACGGCCAGCGGGACAATACCCTCATCGTATTCGTCTCCGACCATGGAGAGCTGGGTGCAGCCCACGGCTTGTACTGCAAGGGCATCAGCACCTTTGACGAGGGCTACCGGGTTCCGCTCATTATCAGCCATCCGAAGCTGATTCAGGAGCCGGGCAGAAGCGTGGACGATTTCGTCATGCTGATGGATATTGCGCCGACACTGATTGAGCTGGCAGGCGCAGAGCCGCTCTCCAAGTGCAGCGGACAGAGCCTCGTGCCTTTCCTGCAGAATGAGCAGCCCACGGAGTGGCGCGATTCCATCTACACCCAGTGCTACGGCACCGAGCTCTACTATACAAACCGTATGGTGCGAACCAGAGATTATAAATTTGTGTACAACCCCACGGACATCGACGAGCTGTACGATCTGAACCAGGACCCTCACGAAATGGTCAACATCGCAGAGCAGCCGGAGATGAGCGGAGTGCTGAAGGAGATGTACCGGCTGATGTGGGAGAACGGATACCGGTATGAAGATAATCATTTTGTCTCCTATATCCCGGTAACGACCGGCGAATATGGCCCGGCTATCGTAAATGAGCCCAAGGGAGGCGCTTAGGTTGAGACATCTGTTCATTGTGGGAGACAGCATCTCTATCCAGTACGGTCCTTTTTTGAAGCCGCTGGTGGAATCGTACTTTCATTATGACCGCAAGCGCGGAGAGAAGCAGGCACTGGCCGATCTCGACCAGCCCGTAGGCGCCAATGGAGGCGACAGCAGCCGGGTGCTGGACTATTTAACCCAGGAGCAGCATCAGGGCGTGTCCTATGATCTGCTGCTGCTTAACTGTGGACTGCATGATATCAAGACCGATCCGCTCACCGGCGAGAGACAAATATCTCCTGCCCGTTACCGGGATAACCTGGAGCAGATTATCCAAACAGCCCGCAGTATGGCCAAGGCCCTGATCTGGGTTAGCACCACTGACATTATTGATGATATTCATAATTCGCAGAGCACCTCCTTTCACCGCTTTCACCGGGATGTGCTGGAATATAACGAGATTGCATCGCAGGTCATGGAGCAGCATGAGGTGCCGATCATTGATTTGTACACGTTTACGCTGCAATTTGGAGCTGACGCCTATCGGGACCATGCTCATTTCACCGAGGAGGTCCAGCGCCGCCAAGCTGAATTTATCGCGGATTATCTGATAGGCTCAGGCCTTCACGCCTCTTCATCGGCAGAGTAGCTTCTTGCTGCAGCACCCTGCCATGACGAGGTAAGGGGAACCCGGCCGTTTGTATACCACGACAATATATCCATGGGGAGACACAAAATGTGATGAAATACAGCTACTTGAAAAAATTGTTTATGTACAGTTTATTCTTGGGTGCCCTGCCTGTCATCGTCATGGGTGTATTCTCGTATGACCGGACCTCAACCGTGGTTGAGCAAAAGGTCAATGAGGCCAACCGGCAGATTTTGAGCTCGGCCATGAATAGTATTGATCATAAACTGGAAACCGCATATGTTATGGCAACACAGTTCACCAATTCTACCCAGGCCGTTTCCGCCCTGAATATGGACCTTGACCGGTCCCAATTTGAAACCGTCTCCGAGCTGATCAAGACGATTCAGGGATTTCAAGTGTTTGATTATGTGGCGAGTGTCCATTTTGTGAATCTGGAGAAGCGTTGGGTCATTACCAATAAAGGACTGGAGCGCCTGGACGAAGAGGAAGAGCTGGCCGAATGGACGGCGCTGCTGTCAGAGCCCCGAAATACACAATGGGTGACCAGCGCCAGCGGCGGCATCAGCCTGATCAAGCCGCTGCCTTTTCTGACCACGAAGTCACCTCCCCAAGGGGCCTTTGTCATGCGGTTCTCCCCGCGGCTGTTTAACTCGCTCGTCCGCAGTGAAAGCTACGGGGATACCGTCATTTATAACGAGAATATGGAGCTTATATTCCGGAATTCAGAAACGCTGAGCTCTCCGGAGCAGCAGGATCAGCTGGAGCTGAAGCTAAGCGCAGAGTCCGGAGAGAACTCGCAGCAGGAGAAAGTTCGGTTCGAGCTGGCCGGTGCTCCTGCTCTGGCTATGGTGGAGGACTCTGTCTTTAACGGCTGGAAATATGTATCCCTCGTACACTTGTCCGATATTACCGAGGAATCGAAGGCCATTGGCTGGGTCACTCTGCTGATGTGCCTGGTCATTCTGAGCATTACGCTGGGGCTTGCCTGGCAGGGCTCGAAGATGTTCTACTCTCCGATTCGCGTGCTTCGGGATCTCGTGGCGGATTCGGACGATGCTCATCCGCAGGCCTCCGATGAGCTGCAATATATTCGCACCGGGATTCAGGGACTGCTCGGGAACAAGCTGGAGCTGCAAAAGCAGCTGCAGAAGCAGTTTCCTTATCTGCATGAGCTGTTTGTAATGAAGCTGTTTCTCGGTCAATGGAGCAACAAGGAGATTCAGGAGCACATTGAACGATACAATATTGATTCGGACTGGGAGCAATTCAGTGTATTTACCCTCAAGATTTATTCTTTGGAGCACACCCGCTTCGAGGAAGAGGATCTAAGCCTGATTCTTTACGCCATTCTAAACATGATGGAGGAAATTCTCACGCCGTTACAGCCCTTTAAGCCGGTCATTATGAATGAGAGCTGTGCCGCGGTGTTCGTCAGTCCCCGCAGCGCAGAGAGCGCAGCACCGGAAGAGCTTCTGATGCAGACCTGCAAGGAGATTGAGGACAAAATCCTGGCCTTCCTGGGACTGGACATCCAGCTCGGAGTCAGTCGGCCGCACACCCAGCTGGAGCAGGTGTCTATGGCGTTCGCTGAATCCACAGCGGCGCTTCGTTTCTGTCAACGGACAGGTTACCGTGGTGTGATGAAGTCTGAGGACGTGGATCCTGGCAGACTTCCGCAAATGACTTATCCGGCCCACTGGGAGCAGGAGCTGCTGGAGGCGCTGCAAAGTGAAGACCGCGAAGCTGCAAAAGAGCTGGTGGACCGCATTTTGACAGAGGTCGAGACCCGGCAGTACACCTTGATGGAAGCCCAGGTGCTGTTCTACCAGCTGCTGGTCAAGATGATGAGCCTGCTGCAATGGGATGAGCAGACGCTGAAGAAAATGCTGCTGGATGTGGAGTACGTTCAGGCGATGTTCCGTACCACTACGTTCGTGGAGCTGGGCCAGTGGTTTACCTCCGTCGGCATGGAGCAGCTATTCCAGCTGCTCTCCACCCGGGAAGAATCGCATCAAGGCCAGATTGCCCAGCAGATCAAGCAGCTGGTACAAAGCCGCTTTGAAGAGAACTTAACGCTGGAAGCCATTGCCGATCTGATGAACTTCAATGCCAATTATCTAAGCCGCGTCTTCAAGAAGGAAGTAGGCATGAGCTTCAGCGAATATATGGCGATCACCAAGCTGGAGATGGCCAAGCATTTGCTGACGACCAGTGATCTGAAGGTGCAGGAGGTTGCCGAGAAGCTTCACTATCAGAGCACCACTGCCTTCATCCGATACTTCCGAAAAATGGAAGGAATGACCCCTTCCAGTTACCGGAAAATGAACGAATAGCGTCTGAAAGCGCATCCTCTTCAACTCAGGGGATGCGCTTTTGTGTCTATAATCATTATCTCGACATGTGCAGCAGATGACCTTCACACCGGGCTTTTCGGCACTTTTTTGGCCATTCCAGGGATTATTATGCCTATTTCATATGCACCAGACGACCCCCGAGATGTGATGAAGGTGCATATAGACTATTGATCCGGATGGGGTTAAGGTTGGTGTACAAAAGCAAAGAGGAGGAAGCCACATGCAGCGCATCCAAAACAATCAACGAAGCTGGCGGCGTGATTTGCTGAGAGACCGTTGGTTATATGTAATGCTGTTACCCGGCATTATTTATTTTCTAGTCTATAAGTACTTACCCATGTGGGGCGTGATCATTGCCTTTCAAAACTATTCCCCTGCACTGGGCATTCTGGACAGCGCCTGGGTCGGACTGAAGCACTTCAATCGATTGTTCTCCGAGCCTACCTTCTGGCAGCTGTTCCGCAACACCTTATTGTTGTCGCTGTACCAGATCGTCTTCTTCTTCCCGATTCCGATCATTCTCGCTCTCATGCTGAATGAGCTGAAGAATCAGGTGTTCAAGCGATTCGTACAGACGATCATCTACATTCCGCACTTTGTATCCTGGGTCGTTATCGTCGGTATCAGTTATTTGTTCCTCACACCTGAAGGCGGTTTCATCAATGAAGCCATCGCAGCAACGGGGAATGACAAGGTCAACTTCCTGATGAGTGAAGACTGGTTCAGAACGCTTCAAATTGGCCAGGTCATCTGGAAAGAAGCTGGATGGGGTACGATCATCTTCCTGGCCGCCTTGGCCGGTGTCGATCCTCAGCTGTATGAAGCAGCCCGGATGGACGGTGCAAACCGCTGGAGACAGCTGTGGCACATTACACTGCCTGCGCTGAAGAGCACCATCATTATCCTGTTTATCCTGAGACTTGGCGATATTCTGGAGCAAGGCGCTGAGCATATCTTGCTCTTGCTCAACGCACTCAACCGTCAAGTTGGTGAAGTTTTTGACACATATGTCTACACGGTGGGCTTGCTGCAAGGTAACTTCAGTTACAGCGCCGCGGTCGGACTATTCAAATCACTCGTCGGCCTGATCCTCGTACTTGTTGCGAATTATACAGCCAAGAAGGCAGGCGAAGAGGGGGTGTTTTAGATCATGTCTAACAGTGCAATGAAAGAAACCGCAGGTGAAAAGGCGTTTGACTGGGTCAATATGTTTCTATTGCTCGTCATTTCACTAGTCATGCTGTTCCCGTTCATTTACATTACGGCCTTGTCCTTCTCCGATGAGAAGAGCATTGCCGAGGGTGGATTGATCCTGTTTCCCAAGGGCTTCTCTCTAGCCGCCTATAAATACATCTTCTCGACAGACACTCTGATGCAGGGTCTCTATAACTCGATTCTGATCACCGTCGGCGGAACCATCGTCAACCTGGTCATGACGAGCCTGATGGCTTACCCGCTTTCGAAGGTACATCTGAGAGGACGTAAACTGATCCTGATGTTCGTGGTATTCACCATCCTGTTCAGCGGTGGCTTGATCCCGACGTTCCTCGTGGTAAAATGGACCGGACTGCTTGACAGCCTATGGTCGGTTATCATCCCGACCTCGATCAGTGCCTTCTATCTGATCATTCTCAAGAACTTTTTCCAGCAAATTCCGGATGGACTTGAAGAATCCGCCAAGATTGACGGCGCCAACGACCTGGTCGTGCTCGTTCGTATCGTCCTGCCGTTGTCTTTGCCGGCTATGGCTACCTTCGCGCTGTTCTATGCGGTCAGTCACTGGAACATGTACTTCCAGGCAATCCTGTACATTAGCGATAACACCAAGTGGCCGATTCAGGTGCTCCTGAGACAGATTGTTATCCTGTCCCAAAGCTCCGTAGGCTCAAGCTCATCCCTGGATGAAACGGTGCTTCCACCACAGTCCATCAAAATGGCCGTAATCGTGTTTGCAACGATTCCGATCATGCTCGTGTATCCGTTTTTACAGAAGCATTTTGCCAAAGGCGTCATGCTTGGCTCTGTGAAGGGCTAAATAGATAAGGGAGGTTATGTTCATGAAAAAGAAAGGTAAAGTTTTCAGCTTGTTGTCCACTGCGTTACTTGTTGGCGTTGTAGGCTGCAGTAACGGAGGCTCCACAGCCAACGAGGGTAACGGCACGAATGCCGATTCTGACAAGCCATTTGAAATGAGCCTGCTGTTCCACTATGAGACGGAGCCGCCAAAGAATGACTCCGACATCATGAAGATGATCGAAGAGTACACCAACACCAATATTGACGTTCAATCGGTTCCATCTTCAACCAGCGCAGAGAAGTTCAACGTTACTGTCGCTTCCGGCAACTTCCCGACTGCGATCAAAACGTTCTACGAAGTACCGGTTGTCAACGCGATCAAAACCGGCGTGTTCTGGGAAATCGGTCCTTACCTGAAAGACTACCCGAACCTGTCTGCGATCAACCCGCAGGTGTATGACAACATGAAGGTTCAAGGTAAAATTTATGGCGTTCCATCCGTTCGTGACTTGGCGCGGAACACCATGACGTACCGTAAAGACTGGCTGGAAAAGCTCGGTCTGCCAGAGCCAACGACCATCGACGAGTTCTACAACATGCTTAAAGCGTTCACAACTCAGGATCCGGACGGTAACGGCAAAGACGATACCTACGGCCTGATCGAAAATAACGCACTGTTCAACATGGATATGATCACCGCTTACTTCGGTGCACCGAACCAGTGGGGCGTGGAAGATGGCAAGCTGATTCCATCCTTCCAAACCGAAGCCTATATGGAGGCGCTGCAATTCTACCGCAAGCTGTTTGACGAGAAGATCATTAACCAGGACTTCCCGATTACATCCCGTGATAACTGGTTCAAGCTGTGGGATTCCGGTAAAGCCGGCACCATGCGCCAGGTAACCAGCACAGCGGTAGCTCGCGAACGCGGTGCTCAGAAGGTAGATCCGAATGCGAAGGTCGATATGGTTTCCTTGCTTGAAGGACCACGCGGCACTGCGATCTACTCCGAAGCAGGGAACAACGGCTTCTTCCTGATCTCCAAGTCTGCGGTGAAAACCGAAGAGGATCTGAAGAAGGTGCTGGAATTCTTCGACAAGCTGATGGATGAAGAAATGTCCAACCTCTTCTACTGGGGTCTGGAAGGTCAAACCTACACCGTTACGGATGGTAAAGCTCAGCATACCGACAAAGAAGCTTTTGACAGAATGCTCTCCCCTTACACCCAGCTGGCTGTAGGCAAGCTGATCGACAACGCGACACCAGGCGTGCTGCAGCCACTGGAGCAGCAAGCACTGGATATGAACAAAGAGAACGAAGCGGTCGCTCTGGCGAACCCGGCCCTGACTCTGGATTCCGAAACGAATACCGAGAAAGGTGCACAGCTGATGAAGATTATCGAGGATGCCCGCATCAAGTTTATCCTGGGTGAAATCGACGAAGCCGGCTGGCAGGCTGCTGTAGATCAATGGAAGAAAGACGGCGGTCAGCAAATCATGGATGAATTCACTGCCGCTTACAATGAAGTGAACAAGTAAGCTTCCTTCTAGCTTACACGAAATACCGGTCCCGCTTTGGCGGGGCCGGTATTTTTGTGTTTGAGCTCCACAGACCTCAATAATCATAAGCTTGTAGTCATGTAAGCGCAATCAATTTGTCAAGAGGAAGCGCTATCATTTATATAATCATTATCTGTACAGATCCATGTAAACCCTTTCATATCAAGGCTTTTCACCGCTCCATTTCCCATCTTTATCATGATATGTCTCTTTTCCAATATGCATTATAACACTTGCAAGGTGTGCGGAAGATGTACATAGACTGTAGAGCTAACTGCGTTTAACGTGATATACAACAGGAAACAGCAGGCGGTTCTAAGCGGCACATCCGGTACCATAGGATGAAGCGGCCGACACCACCTCAGACTCATCTTCAATGCTGTGACCTGATCTGCTTACCAATAGAATAGGGAGGTCATGTTCATGAAAAAGAAAGGTAAAGTGTTCAGTTTGTTATCCACGGCTATGCTTGTTGGCGTTGTAGGCTGCAGCGACGGTGGCTCCACCGCCACCCCGTCCAACAACACCACCCCGGATCCCGGTTCCGGCACTGAGAAAACGGCGGAGCCTGAAAAGCCATTTGAAATGAGCCTGCTGTTCCACTATGAGACGGAGCCGCCAAAGAATGACTCCGAAATCATGAAGATCATCGAAGAGTATACCAACACCAATATTGACGTTCAATCGGTTCCATCTTCGACCGGCGCAGAGAAGTTCAACGTTACTGTCGCTTCCGGCAACTTCCCGACTGCGATCAAAACGTTCTATGATGTACCGGTTGTCAATGCGATCAAAACCGGCGTGTTCTGGGAAATCGGTCCTTACCTGAAAGACTACCCGAACCTGTCTGCCATCAACTCGCAGGTGTATGACAACATGAAGGTTCAAGGTAAAATTTATGGCGTTCCATCCGTTCGTGACTTGGCACGGAACACCATGACGTACCGTAAAGACTGGCTGGAAAAGCTCGGTCTGCCAGAGCCAACAACGGTGGATGAATTTTACAACATGCTGAAAGCGTTCACAACCCAGGATCCGGACGGTAACGGCAAAGACGATACCTACGGCCTGATCGAAAATAATGTACTGTTCAACATGGATCTGATCACCGCTTACTTCGGTGCACCGAACCAGTGGGGCGTGGAAGATGGCAAGCTGATTCCATCCTTCCAAACCGAAGCCTATCTGGAGGCGCTGCAATTCTACCGCAAGCTGTTTGACGAGAAGATCATTAACCAGGACTTCCCGATTACATCCCGTGATAACTGGTTCAAGCTGTGGGATTCCGGTAAAGCCGGCACCATGCGCCAGGTAACCAGCACAGCTTTAGCTCGCGAACGCGGTGCACAGAAGGTAGATCCGAATGCAAAGGTCGATATGGTTTCCTTGCTTGAAGGACCACGCGGCACTGCGATCTACTCCGAAGCAGGCAACAACGGCTTCTTCCTGATCTCCAAGTCTGCGGTGAAAACCGAAGAGGATCTGAAGAAAGTGCTGGAATTCTTCGACAAGCTGATGGATGAAGAAATGTCCAACCTCTTCTACTGGGGTCTGGAAGGTCAAACCTACACCGTTACGGACGGTAAAGCTCAGCATACCGACAAAGAAGCCTTTGACAGAATGCTGTCCCCTTACACCCAGCTGGCTGTAGGCAAGCTGATCGACAACGCGACACCAGGCGTGCTGCAGCCACTGGAGCAGCAGGCACTGGATATGAACAAAGAGAACGAAGCGGTGGCTCTGGCGAACCCGGCCCTGACTCTGGATTCCGAAACGAATACCGAGAAAGGTGCACAGCTGATGAAGATTATCGAGGATGCCCGCATCAAGTTTATCCTGGGTGAAATCGACGAAGCCGGCTGGCAGGCTGCTGTAGATCAATGGAAGAAAGACGGCGGTCAGCAAATCATGGATGAATTCACTGCTGCTTACAATGAAGTGAACAAGTAAGCTTCCTTCTAGCTTACACGAAAGACCGGTCCCGCTTTGGTGGGGCCGGTTTTTTGGCGTGCAGGGATGCTCTGCATGCTGATCTGTCTATAATCATCATCTCGACAAGTGACGCAGAGCGCGCAGCCACAGGCTTTCCAACGCTTTTTCACCCAAGGAAGGGATTATTATATGTAATTTCTAATATGCACCAGAATACCCTCTAGATGTGATAAATGTGTACATAGACGTCCGTACGAGATGCATTTAAAGTGAATGTACCTACAGGAAAAAGGAGGGAATCTATGCACCTGAAGTTCTCGCGGCGCAGCTGCTGATCTGATCTCTTAGGGTCTCTTCTGCGATGCCCCTTTGCTCATTCACCATTATAGGGAGGTTATTTTATGAAAAAGAAAACGAAAGTATTCACTTTATTATCTACCGCCGTCCTGGTTGGTGTTGTCGGCTGCAGTAATGGCGGCTCTTCAGCCACACCAGCCAAGGCCCCCGATCCGAGTTCAGCCGAGCCCTTTGAGTTGAGCCTCCAGTTTCACCATGAGTCCCAAGTGCCGGAGAATGATTCCAGAATTTTGAAAATGATCGAAGAATACACCAACACCAACATTAACGTCATCGGCGTCCCTTCTTCAAGTAACACCGAGAAGTTTAGCGTTACCGTGGCCTCGGGCAACTTCCCTTCCGCGATCAAAGCTTTTTATGAAGTGCCGGTGGTCAATGCGATAAAGAGCGGTGTATTCTGGGAGATCGGCCCTTATCTGAAGGATTACCCGAACCTGTCTGCGATCAAGCCGCAGGTCTATGACAACCTGAAGGTTCAAGGCAAAATTTACGGGATTCCGTCGGTCCGCGATTTAGCCCGAAACACCATCACTTACCGGAAAGACTGGCTGGAAAAGCTCGGACTGCCAGAACCAGCCACCGTCGATGAGTTTTACAATATGCTGAAGGCGTTTACAACGCAGGATCCGGACGGCAACGGCAAGGATGACACCTATGGCTTGATCGAGAGCAACTCCCTGGCCAACTTTGATATGATTGCCGGTTTCTTTGGCGCCCCGAATCAATGGGGCGTAGAGGACGGCAAGCTGATTCCCTCCTTCCAGACCGAAGCCTATTTAGAAGCGCTGCAATTCTACCGGAAGCTGTTTGACGAGAAAATTATTAATCAGGATTTCCCGATTACGTCTTACGAGAACTGGTTCAAGCTGTGGGATACCGCGAAAGCGGGCGCCATGAAGCAGGTAACCACGGTAGCGCTCCATCGTGAGCGTGGTGCACAGAAGATCGATCCGGACGCGAAGGTCGGCATGGTTTCCTTGATTGAGGGACCGCGCGGCACTCAGATCTTTTCCGAGAGCGGCAGCAACGGCTTCTTCCTGATCTCCAAGTCTGCCGTCAAAACAGAAGAAGAGCTGAAGAAAGTGCTGGACTTCTTCGACAAGCTGATGGACGAAGAGATGTCCAACATTTTCACCTGGGGTATTGAAGGCGAAACCTATGCCATCAAGGACGGAAAAGCAGAGCACACGGACAAAGAGGGCTTCTCCAGATTGATGTCTCCATACACGCAGCTTTCCGTAGGTATGCTTACTGAAAACGCTACCCCTGGTGTGCTGCATCCCCTGGAGCAATTAGCTTTGGATATGAATAAGGAAAACGAAGCGGTGGCTGTAGCCAATCCCGCCCTGACCCTGGATTCCGAGACGAATACCGAGAAGGGTGCGCAGCTGAAGAAGATCATTGAGGATGCCCGTGTCCGATTCATACTGGGTGAGATTGATGAAGCCGCCTGGCAGGCTGCTATTGATCAGTGGAAAAAAGACGGCGGTCAGCAAATTATGGACGAATTCACCGCGGCTTATAACGCAAGTAATAAATAAGCTTTATGATCTCAAATGCCAGCCCCGCTTTGACGGGGCTGGTTTTTTGGCGTGCAGGGATGCTCTCTGCAAGCTGCTGCAGCCCAAGCTTGTGCGGGGTCCATAAACGGCAGCATATTTTTCCCCATCGGGCTGTATAATGATATGATAAGGTGCTGTTTCATGAAGAATACGTAATAAGTGCGAAAATTGTCGAGACAAAAGCGAGCTTTTTCGTTATCATGAAAACATGATCAAGACATCTAGGCAGCATGATTTAAATCATAAGCATTTTTTGCTTCGTGGCTGTTTCAGTGACCTCTGTGGTGACTAATAGTATTTATCTAGAAAGAAGAGAAATGAAGAGCATGATTTCATGCCTGACAGGAGGCCTTTATGAAGCAGCAACAACCTCAGCATTCCCTGGCCTCGGACAAGACCGAGCGCTTTTCGTCCCGGGGCTTTATCCTGGCTGCCATCGGCAGCTCGGTCGGCCTCGGCAACATGTGGAAGTTTCCATATATTACGGGAGAGAACGGCGGGGCAGCATTCTTCCTGCTGTTTATTCTCTGTCTCGTGCTGGTCGGTCTGCCTGTGCTGGTCGCAGAGCTTTCCATCGGCCGTACCGGACGCGGCAGCGCCGCCTCCTCGTATAGTAAGGCCGGCGGGCCCAAGGCATTCCGTTTCTTCGGACTGCTGCAGGTGCTGGCACCCTTTCTGATCCTGTCCTTTTATTTCATCATCGCCGGCTGGACGGTGCACTACGCTGTGCTCTCCTTTAGCGGCGAGCTGTTCCAAAGTACGGACTTTGATGGACAATTTGGCGGCTTCGTCAGCGGCTATATGCCATTGGTGTGGCACGTTGTTGTCATGGCGTTAACCGCGCTGATCGTCATTAAAGGCATTGCCGGCGGCATTGAAAAATTCAATAAGGTGCTGATTCCCGCCCTTATCGTGCTGCTCATCATCCTGATGATCCGGGCATTGACCTTGCCGGGCGCTGCAGAAGGCGTCTCCTTCTTCCTGAAGCCCGACTTCTCGCGGCTCTCTGCCGAGGCTGCGCTCGTAGCGCTTGGGCATGCCTTCTTCTCCCTCTCTCTCGGGATGGGAATTATGCTGACCTTCGGCGCGTATATGGATAAGCGCCAATCTATGGGCTCGGCCAGTGCAGCCATTGGCGCCGGGGATCTCATCTATGCTTTTATTGCCGGCCTGATCGTATTTCCGACGATCGCTTCCTTCGGCATTGCGCCGGACAGCGGACCGTCTCTGGTATTTAAGGCTCTTCCGGCTGCGTTCTCCGCAATGCCGCTGGGTTCCTTCTTCGGAGGCTTGTTCTTCATTCTGCTCGCCTTTGCAGCACTAACCTCGACGGTATCACTGCTGGAGGTACCGGTTTCGTATACCATGGAGCGTCTGCGGATGAAAAGAACGCCCGCCGTGCTGCTGGTCTCGGCGCTTGTTCTGCTGGTGAGCCTGCCGTCACTGCTCTCCTTCGGACTGTCGGAGCTGTTTACGAATCCGGGCGGCAAATCATTTTTTGACTGGCTCGACTTTATCGCTTCCAATGTCCTGCTGCCGATTGGCGGACTTGCAACGACGATTTATGTCGGCTATTTCTGGAAAGGCGCGTCTGAAGCCGCAGGGCTTCGGGCAGGCTGGTTCAAGATATGGCTGTTTATGATGCGCTATGTCGCTCCCGTGCTTATGCTGCTGGTCCTGCTGCACTCCTCCGGCATCCTCACACTGAACGATTAAACGCTCTACATGGAAATCATGAGAAGAAGACCGTACCCGCAAGACGCCAGCGTCCTGAGGTACGGTCCTTTGTTATGCCTGAACATGTTCCGCATGGAGATATCTATTTCACCCACTTGTGCAGCAGAGGTCCTTCTTCGCCGAAGACGGGGTCCTGGTCAGGGATCGGCACGTTCTGAATTTCGGAGATGGACTGTGCCCGCTGCGCGGGATCACGCTTGCGCAGATTTGGAGAGGCTCCGTTCGGATAAGCACCCGTGACCTCAAAGTCAAAGCTGCTCTCCAGCTTCTTGTGCGCTACACCTGCCGGAATGACAAGCACGTCGCCCTCCAGAAGCTCCAGCCGCTGTCCGGCGTCTCCACCGACCAGCACTGTAGCGCTGCCGGCTTTCACGCCCAGCACTTCATGAGTATTGCTATGGTAGTGATGCTCCTCATAGATCCCGCCACTCCAGCTCCCGCTCCAGCCGTGGCGTTTAAAGGCTGCATCCATACTGAGCGCTCCGTCCTGGAACACGCCCTTATAAACCATCACCGGCAGCTCGGGATGATTCGGGACTTCTCCATCATCATGCACATAAAACGATTGAATCGGTGTATCCATGTCTACTCGCTCCTTTGCCTTAAAGTTGGTTATGCCCTACCTGTACCCGGATGCTGTTCATGTTAAACGAGAAAAAGCATTCCCTCCCCCTTTCCCAAAGCCTCCTTGCTAAGTGCTATTACGAGCAGGACAGCGGTCTTGGCAATCTGTTCGGGTTGCCATGTCATGTTTGCCTTTTGAGCGAGCGGGTATAGGTCATGTGAGCATGTTTCTTAAAGAACAGGAGGACGTTAATCTTACATGGAACTCAATCCGGTACTTGTAGCCTTCGTCATTCTTGGCATTCTGCTGGCCGCCGGGCATGCACTGAGAGTCAGGTCCGGTCCGCTGCAGCGTTATTTCATTCCCGCCTCGTTAATCGCCGGCCTACTTGGCCTGCTGCTGGGGAAAGATGTGCTCGGTCAGGGCGCCTCGCTGCTGGGCCTGTCCGCGCTGTCCGGGGGATTGTATTCGGAGGATGTCCTGCAAGTGATGACGGGGATTACGGACATTTCGATCACCTTGATTTTTGCCGCGTTGTTTCTGGGGAAGCCTATTCCCCGCCTGAAAAAAATGTGGAACCAGGCCGGGCCCCATCTATCCTACGGCATGACGATCGGCTGGGGACAGTATGTACTGGGGCTGCTGTTATTCCTGCTTATTCTTGGTCCTTTATTTGATATCAGTCCGCTGGCGGGAGCCTTGATTGAAATCAGCCTGCAGGGCGGAACCGGTACGGCGGCAGGCCTGCGCAGCACCTTCGAAAGCCTCGGCTTCCCGGAGGGCGTGGACATCGCGATGGGCCTGTCTGCCTCCAGCATTATTCTGGGACTGGTCACGGGCGTGCTGTTTGTGAACTACACTGTCCGCAAGGGCTACACCTCTCATGCCAAAAAAGCAGAGGATCGCACACAGGCTGAGAAAGAAGGGCGCTTCGAGGAGGAGCATATCCCTGCGGCTGAAAAAACAACCCGCGCTGAAGCCATGGACTCCCTGACCGCCAATCTCGTGGCCGTATTTCTGGCCATTGGGGCCGGGATGCTGCTGCAGCAGAGTCTCGTATGGCTGGAGCAGGTCACCTGGGGCAGTGCCTACGAGGTTTACATTGTGAAGCATATTCCGCTGTTTCCATTGGCGCTGGTGGGAGGCGTGCTCGTGCAGTGGGTGTACGGCCGCTTTCTCCCTTTTCCGCTCATCGACCGGGGCATGATGCTTCGTATTCAGGGCGTCGCTCTGGATCTCATGATCGTCTCCGCCATTGTCTCCATCTCGCTGTCGCAAATCGGCCAGCATATTTTCGTATTTCTCATTCTGCTGCTGTTTGGCCTTGGCTGGAATTGGTTCGGAATCTTTGTTATCGCCAAAAAAATGATGCCCGACCACTGGGCCGAGCGCTCCGCCCTGGAATACGGACAGTCCACCGCGATGACGACGACGGGACTTTTACTGCTGCAGATGGTCGATCCGGAGAAAAAAACGCCGGCCTTTGACAGCTTTGGGTACAAGCAGGTCATCTTTGAGCCGTTTCTCGGCGGCGGCCTGTTCACTGCGGCTTCCATGCCGCTGATCGCCGCCTTCGGTCCGGTGCCGGTGCTTATTAGCGCAGCACTGCTCATGGTCATCTGGGGCGCGCTGGGCATCTTCTATTTCGGCAAAGGATCTGGAGCATCCCGGCCTGACGCGTAAGGACGAGACAGCCCAAAGACCGCCTTGGCCATCTGCCATAGGCGGTCTTGTCATGTCGAGAGGCTCTAGCTCTGCAAACTCCGGGCCGCAGCCTGAATGGCAGAGATGACCTGGTCGCACCAGGCGTCAAAGGCTTCATCGGATGGCTGGAGCTCCTCGTGCTCCAAAATATGAGCTACCGTCTCCCGAATTCCTTGATCCAGCCGGGTCGTTGCCGCAAAGCCTGGAACGAGTCGTTTGAGCTTGCTATTATCGAAGACGACGGAATTCGCCTTATCCCCCAGCAGAGAGCCTTGGAACTCCAGGTCGCAGGCAGCAAGGAAATGAGAGGATATGTGAACCGCGTGCAGCTTGACGCCCAGCGCATCCGCAATCATTTCATAAATTTGATTCCAGGTGACCGTTTCATCAGACGTAATATGAACGGCCTCCCCGATCGCGTGAATATTGCCCATAAGCCCGATAAAGCCCTTTGCAAAATCACGGTTGTGCGTCATGGTCCACAGGGACGTTCCGTCTCCATGAATAATGACCGGCTTGTCCTCCAGCATGCGCTTCGCAACCTGCCACGAGCCTTTGCTTCCATGCACGCCCAGCGGGAGCGCGCGCTCATCGTAGGTATGGCTGGGCCGGACAATAGTGACCGGAAAGCCGTGCTCCCGATATTGCTTGATCAGATATTCTTCACAAGCGATCTTGTTGCGGGAATATTCCCAATGCGGATTAGATAATGGAGTGCCTTCTGTAATGAGATAATGCGAGAGCGGCGTCTGATAGGCCGAGGCAGAGCTGATGAATATAAACTGCTTGGTTTTGCCCCGAAACAGACGATAATCCCGTTCAACGTCTGACGGATGGAACGCAATGAAGTCCGCAACCACATCAAACTCCAGCTCTTGGATCAGCCCGCGTACATGGTCTTCATCATGAATATCACCTTGAAGAAGGCGTGCTCCCTCCGGCAGCTGGTCGTTGCGGTTGCCCCGATTCAGTAGATACAGCTCACAGCCCTGCTCCAGCAGGGAAGTGGTGATCGCCGAGCTAATCGTTCCGGTACCTCCGATAAACAGTGCTTTCATTCGTTTGCACCTCCGAGTCATATATACAGAAAGACCCTCTCCGCTCTAGGAGAGGGTCTTATGCTTTACGATAGCATGTGTGCCGTATGAACTCAAATATAAGGCTGGATGCTGTTAAGGTCTAAGCTTGAACTTCCTGGATCTCAAAATTCGGCAAAGGATCTTGTAACAGGCTCCAGTCCGCACCCATTTCTTCCTCTGTCAAAAGGCAGCGATCCAGGGAATCCGTCAGCTCCTTGACCGGCATATCTATGCCGATCAATACGATTCGCGTCGAGCGATCCCCCCATACCTCATCCCAGCCCTGAAAGGCTTCCGGCTCTTCCGCACGCAGCAGCTCCTGCTCCTCCACAGGAAGCGCAGCAATCCAGTGCCCGGCAGGGCCGATCCGAATGGAAGGTCCCGCTTGGGAAATGCTCGTAGCC
The DNA here is from genome assembly GCF_044383795.1 of Paenibacillus sp. JSM ZJ436. Classification (NCBI taxonomy): domain Bacteria; kingdom Bacillati; phylum Bacillota; class Bacilli; order Caryophanales; family Paenibacillaceae; genus Paenibacillus; species Paenibacillus sp. JSM ZJ436. Next base: position 222,195 of record NZ_JBISEO010000005.1, read on the forward strand.
ATATCAGGGCGTGTAGCCAGCCACATATTCCCCTTGGCCCGCACCACATCCTCAGAGAAGTTCTCCAGCCATTCCAGCAGGCGCTCCGGATGAAACGGCCGGCTGCGGTCATAGACGAAGGAGGAAATTCCGTATTCTTCGGTCTCAGGAGTGTGGCTTTCCTTCTGCAGCTCCTGAATCCACCCCGCAGACTGGCTGACCTCTTCAAAATCGAAGAGATTCGTATTCAGAATTTCATGAATATCTACTTTACCGTGAGCACTGCGTACCCGCTTCGCCTTCGGCTGCAGCTTGGAAAGCACTCCTTCCAGCCGTTGCAGCTCAGACTCCTCCACCAGATCGCATTTGTTCAGTATCAGTACATCGCAGAATTCAACCTGATCGATAAGCAGATCGACCACATCCCGCAGATCATCCTCACCGGTGGCCTGCTGGCGGTCCAGCAGACTCTCCCCGGAAGAGAAATCATGCCAGAAGCGATAAGCATCTACGACAGTAACCATGCAATCTAGTCGGCACAGCTGTGTCAGATCGATGCCATTCTCATCGTCCACATACGTAAAGGTCTGAGCCACCGGGAGGGGCTCGCCAATACCTGTTGATTCAATGAGAATATAATCAAACCGATTCTCCTTCGCTAACTGGGCTACTTCTTTCAGCAAATCCTCTCTCAGGGTGCAGCAGATGCAGCCGTTGGACATCTCGACAAGCTTCTCCTCCGTCCGCAATAACCCGCCGGAACCCTTAATGAGCTCTGCGTCAATATTGACCTCACTGAGATCATTGACAATGACGGCCACCCGGAGGCCTTCGCGGTTGTTTAGAACGTGATTCAATAATGTGGTTTTGCCGGCTCCCAGGTACCCGCTCAATACCGTTACCGGTATTTTAGGCTGTGACATTATGCTTCAACTCCGTTTATCATTTTCAATCCTAAAGCGTTTAGTGTATTGCTCTAACAAATAACAGAAGGAGCGGTTATGCCCAATCATCCATGAGGAAAGATCGTAGCGGCCCCGTTCCGGTTCGTACGTCACCAGCAGCCGATGCCGCATGCTGTCCATGAGATAGGCCACGAGCCTGCGAGCGGGCTCGGAATCCATCACGGTAATGTAGGCATATAACGAATGCTCCTCCGGTTCATCGGCAAGACTTACGCCCGCGCAGGAAAACTCTGTCTGAACATGGGTGGCTCTGAATTGCTCTAACACCGGAAGCATCTCAGCATCCACATGCACACCGCCGAACAAAGCAAGCCGTTTCTTGCCTTTCTTTGGCTTAGACAGCGAAGCCCATGCAGCCAGCTCCCTCTCTCTCCATTGCCAGAAACGAGAGGGATGCCGACTGAGCAGAACCTCCCCCTCAGAACTCGGCAAATGAGCTGATGTCATCGGGTTTCGCGATGAAGGGTATGCTTTTTCAACCGGGGACTGTACTTTTTCATCTCCAGGCGGCCCGGATGTGTCCGCTTGTTCTTCGTCGTTGTATAGTTCCGATCACCGGTCTCTGTGCAAGCCAAGGTAACAATCACTCTCATGGGTATTCCTCCGTATTGTTTGTTTGTTTATTCGTAAGAATTACGATTAAAGTCATCGTAATGAATTTATCACGGTTTGTCAACAAGAAGGCTTCACAGGATCAGCACCGAAAAATAAACGTTGTTCAACTAATTGTTAGATGAAATAAAATGATTGCCAGTAAACTACCTCGAATTATATGATATGGGCATCAAGAACGATCTATTGAGGAGGATTTGGATTGAAAACAAAATTATTAGTTAAGGTTATGACCACGGCAGCCTTACTCAGTGCTTGTGCATTACCTGCCTACAGCGCATCAGCGAACTTCATGGATATTCAGCATTCATTTGCAAAGGATGCGATTATAGAGCTGACACAGAAAGGCATTCTCAAAGGGAAATCAGAGGATCGATTTGACCCGCAGGCTGAAATCTCGAGGCAAGATTTCGCCATTATTTTGGCTAGAGCGCTTCAACTCGACGTGACTTCCAAGCCGTCCGCACCCACCTTCACTGATGTACCTTCAGGAAACTATGCCTACTCTTATGTGGAGGCTGCCGTCAAGGCCGGACTGCTGCAAGGACAAGGAAACCAAAAATTTGGTTTCGGACAGCAGCTGTCGAGACAGGACATGGCCGTGCTTTTCATTCGTGCTCTCGGTGTTGACGCTCATGGCAAGGGAGAGAATTTGTCTTTTACAGATTCCAGCGAGATTTCCGGTTACGCCAAGGATGCGGTCGGCTTAGCGTCTGAACTTCAGCTGATTCAGGGCAATCCCGATGGTACCTTTAATCCGAAAGGCAGTGCTGACCGGCAGTCGGTCGCTTTGATGTCCAGCCGTTTTCTGAAAACCAAGCAAGAGCTGGACAATGCTGCAACTCCGCCAGCAGAGCTACCCGTACCGCAAAAGCCTGAAGCCCCTATTGGATCTGTCCCTTATATTCCTTCCCCGGCACCGAGCGATCCCAAACCGACCCCACCGGTTGATCGCACTGCCCCCGTGCTCACATTAATATCTGAAACTGCTCTTTCCGTTACATCTCCTATCCAGGTACGCACTTCCGAAGCAGGTACGGTCTATGTTATTTCTGCATCTCAGAATCCTTCTACACGCGAACAGCTTGAAGCTCTTGTTCAAGACACAAAAAAAGCTGCCAAAGCAACGGTCTCCTCGTCTAATGTAGAAACCAGCATTTCAACGAACCGGTTACTCCCCGGAGAGTACAAAGCTATTGCGATAGATGCCGCCGGGAACGTGTCTTCTTCATCTGCAGCCATCACTCTTGTGTTCAACACCACCGAAGCTCTGAATACCCCGATGTTGACCATCGGCGAATCTTTAAATATGTTGACTCTCACGTTCGATGAAGAGCTAGATGCGGCTTACCTTCCGAGCTCAAGCTCCTTTGAACTCTTGAAATATATGAACGGCCAAATTACCGAAGCCGTGGATATTGACCGTATTGAAGTGTCCGGAAATGTAGTTCAGCTTCATATTACAAGTCCGCTTGCACAGGACGACCTTATTATATTGAACTATGGGGCTTCTTTAAATCTTGAGCAAGCTATCCGCAGCCTTAGCGGTAAAACCATCGAAAATTTTAAGAAAATAAACGAATTTGACATCACGATTTCTGCTATTGAGAATATTGCTTTAGAAATAAAAGGGGAACAGGATTCCATTATTATTACTAGTTACCCAAGTAGTAATAATAAGATCGACATTATAAACTTAGTACGTGTATATTATGGATCTGAAGAAGCTTTACCCCAATATGACTCTGTCGAAAATGATTTTAATATTGAATTTCCATACTACAGTAGTCAAGGTTATATTGTTCTTGGCGAGCTTAAAATCACAACCGAGGATTCGGATCTGTTATCCATAACGCCGCCTTACGATGGACCATCCGGGCTTACTATCAGTAGAGCAGCCGCACTCACAGAAGAAGCAACAGCCTCTCTCCAGTTTCAGATTGTTCAGAACGGCGCTGCAACGTCATCCGTAAAGATTCCGGTTACCATTCATCCCGATATGACGGTCACCAGCTCTACCTACAACTCGGCAGCCGGTGAATTTCAATTCCAATTTAGCAAAGCAGTAAGCTCATCAGATCTGAGTGCTACGATCGAATATTCGGCTGATGGAACATTTGACAGCCCGATCACGCTGGATTATGAACAAGATGGTATTATTTCCTTTACAGACGAGTCTATTGTTGGTATTAAGCTGACCGAAGAAGCCCAAAGCCTCCTGTCTTCTTCTCCGAATAGTAAGTTCCGAATTCGCCTCAACAACATGACTGCTGCAGGTCTTCCGGTTATTATGATACCTGTCGATATCTATGCCAACTCCCTTTAAAGCATACGCCTTTCAAGGACGGATACCCGGAGATTATAGGCAGCTGTTGCTTCCCGAGCATCACGTTTACCTCCAGCAGCTGCCAGCAGAGTGTGTCGCTATCGGGATTGCTTGTGGAGAGAAGCCAGCGGCACTTGCCGTTCTCTACAGAGATCCCGGAAGCCCTGAAGGCAAGCTGCAAAGCTTCGTCGTCGCTCCAGCATGGAGACGGCGCGGCCTCGGACGCCAGCTGTACAAGATGCTGGAGAACTGGGCACTACAGCAGCAGCTGAAGCAGATTCACGTGGAATATCTGGCACCTGCAGCCGCCCAGCTTGAAGAAAGCAAGGCGAAACCGGCTGCAGGCTTGCAGGATACCGTCTCGGTGCCAGCCCGCTTCTTGCAGGCCTGCGGCTTTCACATCCCGCAGCCCGGCATATATGTGTGGAAAGGGTCCTTGAAAGAGCTGGTACAGGAGCCCCGCGGGAACAGGCTGCAGCTGACTTCACCCTTTTCGGTCACCCCTTTTTATGAGCTCAACGATATCGAGAGAGCTTCCATAAAGGACAGGGTAGAGCTTCCTTATCCGTCTATTCTTGACCCTTTTACAGAGGAGCATGTCATAGATCAGGAACACAGCCTGATTCTTCGCCAGAACGGAAATATCGCAGGTTGGATTACGGTAGAACGATTTAACAACAATACCGTGCTGCTAAAAACCATGTATGTAAAGGATTCCTGCCGTTCTAAGGGCTGGGGCCTCGTGCTGGCTTTGGAGGCCTGCCGGCTTCTGGAGCGGGAGGGATTGTATGAGAACTGGATAGGCTTCGTGGAAGCAAGTAACCCTCCTATGGCCCGATTGGCCATAAAGCAGCTATCGCCGCTTCATAGTGTGTCGGTAGAAGTCTTGTGGCGTACCTCTAAATCCATCTGAAACATTTAAAGCACAAAGAACGGCCTGCAAAGGGGCCGTTCTTTGTGCTTTATCCAGCTCCAGCAAGAGTCCTACCGGGCTTGCGCTGCTTCCCATTCCGCGATTTCTCTGCGTACTCTTGGCGCTACCTCGGTTCCCAGCAGCTCAATGGCCCGCATCACTTCGTTATGCGGCATGGTGCCCAGCGGAACGTGGAGCAGAAAGCGGGTGATTCCGACCTGCTTGCGCAGGGCGATAATCTTGCTCGCTACCGTGTCCGGGCTTCCTACATACAGGGCGCCCTCCGGGCTTCTAGCGGCGTCGTAAGTGGCACGGCTGTAATGACCCCATCCGCGCTCGCGGCCAATGATATTCATGCCTGCCTGCGTGGGCAGGAAGAACTTCTCCACAGCCTCTTCCTCCACATCGCCCACAAAGCCATGGGAATGCGATGCAACTGTCAGCTTGCCGGGATCATGCCCGGCATGAGCAGCCGCTCTTTGATAGAGCTCTACCAGCGGAGCAAACTGCGCCGGACGGCCCCCGATTATAGCGAGCACGAGCGGCAAGCCCAGCAGTCCTGCACGGACAACCGATTCCTGGTTGCCCCCGCTTCCAATCCATACCGGCAACGGCTGCTGCACCGGGCGCGGGTATACGCCCCGTTCCTGGATCGAGGGACGGAACTTGCCCTCCCATGTAATCGTTTCCGCTTCCCGCAGCTGCAATAGCAGCTGCAGCTTCTCTTCGAACAGCTCGTGATAATCGTCCAGATCGTTGCCGAACAACGGAAATGATTCGATGAAGGAGCCGCGGCCCGCCATAATCTCTGCCCGTCCGTTTGAAAGGCCATCCAGAGTGGCAAAATCCTGAAAGACCCGCACCGGGTCGGCAGAAGACAGCACCGTGACCGCACTCGTCAGCCTAATAGACTTGGTCTGCGTTGCCGCGGCCGCCAGCACGACTGCAGGAGAAGATGCTGCGTAATCTTTACGGTGATGCTCGCCCACGCCGTACACATCCAGGCCGACCTGATCCGCCAGCACAATCTCCTCCACGACCTCCCGGAGGCGCTCGGCATGGCTGATCGTCTCTCCGGTATGCACGTCAGGCAATGTCTCGACAAATGTACTGATTCCAATTTCCATCTGTATTCCTCCTGTTCAAGTCACTTACATCAAGTAAGCTTCTTTATAGATGTTCCTAGTTTGGCGGATTTAACATGGATTATCAAGTCTGTTGCCATTGCAAGGGCTGACCCCGGTATGCCACAATGAAGACGCTTGACGTTGAAGAGGAATGAGGAGGACAACACAACATGAAAACCATAACATTAGGCGCAAGCCAGCTGAAGGTTCCGGCGGTCGCCGTGGGCTGCATGCGGATCAATGCACTAAGTCCCAAGGAAGCCGAAACCTTTGTACAGACCGCGATGGAGCAGGGAGCTCATTTTTTTGACCATGCGGATATCTATGGCGGCGGCGAGTGCGAAGAAATCTTTGCCGATGCCATACATATGAACAGTGACGTGCGCGAACGCATCCTGCTGCAATCCAAATGCGGAATTCGTCCGGGCAGCTTCGACTTCTCTAAGGAGCATATATTGAGCTCGGTAGACGGGATTTTACAGCGCCTGCGTACCGATTATCTGGATGTGCTGCTGCTGCATCGCCCGGACACTCTGGTAGAGCCGGAGGAGGTTGCCGAGGCCTTTGATCAGCTGGAGCGCTCCGGCAAGGTGCGGCACTTTGGCGTATCCAATCAGAATCCGATGCAAATCCAGCTCCTGCAAAAATATGTGAAGCAGCCGCTGGTCGCGAATCAGCTTCAGTTCAGCATAACAAATACAACCATGATTGACAGCGGCTTGAACGTCAATATGGAGAACGAAGCTGCGGTCAACCGCGATGGCAGTGTACTGGATTTTTGCCGACTGCATGACATCACGATTCAGCCGTGGTCTCCGTTCCAGTACGGATTCTTCGAAGGCGTATTCCTGGGAAGTGACAAGTTCCCGGAACTGAACGCAAGGATTGATGAAGTGGCACAGCGCTACAATGTCAGCAGCACGGCCATGGCGATTGCGTGGATTCTCCGCCATCCGGCGGGCATGCAGCCTGTGGTTGGCACGACGAACCTGGAGCGATTGAAGGACTGCTGCGAGGCCGCCGACATCACCATAACCCGGGAAGAATGGTATGACATCTACCGGGCGGCAGGCAATATTCTTCCATAGAGAAGGCCCCTGAATGTACAATAATCCCCCCGCGGGGAACTGCGGGGGGATTAAATATGTTCCAACCTAGCGCAGCCAGGGCTTCCTTCGTGAAGCTCTGGTTTTTGTTGACCCTGTGTCGCTGGCGGCGGCTGGTCATATTGTCATATTCATGTAAAATATGGATGGACAATATCCTGCACAATCTATAAAATAGACTAAAAGTCATGTTTTAAACAATGGTCAATTGGTTTAATAAGTATCGCGTCCTGTAGTCTGAAAGACCCATCTCCTTTTTTAAACATTATATCCAGACAAAGAAGGTTGATCATGACTTATTTAGAACCGTCTCAGCTTCATTGGCCGCTCCTTATTCTCGCTGTATTGTCAAGCCTGCTTGGTACCGCTGTCATTACCTTTGGCATGGTGCCTGGCAAATCGGGGTCTGCTCCAGCCCCTAGATCCAGAAAAGTCATCGCTTCGCCTTCGATGCATCTGATTGTCTGGACCGGCGCGGTAGCCTTCAGCCTGTCTCATATTCTGGTCCCCCTGTCCCTGAACGTTCCTACGGCTACGAGCTACTATATTTTTCATGTGCTGTTTACGCTGGCTGGCTGCTATGCAGCAATGCATTTTGGCGTCTGGTACGCCCGTCTCCCGCGAAGTCGGAGTCATTCGTACTGGACCGCGAGCTTTGCTATGGGAGCGATCATATTAATTTTCGATTACATAAACACGCTATTTCTGTTCCGCAGCTATATCGTATTCCAGCCGCTCATGCTGCTGATGACCGTAGTCATTGTGCTGTCTCTCTGCCTGTGCGTGCTGCGGCTGCTGGCCACCTCGAACCGGAACCGGGAGCTGAAGCTGTACTCGGTAGCAACGATTCCGGGCGTCCTTCTGGTAGCGCTGGCTCTGACCGGCTTTCCGATGCTGACTGCCTTTTCGGTGCTGCCGGTCGGACAGGGGGCTGCCATGGGCGGACTTTCCGTGCTGGTGCCTCATCTCGTAATGATGTTTATTGCGATTGGTATATTTATGATTCCTGACACGATGAGTGTAAGCCGCCAGCTGCAGCAGAATCAGCGGCTGATGGAGGCCGAACAGCATTACATGTCTCTCTTTGAGCATAACCCGGACAGCGTGCTGGCCTTTGACGCTCAAGGACATGTGAGTATGCTTAATCATCAGGGCGAGCTGCTGTCCCGGCGCCTGGGCAAGCCGCTGCTTTCCTCTCCGCTCGTGGATCTGGTGGAGCCCGGCTCCCGCGCAGCGGCTGAAGCCCATTACCGTCAGGTGCTGCAGGGCAAATCGGCTGTCATTGACGTTGAAGCTAAAGCGGCCGACGGCACCCTGCTGACGCTGTGCGTTACCTCCCTTCCTATTATGGTGGAGGGTGTGCTCCGCGGCGCGTACAGCATCATCAAGGATATTACCTCCGCCAAAAAAGACCAGGAAACGATCCTGCAGCTGGCGTATCAGGACGAGCTGACAGGCATGTCCAACCGCCGCTCGTTTCAAAACTTCCTGTCCTCCTGCACTGCGGAGGAAGCCAATCGGCCGTTTGAGGCATTCACGGTCTTCTTCATTGACATGGACCGCTTTAAGCGAGTCAATGACTTGTTCGGACATGCATTCGGGGATGAGGTCATCAAGACCGCGGCCCGCAAGCTCCAGAGCTGTCTTCCTCCAGAAGGCACCATCGCGCGCATGGGCGGTGATGAATTCACGGTGCTCGTCCCAGAGCTCTCCGCCAAAGAAGACATCGAGGCTGTTGGCAGACGCTTTGTAGAGGAGTTCGTGCAGCCTTTTCATGTCGGCCATCTTACGGTCAAGCTGTCGGCCTCTGTCGGCATTGCCCGCTATCCTGAGGATGGAACCGATGCCGATGCGCTGATCAAGCGGGCCGATGCCGCCATGTATGATGCCAAGCAGAATGGCAGCTCTCAATACCGGTTCTATGATGCACAGCGCGATCAGAGCAGCATTGAACAAATTACGCTGGAGAATGACCTTGAAGGGTCCATTGCCCGGCAGGAAATGCAGCTCTACTATCAGCCCAAGATGGACATGCGGACCGGAGAAATGATCGGGGTGGAGGCTCTGCTGCGCTGGAATCACCCACAGCTGGGCATGGTTTCGCCGGCTCGATTCATTCCGGTCGCGGAGAAGTCGGGATATATTGTGCCTCTGGAGCTCTGGGTGCTCCGCACCGCCATGTCCCAGGTGAAGCAATGGGAGGCTGAAGGCCTGAGCGTCGTTCCGGTCGCGGTGAACATTTCACAGGTGCATTTAATGAAGCCGACCATTTTTGAATCGATTATGGATACCATTACTGAGCTTCAGTTTGACACCGATCTGCTGGAGCTGGAAATTACCGAAAGCGCGATGATGTATAATGAGGAGCACGTTATTCACATTCTGAATGATCTGAGGAAGGCGGGGATCGCCGTATCCATGGATGACTTCGGTACAGGCTACAGCTCGCTCAGTTATTTACAGAGTCTGCCGATTGAATGTCTGAAGATCGACCGTTCCTTTATCAACAAGCTGACCACGGATAAAGACAGCAGAGCCATTGCGGAGATGATTATTTCCATGGCCCGGCAGCTGAATCTCAGCATTGTCGCCGAAGGCGTAGAGACAGAGGATCAGGTAGGGTTACTGAAGGAAATGAACTGCTTCAACGCGCAGGGCTATTTCTACAGCAAGCCGATGCCGCCGGAGGAGCTGGTTCACCAATTTGCACCGCCGTCCCGCGCCAGTTAGAGTAAGACTGCGGAGATCATATAGCAAAGAAGCAGTGGACCAGGGTCACCCCTAGATCCACTGCTTCTTTATGTTTACCGGCAGGTGAACATATCACCCACTCCCTGCCCTCTAATCACGGCTAAAAATCTTGGACAGCAGGCGCAGCATCTCAATATACAGCCATACCAGCGTAACGACAAGGCCGAACGCGCCATACCATTCCATATATTTCGGAGCCCCGCTGCGGGCACCGTTCTCGATAAAGTCAAAGTCCAGCACGAGATTCAGCGCGGCCACGATGACGATCACGACCGAGATCCCGATACCGACCGGGCTGCTCTCATGCAGATAAGGAATGCTGACACCAAAAAAGCCCAGCACCAGGCTCAGCAGATACACCAGTGCAATGCCCCCGGTTGCTGCGATGACGCCCAGCTTGAAGTTCTCCGTAACCTTCACAATCCGCAGTCTGTACACGAGCAGCAGCGCCACGAATACGCCCATGGTCAGCAGAGCAGCCTGCAGGGTAATGCCGTCATAGACATATTCATAGTTTGCAGACAGCGCTCCCAGGAACAAGCCCTCGGATACGGCATAGAGCGGGACAAGAAATGGCGCGGTTCTCGGTACAAAGGATACAATCAGAGCCAGAATAAAGCCGGCAATCAGGCCGCCAATCATGAAAGGGAACACATTCTCCCCGTCAAAATACATCTTCCAGGAGCTAAATGCGCCTGCCAGCAGCAAGACCAAAGTAATCATCGTTCTGTGGACGGTGCCGTCAATGGTCATGACCTTGTCTCCCGCTTGAGACTGCTGCCGCTCAAACGTATTATCGCTTAATGTAGGGTTACCGCTGCGACCTATCAAATGCTGTCACCTCATCTTAATATTGGATTTATTTCTATCATATCACCCCCCTTATTCCCTTGCACCTACTTATTTAGAAGGCACCTCATCAAAGAGTGAAAAAGAGGGTATATGATCATTAGAACGTATGCAGAGAGGAACGTGTATATGAACCAGAAACGCGCTATGATCATTGTCAATCCATCTTCCGGAAAAGAAGAGGCTCCGCGCCGAGTCGTAGAGGTGGAACGTGTGCTGGCGGAGCAAGGCTATGAGGTCCTGATCCAGGAAACGGCGCAGGAGCTTGATGCGACCCGGTACTGCATCTCGGCCTGTACCGAAGCATTTGATCTCGTCGTCTCCATCGGCGGCGACGGAACCCTGCATGAGACGATCAACGGCATGATGAACCAGAGCCACCGACCGCGTCTTGGGCTTGTTCCGCTGGGTACGGTGAATGATTTCGCCCGGGCGCTGTCGATTCCGCTGCGTCCCGAGGATGCGATCCAGACGCTGGCCTCCTCCAAAGTACAGCGGGTAGACATGGGCACGATCAACAATCAGCTGTTTGCCAACGTCGCTGCTGCCGGTGCACTGGCAGAGTCCTTGTCCGCGGTGACCTCCGAGGAGAAATCACGCCTGGGCTCGCTCGCTTATCTGAAAGAGGGACTGAAGGAGCTGGTCAACAGCCATGCGGTGCCCATGACGATCCATTACGATAATCAAGTATGGGAAGGCGAATCTCCATTGTTTCTGGCCGCCTTGACCAATTCGGTGGGAGGATTTGAACGGCTTGCTCCCGAGGCCTCGGTGGACGATGGACTGCTGCATTGCTTTGTCATCAAGGATCTGAACCTGTTCAAGACGATGACCGCCAGCCTCTCGCTGCTATTTGGCAGCCTCAAGAATCATAAGGACGTCCACTACTTCACCGCCAAAAGCGTGACCGTCTCCTCCACAGAGCCGGTTCGCACCAACGTAGACGGCGAAGAAGGGCCGATTCTGCCCATCACGCTCAGCATCCTGCCACGGCATCTGGAGGTGCTGGTGCCGTAAGAAGTTCAGAGAGACTTTACGCTTCTGCAACAGTACACAGCCAGGATGCATGACACTTCACCTTAACAGCTCTAAGAGCTCCGGATACGGTTCAAGGGAACCGTATCCGGAGCTCTTTCCCCGTTACAGGCATTTGGGAGGCAGTCTGCTAAGAATCGTACCGACCCTTCACGGCCCCTCCACCGCTTCCCCATTACCAGACAAGCGCGCCTGCGTGTCCCAGACCTGCTGCAGCCGCTGCAGCGTCTCCTCCCGGCTTACGCCGCCGCCAACATAATCCTGAAGCGGCTTCGCCAGCTCCGTCTGCGAGCCCGAAGGCCAGAGGGCATGAGCCCATGGAATCGTCTGCCCTCTACGGACATAGTCCGCCAAATCCGCGGCCAGCGGACCCAGATTGTCAGCGGTGAGGTCTGTGAAGGCCGGAATGCTGTTGAAGGATTGCACCAGATATTTGTCCCCGTTCTGATGCAGCCATGCCAGAAACTGCTTGCTCTCTTCCAGATGCGGGGAGTTCTGGTTGAGCACATAATAACCGGGCACGCCGACCGGCAGCGCGGTTTCCTCCGCATTCTCACTGAGCGGAATCGCAAACATGCCGATGTGTTGCTCACGGTTAATCCGCCCGATCGTCTCCATCGTCCACACGCCCTGCTGCATCATCGCAGATCGCCCTGCGGCAAAATCAGCCACCTGATCATCATAGCTGATCAAGGTCGAGCGGCTGCCTTGCCCGTATTTCACCGTCATATCCAGCACATCGAAGAAGCCGTCCATATATTTCAGCTCACCCAGCTGCCGGGTGCCTTGATTCAGGCTTTGAATCGCAGACACCGGGTTTTCCTCATAAGCAAACGGCAGGTTCAACAAGTGCTGGCCCAGAATCCACCACTCTTTATAGCCCTCCGCATAGGAACGTATACCCGCTGCCTTCAGCTTCTCATTGACCGTCCGAAGCTCACCGAGCGTGCGCGGAACCTCTTTGATGCCGGCTTGAGCGAACAGCTCCTTATTATAGATAAATCCGTAGCCCTCAATGGACATCGGGAAGCCGAGCTTTCGGTCATCAACCGTCATGCCCTGCACGGCAGCCGGTGAGATTTGCTCCATCCACGGCTCCCCGGACAGATCTGCCAGGCGCGGAGCCCAGTCTTGAATATCAGAGTAGGATTTGACCGTGAAAATATCCGGTGCTTCTCCCGCCGCAAACCGCGTGATCAGCGTCGTATCATAGTCCTTCAGCACCTGGGCTTCAATGACAATATCGGGGTGCTCCCGCATATAATCCTCTGCCATGGCCAGCACCTGCTCCCGTATCTCAACCTTGAACTGAAGCAGGCGCAGCGTCGTTCGGGGCTTCCGCTCCTGCTCTGCGCCTGTGGCAGCCTGAGGCGGGGATGGTGGCAGCGTCCAGGCATACACGCCCGCTGCGAGCAGCAGCAGTGCGGCTGTCAGCATAGCCCAAGCTTTTCGGCTCATATGTGAGCCTCCTGCTGCGGCCGCTGCTTCCGGTATTGCAGCGGTGAGAAGCCGGTGTGCTTTTTGAACACCTTGCCGAAATAGTTCTCATCTCCGTACCCGACCCGCTGAGCAATATCATGCACGGTCATCTCGGTATGGGACAGCAGCGATGCCGCCTTTTCCATGCGAAGCTCGGTCAAATAGGTCACGACCGTAGTGTTATACATCTCCTTGAACTTCTTGGAAATATACTGCGGACTGAAATGAAACCGCTCGGACAGGCTCGACAGCGAGATGTCCTCGTAATAATGCCCATTCATGTACTCCCGCATCGCTTCTACGCCGCGGCTTCCGCCACCCTCGCTTCCTGATTCCTCCATCAGCCGCCACCACTGCTGAAGCAGCAGGCGCCCCCACTCCTCCAGATCGTTGATCCACAGCGGCAGCTGCAGGCCGGGAAGCTCCCGTCCCGCGGGATCGTGCCCGCCCGCTCGGTCCAGCATCAGGTTGGCTTCCAGCGTGTAGGCCTGCAGCTCCTTCAGCGTCAACGCGCCCCGCTGCCGCACCGAGCGGACGAAGGACTGGATCAGCTCGGCCGCATAGCTTCTGTTGCCGCTCTGCAGCGCGGCCTCCAGCAGCTGCTGCTGCTCGGACAGCCGAGGTGCAGGTCCGGAAGGAGCAGCGCTTCCCGGCAGCACCGGGGATTTGAGCAGGGCAACCCGGGCGCTGCCCAGTGCTCCGGGAAGGTCCTTCACGATGGTCTTCTCCTCACATAGCCCTGTAAATACGGTTAATCCGAAAGTGCGCTCCCAAGCGGCGGAAATCCGCCGGACATACAGCTGGAACATGGACCCGTCGGCTCCCTGCGAGTCCGCTCCAATCAGCAGCACCCACTGATAGGCATCCAGCCGGCAGAAGCTCCAGACCCTGCAGGAGTGCAGCACCTCGTCTACGATATTGCTGACCGCAAACGCATAAAGCTCGGCATCTCCATCGAACCGCCGGTTTATAATTTCGAGCTGGTTCCTTGGCAGCATAAGCGCTACCCACAGCTGCTCGGTATCACACCATTTCCGGAACCAGGGACGGATGCCGTCATGATATGCAATCTCTCCCCGCAAGTAGCCCGCAAGCCGCTGCTCCTCCAACATCGCGTCCACCTGCTTCATCCGGTATGCGGACTCCCGCAGGCCGGAGCGCAAGGATTCCTTCTCCTCCCACACCGATATGGCTTTCTCCAGCGCCTTCTCCAGGTCTGCGCGGCGGAACGGCTTCAGCAAGTAATCTATGCCAAAGGCGCGAATGGCTGCCTGGGTGTACCGGAAATCATCATGGCCGCTGATGACAATGACCTGCACATTCTCGTTCTCCTCCCGAATCCTTTGCAGCAGCTCCGTCCCGTCCATCCGGGGCATGCTCATATCACAGAACATGACCTCCGGGCGATGTTCACGCAGCAGCTCCAGGGCTTCTGCTCCATTGGAAGCCAGCAGGCGCTGGTCAATGCCGTAATGTCCCCAATCTACCGAGAGCTCGATCGCCTCCCGTACATGCTCTTCATCGTCGACAATGAGTACCTTCATACCGAGTGCACCTCCTGTGCTGAAGCAGCGGGCTGCATGTCCTTCCGCTCCTCCAGCGGGATATGTAATTGAATGATCGTCTCTTCATAAGGAATGCTGCGAATTTCCCAAGTAAACCGGCTGCCGTAGCGAAGGCGCAGCCGCTCCAATACATTGATAAGCCCAATGCCGGATTCCTTGCCGGATGTCGGCTGCCTTCCCCCGTATTCCCGCTGCAGCCCCTCCAGCACGGACGCCTCAATTCCTTTTCCATTATCCATGACAGAAATGACCAGCGCTTCCGCCTTCAGCTCCACCGCCATATGAATGGCGCCTCTGCCGGTGCCCTTCTCCATGCCGTGTACGATACTGTTCTCCACCAGCGGTTGCAGAATCATCTTCGGTACCAGGATAGAGAGCGCCTCCGGCGGACAGGACAGCTCATACGACAGGCGGTCTCTGAACCTTCCCAGCTGCAGGGACATATAGTTCTCAATATGCTCGATCTCCTTGTGCAGCGGTACGCTTTCCGTCTTCAGATCCATGCTGTATCTCAAAATATATCCCAGCTCCGCAATCTTCTCATTCACCTCCGGTGCGCCCTGGCGCAGCGCCAGAGTACCGATGGACTGCAGCGAATTGTATAAGAAGTGCGGATTGATCTGCGCCTGCAGCATTTTTAAATGCGCGGTCGTCAGCTCCAGCCGGTGCCGGTATTCCCGGTTCATCAGATCATCCAGACCCCGGACCATGCTCTGAAACCGATGCTCCAGTACGCCCAGCTCATCCTGCCGTGCCGGAATCGGCTGCATGTCGAAGTTGCCGGCCTGAACCTGGGCGATGCTGCGCACCAGCCGCTTGATCGGCGTCATAAACATGTAGGACAGGAGCGAGGAGCAGAGGAGCACCAGCAGGGTCATCATCAATGGAATCGCAAGCGATTTCCGCAGTGTTTCATTGGCCGCCTCGTGCATGACTGCAGACGGGATATATTTTACCAGCGTCAGCGGCATCCCTTTGTAATCGTCAGTAACATAGACAAGCACGCCCTCCTGTCCCGCCCATTTCCCTTGGACATAGCCCTTGTCCCCGTTCCAAGGAGCGGGGTCCATCTCCAGGCCCAGCAAAGACTCTTGTCCTTGTTGCGAAGCATACAGCAGCTCATGATCCCGCCGGATCAGCAGAAAGACCTGCTCTCCTTCCGTTGTGGAAACCTCGCCCGGCCGGACGAGCTGTCCCAGCTCATCAGGACCGATATAAATCGTCAGAATGCCGAGCAGATGCGTCCGCGGATAATCAATGATCGGCTTGTGAAATGCCAGCAGGCGCTCCCCATTCATCGTCACGACCTCATAGCCGTAGGTTTCCCCCCAGCCGGCCTGATCGTCCTCCGGCGTGGAGATCGAGCCGGGCGGATCCCCCTCTCCCAGCCTCAAAAAAGCCGAGTCCGAATACACCTCTCCCGTCTGGGAGCTGGCGAAGCGGACAGCCCGAAATTCCGGGCGCTCCTTGGAGATGGAGTACACCTGGTTCGATATATACATTCGCTCGGCGTAATCCGCAGACGACGGGGATCGGAGATACCCCATCAGCACGGGATCAAAATAAAAGGACAGCGTAATCTGATCCAGGTTATCCAGATATCTTTTGACATAGTAGGTGCTGCTGTCCATCGCCTGCTGGTTAATATCCACGATCTGACTCTGGACCGAGCTGGAGGTCGTGCGGTAGGAAATGATGATGGAAATGGTCAATGGGATGATAGCGCATACAATCATGCCGAGCAGCAGCTTGGACTGTAAGCTTTTCTGAAGCCACATACGGCGAAACCTCCTCCGGCCTATCTCTATCTCTTTTTCGACAAAAACAGCAGTCCTCCTGCCCCGCTCTCTACAAAAAAAGGGCGGCCTGAAGGCCGCACCCTTTATCCCTTGACTGCCCCTGCCACAACGCCCTCAATAATATAGCGCTGACAGAACAGATAAAATATGACCACAGGCACAATAGCGAGCGTCAGCATCGCCATCATCGCACCCATATCAATCGAGCCATAGCCGCCGCGCAGGTACTGAATGGCGATTGGAATGGTTTTGTACTCTGTACCAATCACGAGATAGGGCAGCAAATAGTCGTTCCAGATCCACATCACATTCAGGATGGCGACCGTAATCGCGATCGGCTTCAGAATCGGAAACACAACCCGGAAGAACATCTGCCGCGGATTGCCGCCGTCCATCATCACGGCCTCTTCAATCTCTACAGGGATGGACTTGACGAACCCGGAGTACAGGAAGACAGATAGCCCCGCGCCAAAGCCTAAATAAATGATGACAATGCCGAGCGGATTGTCCAGGTGCAGCACATTGGCCACCTTGGTCATCGTGAACATTACCATCTGAAAGGGCACGATCATGGAGAAGACGAAAGCAAAATACAAGGATTTGGTGAACCCGGTCTTCACCCGTGTAATGTACCAGGCCGTCATGGACGTGAACCAGACAATGACGAGCACCGACAGCACCGTAATGAGCAGGGACATGCCGAACGCGTTCAGAAAGCCTGTTTTCTCCAGGCCGCTGATATAGTTTTCCAGACCGACGTAGGTGGTACTGTCCGGCAGCTTGAACGGCGCATCACTGATGAAAAATTTCCCCTTAAAGGAGTTCATGAGCACAATCAGGATCGGGGACAGGAACACGGCCATCAGTACCAGAAACAGCACAAAGATCGTATTGTCACGGACCGTTTCTCTTTGCATTACTGCTCAACCTCCCTTCTTCTGGTGATAGACAGCTGGATCATGGAGATCAGGGCCACGAGCACGAAGAACACGACTGCCTTCGCCTGCCCCACTCCTTCAAAGCCCGGCGTGCCGTAGAAGGTGTTGTAAATGTCCAGGGCAAGCATTGCGGTCTCCTTGGAGGGAGCGCCTGCGGTCAGCGCAAGGTTCTGGTCAAACAGCTTCAGGGAATTGATCATCGTCAGGAACAGGCAGATGGTAATGGCCGGCATAATCATCGGAATGGTCACGTGCCGCACGGTTGCCCAGCGGTCTGCGCCTTCGATTTTGGCGACCTCGAACAGGTCCTTAGGGATGCTTTGGATGCCCGCGATGTAAATAACCATCATATACCCGATCATCTGCCAGCTCATGAGAATGACCAGTCCCCAGAAGCCGTACTTGGCGTCAAACGTCAGTGTCATCTCATAGCGGTACAGAATTCCGTTCAGAATCAGCTGCCAGATGTAGCCCAGCACGATGCCCCCGATCAGATTCGGCATGAAAAAGGCTGTCCGGAACAGATTCGTGCCCTTTCTGCCCCGTGTCAGCAGCAAGGCCAGCAGGAAGGCCAGCACATTGACCGTAATGATGGAGACGACGGTAAACTTGCTTGTAAACCAGAGTGCATTCTGAAAATCCGGATTGGCAAAGGCTTTGCCATAGTTGCTCAGCCCTACCCATGTCGCATCATTAACGGTCGTGAACTCGGTAAAGGACAGATAGATGCCCAGCGCGAAGGGAACCACGAACAGGGCAGCAAAGGCAAGCAGGGTCGGCAGGGTAAAGAACAAGACGTATCTTTTGATTGATTTCTCCATATCGACGCTCCGATCACATAGAATCCAAAAAGAGTAAAGAAGCGCCACTGCGCAGCATACTGTACGCAGTGGCCCGAAAAAGTCACAGGGTTATTGGCTTGTTCTGGCCTTCTCGGCTTTCCAGCTTTCTGTTACCGTGCTGGCGACCTGCTCCCAGGTTGCACTGCCCTGGGCATATTGCAGCAGCGCATCACCGAACTGGTTCTTGAACTCCTCGCTTGGGAAGGCGGCAAAGGTCCAGGCTACGGACGTTGTGCCTTCATCCATCCAGCGTGTCACTTCTTTTGCCAGCGGATCTGCAGGCTTCTCATCATCTCCGAAGGTGTTGAATGGTGCGATGAAGCCGAGCTCGTTCACGATATACTGCTTGCCTTTGTCACTGGAGAACAGCCACTCCAGGAATGCGACAGAAGCTTCCTGCTTCTCTTGGGATACCTTGCTGTTAATGGCGAAATAATTCTCGGTTCCGACAGCCAGACCCTGGTTCTCTTCGCCTTCTACGCCGGTATAGATCGGCATAAATTTGATATCCTCGGCTTTCACCGTGTTGCCGCCAACTTCGTTAATCTGGGACCATGCCCAGTTTCCGTTCTGTACCATGGCTGCCTGACCCAGCGCGAATTCTGCCATGGAATCAGCTACGGACTTGCTTCCGACCATCGTGCCTTTGCTGACAGAGTTGTTAATGTAGAGGTCAAAAATATTCTTGTAGTTGCTTCCATACTTGAACTCGATTTCCTTGGCATCAAGTCCGGCCAGCACGGTGCTGTCATAGCCGTCCATATCCTTGAACTCATAATACAGCGGCAGGTTCGCCAGGTGCGTCTGCCATCTCCATTGCTCGCCCGGAGCCATGGACGTGGAGGCGAATACGCCTTTGATGCCCAGGGCATCCTTTTTCGCGGTCATATCCTCAACCACGGCCTTCAGGGTGTCGAAGCTGTTGATTTCTGCGGCGGAAGAGATGCTGACGGCTTTGTCGGCCATCTCGAAATATTTCTTCATAATAGCGTCATTGTAGATGATGCCATAGCCTTCAACCACGTAAGGGATGCCGTATACACCCTCTCCGCTCGTCACCGCGAGGCTTGGGTCAGACAGGAAGCTGTACAGCTTGGTGTCCTTCAGATCGCTGGCATAGTCCTTCCAGTTGTTATATCCGACCGGACCGTTAATCTGAAAAATCGTCGGAGGATCGGATTTGGCCACCTCGGACTTCAGCGTGGTTTCGTAAGTGCCGGCAGCAGCGGTCACCACTTTCACTTTAATGCCAGTCTCCGCTTCGTAATCCTTGGCAATCTTGTCATACACCTGTGCAATTTCCGGCTTGAAATTCAGGAAGTAGATTTCATCCACCTTCGCTGTCTGCCCCTCGGCCGGTGCCTTGCCGCTGTCCTTGTTCGGCTCTGTTGTGCCGGTGGAGCCGGTTTCGGTCCCGCCTCCGCATGCCGCCAGACCCATGGTCAGTGTCAGCCCGAGAATCAGGCTCATCCATTTTTTACTCTTTTTCACGTGTATGCCCCCTTTATAGGTATGGTTTAAAATGACTCCGTATAAGATTCCCGCTCCTTAGCGGCTCTATGGTTTAGTTATAGCATTACAGAATATCCCAGCGCATCGGAATATCCTCGCATGAACAAGGAACATTTTCGCCTGCTGCGCACAAAAAAAGAAGCGGACCGCAATGGTCTGCTTCTTTCTGGGGGGATTATGTTTATGTCCCGCAATAGGTGCGGTAGGCGCGGCCGGTGGGCTCAGGGGGATCGCAGTAGGGCTGCTGCTGCGAAGAATACGTATAGGGATGGGATAACACCTCCAGCAGCCGCTTTAACACACTCAGATCGCCCTGTTCTGCTGCCTGTAAAGCTTCCTCCACGCGGTGATTCCGCGGAATGACTGCCGGATTGCTGCCCCGCATCAAGCGCCAGGCCGCTTCCAGCGATTCCTCCTGCTGGCGCTGCCGTTTCTTCCACCGCTCCTGCCAGCGCTGAAACGCCTCGATCTCCTGCATCTCCGTGTCTTCTCCCAGCGTCAGGGCGCGAAAGGTGTTGGTAAAGTCAGCCCGGTGCTCAGCCATCAAATCCAGCAGGCTGGTTATGAGCTCCTGGTCGTCCTGATGTTCGTTAAACAGGCCCAGCTTGGCTCTCATGCCGTGCAGCCAGCTGTCCTCAAACCAGACGCCAAACTTTGCAATTTCTTCTTCTGCGAGCTCCGCAGCCTTGTTCACATCCTCATCGATCAAGGGAAGCAGCGCTTCTGCCAGCCGCGCCAGATTCCAGGCTCCAATGTACGGCTGCTTGCCATAGGCATAGCGGCCCTGCGAATCAATGGAGCTGAACACGGTCGATGGATGGTAAGCATCCATAAAGGCACAGGGTCCGTAATCAATACTTTCTCCGCTCAGCGTCATATTGTCCGTATTCATCACGCCATGAATGAAGCCGACCAGCTGCCACTGCGAGATAAGTGAGGCTTGGCGGCGGATGACCTCCTGCAGTAAAGAAAGATAAGGCTGCTCTGCATCCTTTACATGAGGATAGTGCCGGGCAATCGTATAGTCTGTCAGGGTGCGTACATCCTCCGGTGTTCCCCACTGCGCGGCATATTGAAAGGTTCCAACCCGGATATGGCTGGCGGCCACCCGGGTCAATACAGCCCCCGGCAGCGACAGCTCTCTTTGAATCTCTTGACCGGTAGCCGTCACGGCCAGACTTCTGGTCGTCGGGATGCCCAGGCCATGCATCGCCTCACTGATGATATATTCCCGCAGCATGGGCCCCAGGGCTGCACGCCCGTCTCCGCCCCGGGAGTAAGGTGTACGCCCCGATCCCTTCAGCTGTATATCATAGCGGCCTCCGGCTGGCGTAAGCTGTTCCCCGAGCAGCACTGCCCGTCCATCCCCCAGCATATTGAAATAGCCGAACTGATGCCCTGCATAGGCCTGAGCCAGAGGCTCCGCACCTTGAGGCAGCTCGTTTCCGGCCAGCACGGCCGCTCCTTCCGGGCTCTGAAGGCTGGAGGCATCCAGCCCCAGCGTCTCTGCCAGCTCACGATTAAACAGGATAATCTTCGGTGCCTTGACAGGCGCTGGCTCCTGTCTCGTGAACAGAAGGTCCGGCAGCCTGCTATAGCTGTTATCAAGCTTCCATCCGGCTGCTGCCGGCTGCTGTGATTGTGTCATGGCGTTCTAGGCTCCTTTGCGATCCTCTTATTGAAATTCCACAGTCGTTCTTACATGGAATCATTTCTATGTGAATACACATCTATGCTCTATTATACCCGGAACAGGAGGAAAGATCGCAACGGCGGCCGGCGGGATCTGCGTCCTTCTGACCATCATCACGCCAGCAGCAGTAAAAAAGGAGCCGCATGCGGCCCCTTCAGGTCTGTTCTCTGTTATCCTGCAGCGTTGTTTTTGCCAGAGGCAAACTCCTGACGCTTGATTTGTCCCCAGGCATGACGGGTTTTGCGGAAGCGGATAATGCCTTCTACGCGGTAAAGAATGGTCAGCTGCCGGAAGCCCAGGTTCTCGATAAATGCATAGCCAACCAGCTTCATAAGATCGCTGAAGCGCAAATATCTCCGGAAGGAGAATTGCTCCAGCAGGATGCTTCCCAGGGACAAGGTCGTGCCCAGCAGGAAAGCAATCATAAAGAACATCAGGAAGCTGCTGAATTCCAGCAGGCCGAATAAATAAGCTAATGGAATAAAGATATATCCCAGAAATTCAATAACAGGACCAATCAGCTCAAAAATCCAGTAGTATGGCAGCGTAATCAGACCGATTTTGCCGTATTTAGGATTAAGCATCATATGCTTATAGCTTAACAGGTTATCAAACAGGCCAATCTGCCATCTGCGGCGCTGTACCCGCAAGTCTTTAAGAGATTCCGGCGCCTGGGTCCAGCACACTGCATCCGCCAGAAACTTGATCTGATACGGCTGCTTGCGGTCCTTCATAAACTTGTGCAGCCTCATAATAATGTCCATATCTTCGCCGATCGACTTCAATTTATATCCGCCGCAATCAATGACTGCCTGCTTGTTAAAGGCCCCGAAGGCCCCTGATATAATCAGAATGGAATCCAGCTTGCTCAGGCTGGTACGGCCCGTCAGAAAAGCTCTCAGGTACTCCACAATCTGAAGCCCGGCCACCTTGCTCTTGGGCAGCTTCATTTCCACGAGCTCCCCGTTGTGCAGCTTTGAGCCATTCGCAATGCGGACAATGCCGCCCAGGGCTACAGTATCGGGGCGCTCAACGAACATCATCGCCAGCTTGACCAGCGCGTCCTGATCCAGCACAGAATCGGCATCAATGCTTGCAAAAAACGGATACGCCGAAACATTAATCCCCGCATTCAGCGCGTCCGCTTTACCGCCGTTCAGCTTGTCCACCAGCACCAGCTTCTCATATTGCGGATTCCGGTAAATGCCGAGAATTTCTTGAGTTTCGAGACTTTTCTTATAGGGCTGCTTGACCTGTACCAGGCCAAACTCATCAATGATCCGGGCCATTGTGGCATCCTGCGAGCCATCATTGACAATCACGATCTCATACTCAAAATAGTTCAAGGCCAGCAGCGATTTAATGTTATCTACAATCGTCATTTCTTCGTTGTATGCAGGCACGAGTACGGAAATCGGCACCATATTCTTGGACTCGGTATACCGCTCATAATCCGAGGATTTCATTTTCTTCTTGTAGCTGGACAAATCCAGGACCGAAATAAACATTTGAAAATTATAAAACAAATTAATGCCGATCGTATAAATCATGCAGAATTCACTGAAATACAACAAGAACTTCCAGAAATAATACATTAGATCGCTACCAACTTTCCCTATTCGTCATGTTGATCGTTATACAGAGATCTCCATTACACCGATAACTGCTTCACGGGCAAACTGGTCCTCGCCGTTAATAATGCGCTGAACATACTCTTCTCCATCCGGTGAAGCTGCAAGCGTCTTGGCGGCGTTATGCCGGACCCACCACTCAGAGTCGCCAGTCGCCTGGACCAGCGCCTGCAAGCTAGCGCGTGTCCTTGTGCCCTCCAGGCTCTTGGCCGCCGCCGCTCGAACCTCCCAGGCCGGGTCCTCCAGCTGCCGGACAAGCTCCGGCTCTATGGAGGAATCCTTCCACCCGCCGAGAGCTCGGATACAAGCAATGCGCAGATTGATATTGCTGCTGTTCAGGTGCTCCAGATAATACTCCTCCAAGCCCTCCAGCTGTTCATCGGCCGCGGATTTAATGAGGATGCTCTTCAGATAATCATCACTCTGATCCAGCGTCAGCTTGAACAGGTCCCGCTTGGAGCCTTTAAACTCGGAGAGTACCTCCAGCAGAGTGCGGAACGACAGTGACAGGGTAGAGGACTGTTTCACCAGCGTACCCGACAAGCGCTCCAGATCTCCCAGCTTGGCCAGGGCCAGCAGCACATGATACACCACATGATTGCTCTTGCTTGAAGACAGCCTCGACATCTCGTCTCCGAATGACTTCAGCCGCAGATCACCAATATACTGACAAGCGAGCGCCTGCAGATGCTCCTGATTCGAGTGCAGCCGCCGCTCCAAGAAATCTATAATACCGACCTTGTCGTAGAACGTATACAGCAGCTCCTGGTGCTTGTAGAGCTCGTCTTCCCCTCTGCGGGCAAGACAGGAGATCAGCAGCTCGTAGCGGAATGCCTTGCCGCGGAGCAGCCGGCTCCACTCGCCGGTCCGGATTCGTGACTCCCGTACTTTGCCGTTAAGCAGCTCGTTCAGCTCTTGTTCAAAGACTGCACTCAGCTGCTGCTCCTTCTTCATTCGATGATGCGCGCTCATCCACATAAGAACAATGGCTATGAAAAAGACCATGACAAGCCCGGAAGATATCCACAGTAATATAAATGCTTCTCTCACTCCTACCGCCTCTCTCTCCGCTCCTCTTCAGCCGCTTCAGGGACTGAGTTCATCCTGGTATGCCTCACGAATCCATTCATAGCTGCTCTTGCTTCGAGCGGTGTATTGGGGCACATCCCAGGTCTTCCAGGTGAACGTGCGGTATCCCTGTGAGGTGACACTTTCCGGAAATTGATATTCTACCTTACGTGTCTGCTTGTCCATGACCACCAGTGAAACTACCATGCCATCCGTCATCTTGACGGAGATAGCCTCATCCGATCCCGGCACTCCCTGCTGCTGCTCGTCACTGATCACAAGCAGGCTGGAAGGATCGGTGAAATTGAGCCGGGCCCATGGAATTCTTACCTTCAAAGTGTTCTCCTGGAGGTTTAGATGCGTATCCCCTCGTTCGAAGCTGCCTGCCGTAAGGACAGACAGATCTTTGGCGCGAGCGGAAGCTCCCTGATCCGGGAGCGGTGATAGCCGCTCAAAGATGCCGTCTGTCGTAACCTTTGTAAAATAAGTGCCGCGGCTCTTGTTGTACGTAGGGATCACCAGCAGCTCAGCTTGATCCGGCTGCGGGATGACCAGCTTAAATTCAGTCCCTGACCAGTTTTCATTGACGTTTGGCTCCAGCATATACTCGCCTTTTTTGCGGTCGATCGTGTCGATATACATCATGAGCTGCTGCTTGTCCCAATCCGGCAGCTGCTTGAACTGTGCTTGAATATGGAAATACGATTCATCCGCACCCATGCCTATAGAATCCAGCGGACCTGAGCCCTTCAGATTCAAGGTCAAAGGCACATTGCGATCCGATTCCATCGCCACAATGCCGTAATTTTGCGCGGGATCGTCCGTGTTATGCCACAACGCTCCCCGCTTCTTGGGAATCATGTACGGCGCAGTGTCCGGACTGCTGCTTCCCCATTCGTCTGCCCATTCGTAAACGAGTCCACCCAGAGCTCCGCTATCCTGAATGCTCTGAATCATATCCGCCAGCTCCCGGCCCTGATCCTCTTCCGTGATGCCGTTCGTGGTCGGAATTCCAAATTCATTGACTAGGATGTGATAGCGGTCCTCTTCCTTCACCAAGTCATTCAGATAGCCTGCAAAGAAGCCTGCTTTGCCGTCCTCCTCAAGCTTAGATGGATAAATATTATAGGCACCAAACAACTGTGCCTTGAATTGGGCTGTGGTGCCTATATGGTCCAGCTCCACCTGTCCGTCAGGCGTGGACGTAAGCCCGGCCTTACGGACATACACCGGATCCAGCTCCGGGTTTAGCACGACTGCCAATGGATGCTGCATGCCGTACTGCTGCAGCTCTACGCCTGCCAGCTTGTCCAGCATGGAAGCCAGCCAGGCTTCGATCGGCGTCGCTCCATCCGTTGAATACATGAAGTCACCTTCATAGGTGTAGCCGGCATGCGCTGTATTGGCAGCTGCTACCGAGCTCTTGCTCCATGCCGGCTCCAGCGTATAGGCAAGGACATAACCTGACACATCATTACTATAACGTTCTGTCTCGTTCGAACCCGAGCTTTCATGATTGCCATGCAGAGCATGTACCGTGTTCTCCATGATCTGCTGGAACGCACCCTGCTCCTCCTTACTTAAGACATCCTGCGGAGCCGGATCGGACGCAAGTGATATGTTCTGAATTAGAGAGAGCATCTGATCCGGATGGCTGACATTGAAATTATCCAGAGCCCGGTAGAAAACAGGCGGCATCAGGTCCTTCACGCGCAACGTATTGGCATTCATATCCGCCATTTGCTGAAACCACTCGGTATAAAAAGCAGCATCCTCCGGGAAAGTGCCCGGAGCGTAGCCAGGAATGCCTGAGCCTAAATTAACGCCCTGGATGTGCCTCTTCTCCCATACTCCGTTTCGGTAGACCGAGAATTGGCCCTCCTCAATGGCGGAAACCAGCTTCACGCCGGAGGCTTCATCTGCCTTGACGACAAAGGACTGGGGCTCCTCTTGAGCCTCGATCTCCTCCATCACGTTAGTGATGAAGGGAACATAGAAGCGCCAGTAGAAGTAACCCAAATCCCCTTCACTTTCAATGCTGAAGAGCTTGTACAAGGGTGCTGCCCCGATAAAGCCATGCAGCTTATCCGGACCTCTGTAATCCGAGAAGTCTCCTGCCATATACACTGAGCGCTGTGCCCCTTCGCGGCGGTCTACGATGGCGGGAAACGTTCCCTTCAGCCCGTAAGGCTCCAGCTGCTTCTTGCCCTCCTCCGTCAGGTCCAGGCTATACCAGGCGATCACATCCTCAGGAGCATCCGGCTCCACGATTTCGAACCAGTTATAGTAGTTCACTGCTTCCGATTCGTATTTCCCGTTCAGGTCCTCGTTCATCCCAACCTGCAGCGAGCTTCCCGTAAACCCGATATCCCGCTGCAGAATGACAATCTGGTCGTTGCCGGCGATCACGATGCCGGCTCCGCTCAGAGACCAGGCCTTGCCGTACTGCTTCTGATAAATGTTGCGGATCCAGTCCGGAACGTCGATCTCGGAGGATAAATCCGAGAAGAATTTGCCGGCCATCCCAGTAAAGGACACGCCGAACAAGCGGCCCAGCTCCTGGGATACCGCGTCACTCGTCGGCTCACCGGCAATGTTATATTCGCCAAGCAGCGTGGTGCCTCTGGCGTAGCTGTTCGATACCCAAGCGATCTCGTCCCGGGTGAGACCGGATATTCCAGGCTCCTCTACTCCACTCTCTCTGGAGCCTCCGGTGCCGTAGGCATCCAGCAGATAGATCATGTCGGGTACGTTATTGATCTGCAGCGGCTTATGAACAAGCTTACCATTGCTCAAGGCATTGCCGGAGTAATCCGTATCCATGCTGTAGGCCTTGCCGGTCTTGGGATTGTCAATCCGCTGATGATTCAGCACCCAGTACAGCCCGCGCTGTTTGCTATAATCCAGCTGTGGCTTGTCCTTGCTGTCCTGCAGAATCGGGAAGGTCTTGTTGACCACGACTACATCCAGCGCCTTGGTTGGTTTCAGCAGCCACCAGACAAAGGGCGTAAGAACCAGAATGACAAGCACTGCGAGCAGGATATAACGAAGCTTGAAGGCTCTGTTCTTCATGTCTTCCTACTCCTTTACCGTGGACAGGCCCTTAAAGCCTTCCTGCAAAATATAATAGGACGGCTTCAGCCTCTCATGGTAGCTAGGTCGCTCCCAATCCTCCCAGGTATAGCGAGACATCGGCACGTTCGAGGGGGCATTCTCATCAGGCTGCACAATGCCAATGTGAAAGCTGTCTGTCTTTAATGAAGCGATGGTTCCACGTGCATGCATGTCATCCATGATCATTTTGCGCGAAGGGTCCATCACATTGAGGAGCTGCCATGGAATACGGATCTCCAGCTGGCCGTCCTGGTAATAGAAATCGCTCAATGAGTTATACTCCGGATGCTCCGGATTGCTGATGCCGTACAGCAGCTTCCCCGTCTCATAGCCGGTAAACGGAATAACTTCTCCGCTTGTCGGAATCTTGATCTGTTTGTTCAGCGCAAGGAAGATGGGATTGAACAGGCCCGAGTTCTTGGCATGATATTCAGCCTGTCTTTCTAACAGATCCGTCAGCACCGCATAGCGGAAATAATAATTGTCATAATAGGCATCGACAAGCAGGCGCGAGTTGTCCGGTCCCTGAATCTGCAGCACAAAATCCGCGGCCTCGCTGAAGGATACCTTCATCTCCTTCATCCCGTCATTGCCCTGCCCAGATATCGTGTCCATCGGCAGCAGCAGCGTATCCTGCTCAAAATCATAATTCTCGGCTTCCACCCTAAAATACATATAAGCTTCATCACTCCGGACGTACAGCTTCAGCCGCTCATCCTCGTAAAAAGACTTCTCTCCTTGCCATTCACTGACATCTCCGTCCACATCCACGACATTGCCCGGGCTGCCCGGGTCAAACGCCATCAGGCCGAAATGCTGCTCGTTGGTCTGCGTGTTGCTCCAGAACGGACGGGAGTCCGGCAGATCCAGATCATTGTTATTCCAGGTTCGCTTGAACCATTCATCCTGCCAGGCAAATACAATGCCTCCGGCGAGACCTGCATCATGAATATCGGTCATCATGTGCATAATCATATCGCCCTGGGTCTTTTCATCAATAAAGCCCTGGTTAAAGCCGGTCACCCTGTTCTCATGAGCCTTACCGCGGGAGGCTGGAATGCCGAACTCGGAGATGACAATCGGAATGCTGTGCACCTGCTTCAGGTCCTCCAGATAAGCACGGTAGGGGTTGGCTTGTCCCCGCTCGTCCATATATTCAATGTATTCCTTCTGAAAGCTAAAGGTGTCCGGGTAATATGGATACACGTGATACGATGCAAACATCCCCGTCTCATAGGATTCCTTGGTCTTGATATGCTCTACATTAACCTCTACCAAATCCTCGTTCGGATAAGGCTCACTTGAATGCGTCAGCGGATCGGTGGTAACCCAGTTGGAAAAGGCCACCGGACGCTGCATTCCATATTTCTCCTGCTCATAGGCCATAATGCCGTCGCCCATCTCGGCCAGGAAAATCTCAAACGGAGAGGCATTCTCTGTAAAAAGATGCTTGCCCTTAAATTGGTCACGTGCTGTATTATTTTCATCTGTGCCCACTACAAAAGCCGGCTCCCATTCGATCCCCAGGATCCAGCCGATCACATAGCTTGATACATCCGATGTATACGTTCCATCCGCATGCCCCTTGTTTGGAGCCAGATAGCGGTCACCGTGTAAAATATCTACGATTTCCTTCCCGCTGCGGATCACATCATTCACAATTTTGTCTTCTTCGCCAAACGCATCCTCAATCGTCAGGATGTCATTCTCATCTACCCACACCCCGTGAATGAGGTACAGGGGATCCTTGCCGGCAGCCTCATTGCTCTGGTTAAAATCGAGCAGTGCATTGTAGAACTGCGGTCTGAGCGTGGTGTACACACGAATCGTATTGGCATTCATGTCTGATATGTATTGAAACCAGCGAAGATATTCCTCATAAGTAATCGCCAGCTCACCCGGGAAGGCGCCCGGCTTGCCGGCCCCAATATTGACACCCTTGACGAAAAACGGCTCCCAGCCTGTATTTGTGCGCACATGAAAAGAACCGTTTTCCACTTTGCTGACATAGGGAAACCGGATCTTTTCGGGTTGATCATCGGTTGTGACATCTGAATTTCTCTCAGGTATAAGGACAACGGCAGCGACAAGCCCTGCCAGAAAAATAGACAAGATCAATAATATATATCTAGCTTTCGACTTCATAAGACACCTCCTACCACATCTTATAGGTAGTAGGACTCAGGTGTCAATATGCGAAGATGTGAATAAGTATGCCATAACATCATTTAATACCAGATTGACAAACTTTTTCTGAAAACAACTACTTCATTTCCATCCAGCTTTCATAGTGATGAATCGCGATCCCGTGGAAGGCAGGATCCTTCTTATATTTCTGGTAAACCTGCTCCAGCTGTCCATACATATATTCCTTGCCATCTCCATAAAAGGTCACGAAGTCGTTCCCCTCCGGCAGCTTGCCGGTCTCGACGGCAATCATGCCCTGTACCCCATACTTGCGAAACAGCTTCATCTCTGCAGCGGCGACTCCCGCAACGCCATCATTCAGGAAGGCCGTATCCCGATAAGCCATAATTGTAATATGCTTCACATGGCCGCAAACCCACTCTGCGACATTGCCCTTGCCGTATTGATTGTTATATGGAATGCCATACAGCCAGAACGGAATATCAATCTCGAACACGAGATCATGCCGGTCTGCATAGTCCTTAAATGTCAGCATCATCGTCTGGTAGTTTGTCCACAGCATGTTCTTCTTCTGCTCGTACTTGTCATGGCCGTATGGCTCCACGTCCAGGTGAATGCCTTTGAACCTTTCTTCCGGAGCGGCCTGGTTCTGGTATGTCGTCAGCCATGATAGAAAAGCCTGCTGCAGCTTGGGACCATTCCGGTCCGCCCAATACGGACTGCCGTCAAGAGCATGGACTGCAATGCCGGCCGCATGAGCCTTGCGGATAAATCGCTGATACACCTCCAGCTGAATATCCGTCTGAATCTGAAGCTGGAGCACATCCACATGGTGGCTCACCAGATTGGAGATCACAGTCTCCTGCTGCTCTTCCTTTACAATGGTGGCCGTGTCCCACAGCCAGGTTGAGATCGTCGTAGACTGGTCAAAACGGGAGGCCGCCTCCGCCCCGGTCAGTCCAAACCATGCCGTAATCGCAAGGGAAAACTTCAAAATGATACTTAATCTACGCATGTCTGTTCACCCTTTTCCTGTTATGATTGCCGTGCTGACTGCACTTCTCGATTCTCTAACCTATTCTATGAAGTTCTCTGTGCAACGGAACGGGATTCGCGGATATAATAGAAACTAATGAATTACATGTGAAAGGACGACAACGGATTATGCTATCTTTTATCTTGACGCTGAAACGAACCCTTAAAGGCTTCAGATATGCGCTAAAGCTGAAAAATTTTCAAATTCTAGGTTCTCTGGTCATCATTATGCTTGCATCCGGCACCTTGTTTTATGTCAAGCAGGAGGGACTGGAGCCGCTGGATGCTTTGTACTTCTGTGTTGCTACACTGAGCACCGTTGGCCACCCAAGCTTTGAGCCCGTGACAACCCTCGGCAAATGGTTTACGATTTTTTTCATTATAAGCGGGACAGGGTTATTCATCGGAATGGCAGGCTATCTGGCATACGCCCTCATTAAAAACCCTCGTTTTGAAAAGTAGCTTTTGCCTTCTTTTGTGTAAGCCAAAACGCACTCCACGCCTTGCGGGGTGCGTTTTCGTTTTTTTATTTCAATAAATGAATGCAGAACTCAAGATCCGACTGCAAATGCTCCTTCATCAGCCGCTCCGCCAGGTCGCCGTCATGGGACGAGATCGCCTCACAGATCTGCTCATGCTCATCAATGAGGAAGGGGCGCTTGTGGTACACCACCGTTTTGCGGAACAGGTAAATGATCGACTGCATTCTTGCAATCGTATCAATCATGAACGGATTATGCGTAGCCTGTACGATAATATCGTGAAAGCGCGCGTTCGCCGTCATAATCTCCTCCGGGCTTCCATGGCGTCCGATATCGACGCAGCTGCGAAGCTCCACCAGCTCCTCTTCGCCCAGAAATTGCGCGGCACTGCGCGCGGCAAAGCCTTCCAATAATATCCGGACCTGAAACAGGTTGCGCAGATCCGTTTCTGTGGGATTCACCACTCTTTTCTGCTGAATCAGGCCCTCCTGCTCCAGCTTGCGGATGGATTCACGAACGGGGGTGCGGCTGACCCCGATCTCTTCAGCCAGCTTCTCTTCAATCAGCTTGGTGCCTCGCGGCAGCTCGCCGTTCAGAATCTGGTCCCGGATCATTTCGTAGGCTTTCATAAACGCTACAGATGACTTCTTGATCATATGCCTTGTCGTCTCCTAAATCTTATATTCTTTAATCGTCAATTCTGATGAACCTGCTTCATTGAACTTGAACTTTATTACCATTCCTCAAGAGAGAGTACCTTAGGAAATCATACAGCTGAAAAAAATCCTGTCATTTCCAGTATAATGCGTGGGCATAATGTTTAACAGAATAAAATATGTATACTTATTAAATATTTTTGTATACAAAATAATTATATTTGTGTACAATAAGAATTGTAAGCGATAACAAATAATCTGCCGGACGATATGTTCGAAGCAGAATCTATGGATAGTACCAAGGAGGTTGTTTCTGTGAAAATTGGATTTATTGGACTTGGCATCATGGGAAAGCCGATGTCACAGCATCTGATCCGCGCCGGCTATAAGCTGACCGTGTACGATATTAATGTAAGCGCTGTAGAGGAACTGGCCGCAAGCGGTGCTATTGCCGCAGCTTCTCCGAAGGAGGTCGGCGAGCAGAGTGAGCTGATCTTTACGATGCTGCCGAACGGGGAGCATGTGAAGAGCGTAATCCTGGGTGAGCAAGGGGTTATTCACGGCGCGAAGCCGGGAGCCATCGTCGTAGACATGAGCTCGATCTCTCCTGTCGTATCGAAGGAAATTGCCGATGCACTGCAGGCTGCAGGCATGGAGATGCTGGATGCGCCGGTCAGCGGCGGCGAGCCGAAGGCCGTAGACGGCACGCTGGCCATTATGGTCGGCGGCCCGGAAAGCGCTTTCCAGCAGGCGAAGCCGGTTCTGGAGCATATGGGCAAGGATATTACGCTCGTTGGCGGGCATGGCTGCGGAACCACGGCCAAGCTGGCGAATCAGATCCTGGTCAATGTCCATATTGCAGCCATGTCCGAAGCGCTCATTCTGGCAGCTAAGGCCGGCATTGATCTGCAGAAGATGTATGAAGCCATCCGCGGCGGTCTCGCTGGAAGCGCCGTGCTGGATGCCAAGGTGCCGCTCATCCTGGAGCGTAATTTCGTAGCCGGCGGACGGATTGACATCAACGCGAAGGACTTGACGAACGTCATGGACACTGCGCATGCCATCGGCGTTCCATTACCGCTCACCAGTCAGGTGCTGGAAATGTTCCACTCCCTGAAGGCGGATGGAAAGGCTGCGGATGATCACGGCGGTCTGGTCCAATACTATGAGAAAATTGCCAATTTCCAAGTGTCCGGTGACAGCCAATGAGGATCCAGGCCAGTACAGCCCTGTCCCGTTACCCTTCTCTTTCTCCGGACGCGGTGAACGCGCTGTGGGAGAAAGAGATCTCTTCCTTCAAGCACCAGATTATCGTGCTGGATGATGATCCGACCGGAGTCCAGACGGTGCACGGCGTGTCCGTGTACACCGATTGGAGCGAGGCATCGATCGAGCAAGGATTTCTTGAGCCTGGCAGCCTGTTCTTTATTCTGACGAACTCCCGCGCCTTCTCCGAAGAGGAGACGCGCCAGGTGCATCAGGATATCGCGGAGCGCGCGGCCGCGGTCAGCCGCAAGCTGAATCAGCCCTTCCTGCTCATCAGCCGGGGCGATTCCACGCTGAGAGGACATTATCCGCTGGAGACCGAGGTGCTGTATGAGACGCTGCAAGGAGAAGGAAATCCTATCGACGGCGAAATCCTGCTTCCCTTCTTCTTTGAAGGCGGACGGCTAACGCTTGAAGGCGTGCATTATGTACGTCAGGAGGATGAGCTGATTCCGGCGGGCGAAACCGAATTTGCGAAAGACCGCACCTTTGGCTACCGCTCAAGCTCCCTTGCGGAATATGTAGAAGAGAAGACGGACGGACGATTTTCTGCGAAGGACGTCACCTTGATTCCGCTCTCCATGATCCGCAGTCTGGCGATCGACGAGATCACGTCTCTACTCATGAATGTGAGTCGCTTCAACAAGGTCGTGGTCGATGCCGCTGAGGAGCAGGACGTGCGTGTATTTACTATCGCTCTAATGCGCGCATTGCGCCAGGGCAAGACGTTCCTGTACCGCACAGCGGCAGCCTTCACCAAGGTGATCGGGAACATCTCATCCCGGCCATTGCTTACCGCACCCGAGCTCGTAAATCCAGAAGCTTCCACCGGCGGCCTCATCATGATCGGGTCCCATGTGCAGAAGACGACCGATCAGCTGGAGAAGCTCAAAGAGCTATCCACTCTGCATTTTCTGGAGCTGGATGCCCATCTCGTACTGGAGCCGGAAGACTTTCAGGAAGAAATTGACCGTGTTCAGCGGGAAGCGGAAGAGAAGGTTCAGGCCGGTGTGACCACCGTCATTTATACGCGGCGCGAGCGGCTTGACCTGGGTCAGAACATGAAGGAGAAGGAGCTGCAGCTGTCGGTCGATATTTCCCGCGCGGTAACCTCCATTGTCCAGCGCTTTGCCGTCACTCCGCGTTACTTGATCGCCAAGGGAGGCATCACCTCCAGTGATATCGGCACGAATGGCCTGGGCGTTCGCCGTGCGACGGTAGCCGGGCAGGTAGCTCCCGGCATCCCGGTATGGACGACAGGGGAGGAGAGCAAATTCCCTCATCTGCCTTACATTATTTTTCCCGGCAATGTCGGGGCGGTTACAACGCTGCGGGATGTTGCAGCGATGCTGGAAGGCACGAACCAGCCGTAATATACGTTGACTCATATTTAAGGGGGCTTATCCATGGTTACTGGTAACCTGCTCATTGTTATTTTCCTGTTATCGCTGGCGGCACTGTTCTTCGCCATTCTGAAGTTAAAAATCGAGCCCTTTCTCGCGCTCGTCAGCGTCGCCCTCGTAACTGCTCTTGTCATTGGCATGCCGCTGAATGAAGTGGCATCCACCGTAACGACCGGCTTCGGCAACACGCTGACCGGCGTCGGGATTCTGATTGGCCTTGGCGTAATCTTCGGCCAGTTCCTCGGCGCATCCGGAGCGGTGGAGAAAATTGCCCAGTCCGTGCTGAAGGTGTTCGGCGTGAAGCGTTCTCCCGCCGGCCTGGCGCTGACAGGCACCGCGGTGTCGATCCCTGTATTTTTTGATGCTGCCTTTGTCATTCTGAGCGGCCTGATTCGCAGTCTGTCCTCCAAGACCGGCATTACGATCGTTTCCTTCGTCACCGCGCTGGGTGTCGGCCTTATCGTTTCCCATAACATGATTGCCCCGACTCCCGGACCGCTGGTCGTTGCGGAGAATACCGGCGCAGAGCTTGGCCTGTTCATCCTGTACGGCATCATCGTGGCCATTCCCGCCACACTGGTGGGCGGCTACCTATACGGGATGCTGATTGGCAAGCGCATGAAGCATTCCGGAGACATGGAAGAAATTGCGGTCGATCCCGCAGACCAGCCGAAGAAGGAAATCGGCACGGGCCTCAGCTTCTTTATGTTAGCGCTTCCCATCGTACTCATTCTGGCAAACACCGTGTCCAAGCTGCTGCTGCCGGATACATCCATTTCCAGCTTCTTCGGCTTCGTCGGCGAGAAAAATGTCGCGTTGCTGATCAGTGTATTCGCTGCCCTGTTCCTGCTCCGCCCTTATATCTCGATTCCTTACAGCCGCCTCTATTCTGAGGCCATCAACTCGGCCGGGATCATTATCCTGATTACAGGAGCCGGCGGAGCGTTCGGAGCCGTCATTAACAAGAGCGGCATCGGCGACTACCTGATTCAGACGATGCAGAGCTGGAGCATTCCAGTCCTGCTGCTGGCCTTTATCTTCTCGCAAATTCTGCGTGCTTCGCTGGGATCCGCGACGGTGGCCCTTGTGACCACCTCCAGCATCCTCGGACCGATGGCTGTCGATCTGGGCGTATCCCCGATTCTGCTCGGTCTCGCCATCTGTGCAGGCGGCATCGGCTTGTCCCTGCCGAACGATTCCGGCTTCTGGGTAGTCAGCCGCTTCGGCAAGCTGACCGTGCCGCAGACGCTTCAAGCCTGGACACTCGGCGGCTTCATTGCCGGCCTGACCGCTCTGGCTACCGTCTTTGTCCTTAGCCTGTTCTCCGGCATTTTGCCTGGACTGTAAACCGATCAAGCCCCGCGGGGCCGTCCCTGGATCTGATGATCTTAGGGCGGTCCCGCGGGGCTTTGCATTGCTTGCTTCTATGCGTGGAAGCCAATGAGGCTTCCTTGCTCCAGGGCTACCTACCACCGGATCGAGGTAATCAGCCGCTGTATCCGCTCCTTCTCCTCACCGCTCACATCCCACTGCTGCAGCTCCAGCAGGATGCGCTCCCGGTTCGTAAAGCCCTTCGCCAGGCCATTTAACCGTGCTGCAAGCGTAGAGCGCTGCAGGTCCTCCAGAGAAGCAAAGTGCTGCTCCAGCTTACCCATCGCATCCGGAAATCGCTTCAAATAGTACTTCTGATGCCGATCCTCGGCAGGATAAAAGGCCTCAAAGGGCAGAAGCTCCGTTGCAGGCGCTCTGCCGCTTGCGCTTGCCAGCTCCTTCAGAACATCCAGCGCCGCCTTCCGCTGATTCTCTCCACTGTACAGAAGCAGAGAGCGGTACTGCCGGCCCTTATAGTCATTAATGACCTCTGGAGTATGATGCCTCCAGAAGATATGCAGCAGCTCCTCATAAGAAATCAGGCCGGGATCAAAATGAAGCTCCACACTTTCACTGTGATCTCCCATCTGCCGATAGGTTGGCCCCTTCAGCTTGCCGCCGGCATAGCCCGTCCGGGTGGATATGACGCCTGGCAGCGCACCGAACAATGCCTCCGGGGACCAGAAGCAGCCCATGGCCAAGCGGGCGACTTGCATTTTATCCTTCCGTCCATCATGATCAACCTGTGACAGCGCCATGCTGCATCCCTCCACTTCACCTTAAAGTATTGAACCTGTACACCCAAGGAGTATTGTTACTATGAAAAATCGATTTCGCATCGGAGAGGTCGCCCGGCTGTTTCAGCTGTCCGCTTCGACGTACTGACCCCTTAATTGCGGACAGGCTGTCCCCCCGGGACCTAAAACCCCTGGGAGACAGCCTGTTATTGTTCACGCACGGTGTATGCAAGGATAAGGAGCTTCTATCCCCCTCGGCTTAGCCCCGGGCCCATCTGTCGATGAAATCCGCAAAGCTCTCCGCCAGCTTCGTCACCGCATAGCCATGACCCCGATCCACATGGATCACTGCCGGCTCGCCGTCATTGCCGGTCTCGCGGTAATCCAGCATGATGCAATCATGGCCTGAAGGACCTTGGCCGATCACGACTCCGACTTCAGGGTAGCCGCCCTGCTCAATGATATGGCGGCTGCCAAAGGAGCCGCACAGAGAGTGCTTCTTCTCCCGTCCGATGCCAAGGATGCCGGTGATCTCGATGGCCTGTCCCGGCGCAGCCTCCACGGGGTAGAACCGGTTTCGGGGCGCTCCGCCATTGTGGAGCTTCATCATGGATACGTAGGACTCTGGCAGCTTGAAGACGAGCTCCTCCTCCACGGAAGCGATCAGCTCCTCTGAGGGAGTGTCTGATCGGTACAGCTCTGCCGCCGGAGCGTCATCGTTCCAGAAGCTGAGCGGGTCCTTCTCCAGATCCAACGCAGCCGCCGGCTGATAGGTGCGGAAGGATGGAGCTCCGGCTGTCACAGCCTGCTCGGCGGGCTCTGCCTCCTCTTCGCCGAGGTCCGGCTCCGCAGACGCTTCCCGCTCCTGCTCAATCCACTCCAGAAACTCCAGCGTATCCTCATCGCCCGGCTCCAGGCGGTCCGCTTCCCGGAAGGCCTGCTCGGCTTCATCATAGCGCTCCGCATAGTAGTAGGCCAGTCCGATCCGGTAATGCCACAAGGGATCCTCCTGCCCTTCCTCCTCGATCCGCAGAAACTGGGTAATGGCATCCTCATAGCGCTCCAGGTTGCTGTACGCTCTGCCGAGCTGGCTGATCAGCTCATAATCCTGTTCTTCAGCCGGAATCTCTTCAATAGCCTCTGCAATGCGCTGGAACTCGTCCTCCTCATGCCAGTCCTCAAGCTGTGTCAATAGCTCATCTCTCATCCCTTTGCCTCCTACATGTTAGTGCTGTTGCTGTGATTATACCATGTTCTGCCGTCCAGACCAGCACGGACCGCTCCTGCAAAGAACGTGAACCCGGCAGGAATCTGCGTCCTGGCTGTGGAATATAGGGAAGTGAGAAGAAAGACAAGCTGCAGGAGGGAGTCACCATGAAATCCATCACGGTTCAGAGCCTGGCCAACGCCTTTCAACTGGAGGTCTTGGCTGGAAGCGGTCATACCGACCGAAGCATTGCCCGCTCCAAAGTGCACCGGCCGGGGCTGGAGTTTGTCGGTTACTTTGATTTTTTTCCAATGGAACGGGTACAGGTGCTTGGACGCAAGGAGATTACCTATCTGCTCACGCTCACGGTGGAGGAGCGCGTGCTGCATATCCGGAATATTGTTCATTATCATCCACCCTGCTTTATCGTCACGGCTGATCAGCAGGATATTCCGTATCTTACACTGTTTTGTGAGGAGGAAGGCATTCCGCTGCTGCGGACGAAAGAGTCCACGACCGAATTTATCGCGAAGCTCGACCGTTATCTGACGAAGGAGCTCGCACCGGAAATTTCTATCCACGGGGTCTGCCTCAATGTGGCCGGCATCGGTATTCTGCTCCGCGGCAAATCAGGCATTGGCAAAAGCGAAACCGCCCACACCTTGATCCGCCGGGGTCACCGGCTCGTCGCCGACGATATTGTTGTGCTGAAGAAGCTGGGACCGGCTACCCTGCTGGGTACTCATAACGAGACGTCCCGCGAATTTCTCGCGCTGCGCAGCATTGGTCTCATTAATGTGGTGCGGCAATACGGACGCACGGCCTTTCAGGATGAATCCCGCATCGTGCTGGATATCGAGCTGACGTCCTGGCAGGACCGGGCGCTGAACAATGAGCTGGAGGTCGAGCAGAAGTACAGCGATTATCTTGGCGTCAAGGTTCCCTACATCGAGATTCAGCTGCAGCCCGGCCGCGACGTCGGCGGCCTGATTGAAGCTGCTGCGAACAGCTGGTATTTGAAGCAGCTGGGCTACAGTGCGGCAGAAGAGTTCATGAACCGGATTGATAACGGCATGCAGCCGTAGAACAAGTACAGCCTCGAACGCAGGATTGCTGCCTCGAGGCTGTTTTTTGATGTTTATCATCTTGGCTTTTGTGGCTACAGCAGGTGCATTTTAGCCTCCGCTTCATCCCAAGGAACTGCATATCCGCTGCCTTTCGCACAAAAAATCGAGGTGGAAGTATACAACGGATCAGCCTCTTTAATATAGCCCTTGCGCTCAATGACCTCCTGCTCGTTATGACAGTCGCCATAGCCGCCGAACCGAAGCTGCAGTACCCCTTTGCCGTGCGTGAACGAAGCCAGCTCCGTGCTGTAATTCATAAACGTAGACACCGGCACCCTGCCCCGGATGACGACATGGGAAGCCGACATTTCCGGTGCTTCAAAGGTGCCGGAGCACCGCTGAACATCCGACAGCACTCGTCCCATGGCTTCGAGCTCCACCTTGATTTTGAAATCGTAATACGGCTCCAGCAGCACATTATGCGCTTTTTCCAGCCCCTGCCGCAGCGCGCGGAACGTCGCTTCCCGGAAATCG
The DNA here is from genome assembly GCF_044383795.1 of Paenibacillus sp. JSM ZJ436. NCBI lineage: Bacteria > Bacillati > Bacillota > Bacilli > Caryophanales > Paenibacillaceae > Paenibacillus > Paenibacillus sp. JSM ZJ436. The sequence goes on from NZ_JBISEO010000005.1 coordinate 261,405, forward strand.
CCGCCATGGGTATGCTCCAGATGACCGGCTCCTTGCAGCAGAGTAATATGCACATCCGTCAGCGGCATGCCAGTGAGCAGGCCATGATGCTCCCGCTCATACAGATGCGTCCGGATCAGATTCTGGTGCCCGCTGCTGAGCTGCTGGACATGGCAGACGCTCTCGAATGTGATGCCGCTGCCCCGCGCTCCTGGCTCCAGCCGCAGATGCACCTCCGCATAATGCCGAAGCGGCTCAAAATGACCGTAGCCGATGACCGGCTCCATAATACTCTCCTTGTACAGTATTTCCGGTGGACCAAAGCTCACTCGTAAGCCAAAACGTTCCTCCACCAGCTGCTGCAGCACCTCCAGCTGAATGACTCCCATCACATGAATATGGATTTCCTTCAGGCTCTCCTCCCAGATGACGGCCAGCGAAGGGTCCTCGGCATCCAGCATGTAAAAGGCCTGCAGCACCTCCTTCACGTTCAGCGATGCCTCAAATATTACCTTGGAGGTCAGTGTCGGCACCATATCATAATGCAGCTTGTCCTTTACAATGCCTACACCATCCCCGGCCGCTGGGCAGGAAAGCCCGGCGGCCGCGAACAGCTCGCCAGCCCGGACCTGCTCGACCATCTGGAGCTTGCTGCCGTTAACTCTTGCCAGACGTGTCACTTTCTCGTACGGATCACTCGCCTCCACACAGCAACGCAGCTCATCGCGCACCGCTAGGATCCCACTCGTTGCCTTGATATACGTCCAGCGGATGCCGCTGTCATCATGGCGGATCTTGTAGACGCGTCCTCCGAAGTCGGCCGCCTCGTTATAATGTGCTGTGGCGAGCAGATGAAGCTGCTCTATAAACTCTTGTATCCCTTGATCCTGCAGCGCAGAGCCTTGGACACACGGAAAGAGTCGGTGCCCCCTCACCAGGCCTTGAAGTGCCTGCAGCCAGAAGGCTCCGTCCCGCTCTCCGGCCAAATACGCCTCCAGCAGCTCCTCATCCCGCTCGGCCAGCTGTTCAAGCAGAGCCTCCGACTCGCTGAGGCTGTTGTCATCTAGCGGCCCTTTCAGCAGCAGGGCATCCCCGGTCAGATGCTGCCGGATTTCGTCCATCACCCGGGCGACATCTGCGCCTTCCCGGTCGATTTTGTTGATGAAGAAGAACACCGGAATAGCGTGCTGATGCAGCAGCTGCCATACCGTTTCGGTATGGCCCTGCACCCCTTCAACGGCACTGACCACCAGAATGGCAGCGTCCATAATGCTCACGGCCCGTTCCATCTCCGGGGAGAAATCGACGTGTCCCGGGGTGTCTACCAGATCATAGACCGTCCCTTGATAGGTCATCATCGCCTGATCGGCAAACACCGTAATCCCCCGTGCCCGTTCAATAGCATGGCTGTCGAGGTACGCATCCTGATGGTCGACACGCCCCCGCTCCTTAATACTCGCTGTATGGTACAGCATCTGCTCGGCCAGTGTGGTCTTGCCTGCATCCACATGTGCGAACATGCCTATGGTTAATCGATTCATTGCTACCTCAACCTACCCTCAGATATCGTTGTGCTCCTGACAATCATAGCATAGCTCCCGGATGCCTTATCTGATTCGTCGGTAAAATATAGCGAGACCCTTGACATATCGAACCCGGGGTACCGATACAGCCAAAAAAGGCGGAGATTGTGCTCCGCAACGCAAGAGCCTCATTTCTCCACCTTATAAAGAACGTTCACCGCTTCACTAAGCCCGGGCGGCTGCTCCAAACCGGTCTGGCCGGAACGCCTCGTGCCAAGCCTGCATTTCCTTGCCCTCCGCGTAATCCGCCGCCAGTGCCGCGGTGACGGGGCTCAACAGAATGCCGTTGCGGTAATGTCCTGCCGCAAACAGCACGCGCTCCGCCTGGGGCAGGCGGCCCAGCAGCGGGCGGCCATCCAGCGTGGACGGGCGCAGGCCCGCCCAGCGGTGGAACGGCTCGGCCTGCTCCAGAGCAGGCAGCACCTTCTTGTTCCACTTCAGCAAGCGCTGGATGCCCTTGTCCGTCACGCTGGTATCGAACCCCGCAATATCCTCGCTGGCTCCGCACACCAGAGTCCCATTGCTCTTCTGCACCAGATAGCCCTGATTGCAGAACACCATGTGGCGCAAGGGCGTGCGCTCCTCTCCCCAGGCATACGCACAGATCTGTCCCCGGATCGGCTGAACTGGAATCCGAATGCCCAGCTCATCTGCCAGCTCGCCTGCCCAGGCTCCCGTGCAGACCAGCAGCTGGTCTCCCTGAAAGACTTCTCCACCTTGGGCCACTACCTTGATGCCCTGTTCCCATTCCTTCAGCTGCACCGCTTCCAGGCCCTCCCGAATGAGAACCCCGGCCTTGAGGCAAGCATCCTTCAGCGCAGCCACAAAATCCGGTGCATAGATATGGCTCTCCTCCGGTGTCCACAGCGCGGCTGCCACTTGAGGCGACAAGCCGGGCTCCGCTTCCCGCAGCTCTGCTCCCTGCAAAATAACGGCGCTTGAGCCATACTCCCGCTGCCAATTCATGCGGCTTCTGAGGCCTAGCAGATCCGCTTCATGATAGACCGCATACAGGCTGCCGCAGGCGGTATATTCAAAATCGCGGCCCGACAGCTCACGCACCAGCTGCTGCCAGGCCGGATACCGGTTCAGGCTTTCCCGGCAGAGCATGAAGAACTCATCCGGATACTCCGGATTCTCGGAATACGGGGCCAGCATGCCAGCCGCCGCGCCGGAGGCCTGGCCGCCGCAGATTCCGGTCTCCAGCAGCTGGACCCGGGCTCCGCGAAGCCGCAGCTCCAGCGCACAGGATAAGCCGACAATGCCGCCGCCCATAATGATCCAATCGTTCATGGGGTCCTCCTAGCTCCCGAAGTCGCCGGCCGAAGCAGGCTTCAGCATCATCGACTCCAGGCCGCTGCTTGCAGATGCATAGCGCTTCTTCTGCACCCGGCCGGATAGGTAGGCCAGCCGCCCGGCCTCAATCGCAAGCTTCATCGCCAGCGCCATGCCGACCGGATCCTTAGCCTTCGCTACCGGCGTATTCATCAATACCGCAGAGGCGCCCAGCTCCATCGACAGCGCTGCATCGCTCGCGGTGCCAAGGCCTGCGTCCACAATGACCGGAACCGATGCTTCCTCGATAATCAGGCCCAGGTTGTACGGATTCAGGATGCCCAGGCCCGTGCCGATCGGCGCTCCGCCCGGCATAATCGCGGCCGCCCCCGCTTCCTCCAGCCTGCGGCAGATGACGGGGTCATCTGAAATATAAGGAAGCACCGTAAAGCCCTCCTTGACCAGCTGCTCTGTCGCCCGGAGCGTCTCGATAGGGTCTGGCAGCAAGGTCTTGTCGCTCGCGCTGATCTCGACCTTAACCCAGTCACTGAGACCGGACGCCCGCGCCAGCCTTGCAATCCGGACTGCCTCATCAGCGGTACGGGCTCCCGAGGTATTGGGCAGAAACGTGAATGAATCCGGCTCCACATGCTGCAGGATCGAGTCATCCTCCACCGACTCCAGATTGACTCTGCGAATCGCAAACGTCAGCACCTCGGCTCCCGAAGCCGCAATCGCTTCCTGCTGCACGAACGGACTCGGAAACAGCCCTGTTCCGAGAAAGAAGCGCGAGGTCATCTCGCAGTCTCCAATACGCCATGTATCCTTGAGCATATCTCTAGCCCCCTCCCACAAAATGAACCAGCTCAATCACCATGCCCGGCGAAACCGGAAAAGCTTCCCACTCCTCGGCCACCAGCACATGGCCGTTCACCTCGGCTACCACCGGCTTGCCGCTCAGGCCGAGCCGGTCGATCACCTCCGCCATCGTCCGGGCATCCACCTCACGCTCGCCGCCGTTAATCATCAGCTTCATACTCCTCGGCCTCCTTGATCCAGCTTGGCCAAGAATGCCCGGCACGTGCCCGCCACATTCTCACTGCCGACAATTTCACTGACGGCACAGATGCGCGTTGCGCCCGCACGGATCACCTCGTCCACATTGCTCAGCTTAATGCCCCCAATCGCCACAAACGGGACCCGGCTCTTCTCTGCCACCTCGCGAATATACGATAGTCCGACCGGAGCCACCACGTCCGCCTTAGTCTGTGTGGCGTACACCGGCCCCGCGCCGATGTAATCTGCTCCCTGCTGTCCCGCCAGCAGCGCTTCCTCCACCGCATGGGTAGAAATGCCGATAATCTTGTTCCCTACCCGCTGACGCGCCTGCAGGATCGGCATATCTCCCTGTCCCAGATGAATGCCATCGGCATCGGTTTCAAGAGCCAGCTCCACATGATCATTCACGATAAACGGAATGCCGTATTTGCGCGTCAGTGCCCGCAGCGCCTTCGCTTTTTGCAGCAGCTCATCCTTATGACTTGTCTTGTCCCGAAGCTGAATAATATCGGCTCCACCCTGAATCGCTTCCTCCATGACCTCAAGAAGGCTCCGTCCAGGGTGAAAATTCTCGCCTGTAATAGCGTACAGCCTGAAATCTGGCATCATTTGCTTCCTCTCCCCTGTCACGATTGTTTAATGGCCCACATAACGGGCATACAGACTCTTCGCCCGAACCAAATCATCGGTTCCCTGAATGAGCACCCGCCCATCGGCGAACAGCACCAGCCGCTCCCCATCGGCTAACGACGCCCGCAGCAAGTACTCATTCACCTTCAGTTCACGCACGGCAGGTCTTAGCCGCTCCTCCCACACCGACAGGGAGAACGGCTCGTGCCCCGAGATTTGTACCGACTCCCGACCGCACAGGCTGAGCTCTGTATTGGCCTCCTGCGTAAGCGCAGGATATTCATGAAGTCCGCAGCATGGACATTGCTCCCTGGCCTTGCCCAGCTTCATGGCATGGTACTGGTTATGCCACACGTCCATCGTAATGAGGCTCTCTCGCCGCGCCCCGGTGTCCCCGACGAGATATTTCAGCGCCTCCACCGCCTGGTAGGAAGCCACAATATCAACGATGGGCGAGATGACCCCAATCGTATCGCAGGTCTGGCCGCCAGAGTCCGCGGACTGGATGAAGCAGCGCAGGCATGGCGTAACGCCCGGCACCAGAATGGCGCTCATGCCCCGCGAGCTGACCGCTCCCCCATATACAAAAGGAACGCCCTGCTTGAAGCAGGCATCGTTCAGCAGAAAGCGGGTCTGGAAGTTGTCCGTGCCGTCCAGCACCAGCTCCATTCCCTCCAGCAGCCCTTCCACATTATCAGGCGTTACGTCCGTGAATACGGCCTCAATCTGGATCTCGGAGTTGATGCGCGCCAGCTTGTTTCGGGCCGCAATCACCTTGGGCAGCGCCTGCGCCGCATCCTCTTCATCAAACAGCATCTGCCGCTGCAGATTGCTGGGCTCTACATAATCCCGGTCCACCATACGTACATGGCCTACCCCCGAGCGGACCATATGGTTCGCCAGTACCGTGCCCAGTGCCCCCATGCCGACAATCAACACCCTGCTGGCTTGCAGCTTCTCCTGACCTGCAGCACCCACCTGCGGGAACAGCATCTGCCTGGAATAACGCTCATTCATACTCATGTTCCTTTCTGTGCTGGATATTCATGCAGCAGATCTACACGCTGAAATATGCAAAAAAAGCCATTCGAGAATACACGAATGGCTTGAACAATTCGAATGGACTTCTCTACGCCAGCATTACCTGGATCAGATGAACGGTCCGGAGCACAAGGCTCCCATCTCAGCCGGACTTCATCCAGCACCCGCGCTATTCAGCTCTAAATGTAGCATAACGAAACCGTGAGATTTTGGCAACCTTATCCTCAGGATTGTGCTGCCGCCGCGGCCCAACCTTTGGCTCGCTACGTACAAGCGTCCATACAAGTGTGCACTGATTCGAATAAAATGCTCATGTAACCGGTGTACTGGCGAGAAAGGAGGAAGTGTAGTGACGTACACAGCAGCAAAGCAGTGGATCGGGCAGCCGGTCTGTCTGCTATTGGATGATGGAAGCTACTGCATCGGAACCCTGGAGACACTAACCAAGAAGCATGTCACCTTATCTCAGGCCACGGGAAGCCCGCCGAGACACCCCAATCCCCGCAAACGTAAATCGAAGAAACGCGCAAAGAAACGCGCATCCACCTCCGGCCTGTTCGGTCCAATGCCGGGCTTCGCAGGAGGAGGGCCGATGTTTGGCGGCTATCCCGGCCTCACCCCGTTCGGATACGGCGGGCGCCCGCCAATGGGAAGCCCTCGCCCTGGCGGGCCGTCGTTCGGGGGCTACCCCGGTGGGCCACTGTTCGGGCCTCCGGGGCGCCCGCCGCAGGGCAATCCCGGTGGAACGCCGGAGAGCAGCGCAACGGCAAATCCATCTGGAGCAGGCGCGGCGGGCGGCATGGGCGGCCTGTTCAATACGGTCAACCGTTATATGCCGATGATCAAGATCGGAATGAACGTCGTCAAGAGCATCTGGCCTTTGGTCGGTATGCTCAGCATCTAGTCACCCGCGACAGCGCCTTGAGAAGCATGAAAAAACCTCCCCTGCACCGGGTTTCACGCTCTGACCCGTCATCCGCAAGGGAGGTTCTTGTTCTATGGCAGCTGGACTTTGAACTTGCTGTTCTCGGCAAAGGTTCTGGTTTCGTATCGAAGCTCGGACGGCTGGTCGCCCTTTTGGATATGGAACGCGATCCATCCCGATTTCTTTCCGTTCGGCGCCAGATCGCCATGACCCAGCTCATCATATTGATCTTTTGTATCGATGAAGACATAATTGCCTTCTATTTCACCAGATGAGGTGACCACGCTAAAGCTGGCCTGGCTGTAAGCATAGTCCTCATTGCCTGTATTATGAATGTCTGCATTCACGATATAAAATTCCTTGCCGTCATCCGCGGGCACCTTATCGCTTAACTGCGATTGGCGCTCACCTACCGTGAAGGTATATGTTACACCTTCAAATTCAAAAGGCTGTCCTGCCACGTATCCACCCTCTCCGGCTGGAGCTTTGGCTTCACTCTGGTCCCCGCTTCCCCCTGCGGACACAACCGGTGTGACGCCGAGGATGTCTCTGAGCGCCGCGACCTCCTGTTTCAGATCTTCCACTTCTTTCTCAAGGGAAGCCGTATCCCCGGACGAGCACCCTGCAAGCAGAACAGCAGACGCCATCATAGGCAGTATAAGCTTTTTCATCATGTTGTCCTCTCCTCTAGCTAGCGATTCAGCAAGCATTGTTCAAATTGACATTGGTAGTCTACTACAGAATTCGGCACTCCAACAGTAAATTTTTCCTATCTCGGTGAATTTCAAATCTTCTGTTTCGACTCCCCATTGAAAAACCTATGTATAGACAGTCACCCATTCCACCCCTTCTTAATATCGTATCGGTATAAAGAAGGAGGGAATACTAAGTGGAAATCCTCGTGGATAAAAAAGAGCTGGAGGCGCAGCTGGACACCCTGCCTCCCTGGAAGCGGGAAGCCTTCACATCCTTCGCCTCCATTATTGCGGACAGTGACAATACGTATCCCTGCATTCCGGGAAGACAGGGCTTTCTGATGAATCATCTGCGGTACGCATTTATCGGCGATCCCCGGGATCCCGGCTCGGCCCAACAGCTGGCTCAGGCGCTTGGAGCCTACGGCGAAATATCCCGCAGCACCGGTAACTACGCTTCATTAGCGGTATTTGTGGAGACGCCAGAAGAGCTGCTGCAGGATAGCACTGTCGAGGATTATCGGTCGCTGTTCTGGAAGCTTTTGAATGAGGTCACCTCACTGGATCCCCGGGAGTGGCCCGAAGGCATCCCGACCGATCCGACCGATCCGGGCTGGGAGTTCTGTTTTCAGGGGGAGCCTTACTTTGCATTTTGCGCGACCCCGGCGCATGTGGAGCGGCGAAGCCGTCATTTTCCGGGCATGCTGCTGGCGTTTCAGCCCCGCTGGGTGTTTGATGAGATGAACGCCTCCACCGTGCTGGGTCGCAAGATGAAGCAGCTGATCCGCAAGCGTCTGGTGGAATACGACGGGTTCCCCGGTCATCCCGATCTGAAATGGTACGGCCAGGATGACAATCATGAATGGAAGCAATATTTTCTCAGCGATGATAACAGCAGCCCGTCCAAATGCCCGTTCACCCGGATGAAGCAAACCATATCCCGTATTCTCAAGTAGCTTTTCGCACCAGGGGCAGTGTCATGCAGCGGATGCCTCCGCCGCCTTTTTCGAGCTCTGTGACGTCCACTTCAATAATGTTTTTCTTGTGCAGCTTGTCATGGCGAGTCAGCATCTGCTTGTGTGCATCCTTACTGATCAGCAGCGTCTCGGGATTTACATTCAGGAAGTTAATATCCGGTACGGTCTTGCAGTCCTTGATCCAGTACACCTCAAAGCCGTGGCGCTTAAGGAATTGCTCCGGCATTTCGTACCGCGCGCCGCTTCGGGTCAGCACATGAAGAGGAAAGTAGCGCACATAGCTTTTGGACAGAATGAGATCCTCATGAGCCACATTGCAGTTCATATCCAGGTGCAGGGTATCAGGACGGCGCGGCAGATCTATGATACCGATCTCGGAGAAGCCGGCCTGAAACAGGGTATCCTTGATCACGTCTACACTCGTGATGTTGGATCTAAGGCCAACGTTAATCCAGACGGCATCCTGGTTCAGCACGAGGCAATCGCCAAACTCCAGGGCAGGCATATTATTGTTAGCCGTGATGTGAAACTGCTTCGGGAACCATGTCTCCAGCAGCCGGTGTGCATGGATATACTCCGGCCGGCGCATAGAGATGCCCGGCTCGCCTGGAAGGATAATTTCGCCGAATACACAGGCCAGATCCCGCACAAAAAACCGATTGATCAGCTGCCGGCTCAGCTGGCTCTCCTCCTCCGTCAGCTCGGTAGAATAATCAATAATATGGACGCCTTCGGCCCGTAAGGTATCCCGCACGCTGGCAAAGCTTTCATGAGCCTTGGCTTGATCGACAGGCGCATTCCATTGTACATCCTCTGCCGTTTGTAGATCCGGAACATCCAGTACCGATGGCGAGCATAGCAGCACGGCCTCCAGTTCGCCGTGCTCGGACGTGCAGCTGGGCTGAATGGGCTTGGTGGGTAGCATGATTTGACCTGCCTTCCTTCAGTTGATCTGCTTTTATCGTGGCTCAAGAGCGTTATTTTATGTACATAATGTTCATGCATGGATATGTGAAACCGGGAGAGGATAGAGGGGAACATCATTCAACTCAAGGAGGAACACACCATCCATGCATATGCAGAATAACAACCCCCAGTCCGCCATGACACCGAACATGCAGCCCGGCACATCGCAGTTTAACAATCACGGGGGGCATGAGATTTTTGACGCTCATGAGGTGCTGGCCGGCATGATCAATATGCTGGATCAGTATCAAATGTACCAGCAGCACATCCAGGACCCTGAGCTGAAGGGAATCAACGAGCGGCAGCACAGCTTCGTCATTCAGGCTTACAACACTATGGTAGACTCCTTCTCCACAGGGCAGGACCCAAGAGTGCCCACGCAGCAGTATACAATGACGCAGAATAACGAGATTGTGTACGGCATCAAGCCCAGCCAGCCGAAGAAGCCGAATGCCTCGGTCAATCAGCTGTCTGATCAGGGGCTGTCGGCTTATATGCTAGGCAACACGAAAGCCCTGGCTACCCTGCTCGCCATGACCGCGCTGGAGATGACTAACCCGGTATTGCGCCGCATTATGGCGGACAGTGTGCCGAACTTTATCGAGATGAGCTATGAGATCTTCCTGTATCAGAACAAGCATGGCTACTATCAGGTGCCGCAGCTGATGCAGCAGGATATGAACAGCATGCTGAACGGGTACACCAAGGCCCCGCAAACGGGACAAGGTATGCACTAGAGTCCGGGAACACCCGGACAACGATCGTAGACGGGCGCGTTATGCAGGCCTGCAACGCTGCGTTCTAGCGGTTCGTCACAGGCGCCGTGCCGGTTCTCTATAACAGCAGCCCCGCGAAGTGGAAGCACTTTTGGCGGGGCTGCTTGTTTGTTTGAACTTCTGTTATCGCCTGATAATCCAGCCGGTCAGAGCGCGCTTTATCGCCTTTTTTAACCATGCCCGCCGCTCCAGTCTTTTAACTCCTTCCAGACTTCGATGCTGGAAATAATATCTTCTGCGAAAATCCGTCAGAATCCATCCCGTCCGAGGCTCGCGCAGGTATTTGTATTCCCTGGTGACTTCGGGGATTGGCGATCGGCCAAGCCGCTTGGAGCCCCTAGGCCCCGGGACCGATTTTTCTTGTAACACAGCGGCGGCGCGAGTCAGCAGGCTGGCGTATTCCTGCAGAAGAGGCTGGATAACCTCCAGCAGCTCCGGACTCATGCGGTGCAGATGGTGTGTCAGCACCTCGGGCTGCTCTGGCTTGAACCCGCTTAGGTGAACAAACACGACCGGCTTACCGTCCACCCAATACCGGCCATCCTCACGGTACAGCTCCCGCTGGAACATATTCCAGTGCGCAATATTGTACTGGGGCGCATCCAGCCTCCGGAAATCCTCGGCGTAATGGTGAACCAGCATAGGCAGCAGCTTCTGGTCGCAGAACATTCTCCGGCTCAAGTCATCGAAGCAGTAAATTTCAAACCGGCTGATGAGCCAGTCCAGCATTTCTAAAGAGCGTTCATGCTGCCTAAACATCCAGAAGCCGCTGTTATACAGCCCTACCTGCAGCAGCTGCAGATCATCCGGCTGCTGACCATCCAGCGGCAGCGGCTTCGTAATATGCGGTGTGAAGCTGAACAGGCAGGTATCCAGCAGGCTCAGCGCCTCGTCGAACGACGAGGTGACATAAATGTCGGAATCCAGATAGATGACCTTACTGCTGTTGTAGTGCAGCATCAGGTGCTTTATCCATGATGGTCTTACCGCATTGCACAATTCGAATGCATTGTAGTAAATAACCATCTGGTCCAGATTGTGAATGTCCAGCTCCTCGAGCAGAATGACCGTATACGGCAAGTCCGCAGGGAGGTCGCTTACGGAATCGGCGTCAATCACCAGCGCAAAGCCTTGGTAGTCCTGCTGGTGCTTCGCCAGCGATTGAAACAGCACCGCAGCCTGGTCCATATAGTCCATTGTAATGACGGTACAAAAGGCGATCATGTCTGTTCCTCCTGCCGTGAACGCTCTCCTCTGCCACCGCCTCGCAGCACTTCTTCCATTTCCTGTTGAAAATGATCCGCCATGCGCGACAAGGTAAACCTGCGAGACTGCTCCAGCCCGGCCTTTATTCTCTGCTGCCGATGTTCATCCTGCATCAGCAGCTTCACGCCCTCCAGAATCGAGGCCGCATCGCAGGGATCTACATAGATCGGAGCCTCACCTCCGACCTCCAGCAGAGCGCCCTGACCGGAGGTAACCACCGGACAGCCGAGAGACATGGCCTCCAGCACCGGCAGCCCAAACCCTTCATACAGGGAGGGGAATAATAATCCCTCCGCATGGCGGTACAAGTACACCAGCACCTCATCCGGCGCTTCCACGAAGGTCACTCGCTCCTGCAGGCCGAGACGTCCCAGCAGATCCTGCTCCCACGGATTGCTTGGTCCCGTACAGACCAGCTGCAGGCCCGTCTCCTCCTCCCGCAGCCAGCGGGAGAGGGACTGCAGCAGGAAACGGAAATTTTTGCGGCCGGTACGGTCTCCTACAAACAGCAAATACCGGGAAGGCAGGCCCTCTACTGCTCTTTCCGCCTGCAAGGACAGCAAATTTCCGGTATGGATCACCGTCATATGAGGCTGCTCTGTCCCCGTCAAAGACACGATATCCTGCGCGGTCTGATGCGAAATGGCAAACACCTTACTCGCCCGGTGGATCAGGCTTGCCAGCCGATCGGCATTACTGCCTGCAGGATCATACAATCCGTCAGGACCCAGCACACAGCGCATCGTATCGTGGACGACCATGAAGGAAGGCTTGCCACCAGGCAGGTCGTTCAGAAAGGAATCCTCGAACACGGGCGACGTCATGAACAGCGCATCGTAATGTCCCTGCTTCACCTTTTGGCGGTACCACGCCTTGGACATCTTGTTTACGAACGTATAGAGCTTGCCGCCATAAGGCAGTCGGTCCAGAAGCGGCTTGGCGCGATCCAGCCACTGAAGCCTGCCCGAGATAAAGTCGCTTTGTGACCGCAGCAGCGGCAGATCCATCTCTACCCCTCTTCGCTCCAGCTCTTGAAACAGCGCGCTATAGTAGCGGACCATGCCGCACCGGCCATAGAAAAAAATCTCCGGATCTATCAATACCTTCATGTTGTCCCACTCCCACTTCACTTTCCTGCTGCGTAAGCTTACAGTGACGACTTCGACCCGCCCGGGTAGTCTGTCATCTCAAACGTGTACTTCTCTATGAACACCTGCCGCGCCTGATCCGAGAGACGAAAGGCTAGCTCCGGCGATTCCGCCAGCCGCTCACAGGCCGCCGCGAACTCTCCGGCGGTCTCGGCCGGCACATAATGCTCCTGCGGCGTTAAGCCTAGCCCGTATACCGACTCCCCTGTAGCCACGATCGGACGCCCGAAGCCCATCGCTTCCAGAATCTTCAGCTTTGTGCCGCCGCCGGCATGAAGCGGCGAGACGACGATATAGCTTGGGCGGTATACCTCTTCAACCCGCTCAACCCGTCCATAGTAATGGACGCCCCCGCTGTCATTCAGCCGTCTTCGCAGGGTCTCGTTGCTCGTATGTCCCGCTATATGAAGTGTCCAGGCCGAATTGACTCTTCTCAGGCGGGGCAGCACCTCCCGAAGCAGCCAGGAGACCGCCTCTTCATTCGGGAAATAATCGAGCGAGCCGATAAACAGCAGGCTGCGAGGCGTATCCGGAAGCGGAAGGCGCACCGGCGTGCCGGCCAGACGATTAGGCATGACATGAAGGCGCAGCTGCGGCAGCCTGTGCTGGAGCAGGGCCTGATCCTCCTCCGAGCAGACATACACGGCTTCAAAGTCGCGCCCCATGCGCTCCTCTTCCCGCTTGAAATGCATTCCCCGAAGCATATAGAGGAGAGATCTTGGCCATTGCCCTTCTTGCCGGTACAAGCGCGCGATTTTGTAATGCGTCGAGGATTCCATATCGTCCAGATCCAGCTCCATCGCCGGACAGCTTGTCAAACGCTGCAGGTATACAGCGTACTCTCTCAGATAGAGCCGGAAGCATACGATCTTGTCCAGCTTCATACCGCTGTAATAGGGTCTTAGCTGCTCCTGCTCTTCCTCTCCCATTGTCGGCCAGCCGGACAGAGAGGCATGAGAGATTTGTCCACTGCACAGAGACACGAGCGCTTGACATAGCTGCTTTCCCCTGGAGTGCTCTTTCGGGCTGGCATGGATATAGCGAAGCCGGGGGTGAAGTCTCAGCATGGCATGGTCAGGGGGAGCCTGACTGCCTGAGAGAACGACAAGCATATGAACCTCATAGCTCTCCTCCAGCTTCTGTGTCCACTGACAAGCCCGCTTCTCTCTGCCGGCTCCGTTCAGATCGGGAAACACCGGAGAGATCAGCAATAGCCGGGGACGCGGCGCAGCGCAGTCCGTCACGTTGTCCGGGCCTGTCAGAGGCAGGGCATTATGCGTTGTCTTGCGCCGGTATTGAGGTGGCAGAGGCACTCTCCTCCGGCCTTGTGAACAAGGCACCTCCGGCGGCCGAACCGCCAAGCTCGGCCGCGATGTCAGCAGATCCATGGAAACTCCCCTTCCTCTATAGCTCAATGACCTGGGTGGCAAACGCTTTAGCATTTTCTTTCCGATGCGAGATGAACACAACCGCGCCCTTTCCCATGGCATGACAAATGCTGGACATCACCTGCCGCTCGGTCTCTTCATCCAGCGCGGAGGTCGCTTCATCCAGCAGCAGCAGACGCGGCTGATGATACAGCGCCCGCGCGATGCCCAGCCGCTGCCGTTGTCCGCCGGAGAGGAGGATGCCGTTGTCCCCGGCCAGCGTGTTGAGCCCCTGGGGCAAGCTTCGGACCAGGCTCTCCAGCTTCACCAGAGACAGCACCTTCATCATCCTCTGCTCATCCGCCCTCTCCTGCGTAAAGCTGATATTCTCCGCAATCGTCCCGCTCAGCAGCGCCGTCTCCTGCGGCACATACGCAATCCCCCCTGCACCCGGCTCTATACTTCGTGAGGTATACATCTGGCCCCGGGAGGGCGGGATGAAGCCGGCGAGAATCATCATGAGCGTGCTTTTGCCCCGGCCGGAATCCCCGGAGATCGAAATGCGGTCACCCTCGCAGATGCTCACAGACAGCTGCTTCATCATCGCCCTGTCGTCTTCGTAGGCAAAAGAAATTCCCTCCAGTCTCAGCAGCTCCGGCTCTTGAAGGGACACGCTGTGAGAAGGAGCTTCAGCTCCCTGCTCCCCTTGTGCAAGCTCCTGCTTCAGGATACTCAGCTGGCTGTGTGTCCCTTCCAGCTCGGCGTAGGAGGAAATGAGCAGGGACATGGACGGAATCAATCGGCGGGACAAAATGGTAAACGACGCCAGGCCGGCAATAAGCTGCGGTGTGCCAGCCTGATCGACCGAAATCACGTACAGAATGCCGAGTCCGATGGCCAGGGTGAACAGCGATTCCAGAGCGATTTTGGGGATATGCGGCAGCACCGACAGGGAGATCTTGGCCTGACTGAGCCGGTCCAGCTCCTTGACCGCCCGCTCCTCCATCACCTTTTCGGCTCCAAATACCCGAATCTCCCGAAACAAATTCAGATTCTCATGCAGGCGGTTATAATAGCTCTGCTCATGCACGTTATGCTCATGGGCAGCCCGGTTGATCCGGGGCTTCATCACCCGGCTCGTCAGCCGGCCGAACAGCAGCAGCACCGCGAGCACCGCCAGCACCGCTCCCGGAGCCAGAACCAGCATCGTTCCCGCCAGCAGCACCAGATTCATGACCGAGCCGATAAAATTAAAAAACACCTGGTACGAAAATGCACTGTCCAGCGCCGTTGCGGTCAGATGCTTTGCCTTCACGGCCCGGGTCCCGGCGGTGAAATCCTTCCAGGACATATTCATGTACATATGTAACAGCCGGCTCGAATACTCCCGGTACAAACGCTGGGTGAAGGTGCGGGACTGCCACACGGAAATATATTCAAGGATTTGCCTGAGGAGCGTTACCCCAATGAACAGCCCCATGAGTCCAGACAGATCCTCTTGCCCGAAGGACCATCCTCCCATCGCGGCAGGCTCTGCCTGCAGCGTCATTACGAGGACGTAGGTCACGTATACGATCAATAGATCCACAGCCGGCAGGACGCAGGCCAGTCCCAGTGCCAGCTGCAGCCTGGACTTCAGCGCCGCTGGAGCCGCTGCATAAATTTCCCGCAGCCGGTAGCATTGCGCCTTCAGCTTTAACACCTCAGTCATGCCATGCCCTCTGTATGCGGCGGAAGAAAAGAGCCAGGTTCTCTACCCGATTTCTCCAGATCTCTCTCTGATACTCGCTCCGTGCATAAACCTCATCCTGCGGCAAAAAAGAACGTCCCAGCGCGCTGTAAGTGCTGCTGCCGTGCGCGATAAAATGCGGCGTCAATCGCCCTGCATGAAAATAAGTGAAATCATTACGTTCCTTGTTCCACCACAAATGGCTCCATAAATGCAGACTGTATACATTCTCCGGCAGCTCCACCTGCTGGTGGAACAGACGGCGTATGCCCTCCCGGCTCCAGTCCAGATGGAAAAAGGACGACTCCGGCTCCACATGAACAAGCTCTGGAAAGCTGCGGCTGAGCCGGTACGGCAGAAACGTCGAGTGCGCACTCCACGAGCCGTCAAATTCCTGCATGATGGAATCCAGCCAGTACTGAATAAAGCGCGAGCCCGGCTCCGCCATAATCAAAGCGTTGCACAGCGAGCCGCCGGCTTCCCGGGCAGCGGAAACGTTCAGATCCACTTTTTCATGGCCCATGACACAGGGATGGCGGTACAGCTCTTCCGGAATCGGCCTCACAAACATCGTATCAATATCTACATACACCCCGCCGTATTCCAGCAGCATCTCCAGCCGGGAGATGTCAGACAGGTGCGCATAACGGTATTGCTCAAGCGAAGGGTCTTTATAATCATAGGCGGCCATAGATTCATCCTGCTGAATGGGGTGTAGCACCAGGGAATCCTTGATACGGTCCCACCACTCCCCATACGGAAGGTGCTCATAGTGAAAATACACCCGTTCCGGCCGGTTCACCTCTATACAGGAGACAATCGCCATATAGTGCGAGAGATGGAAGGGCTCGGTCTGCGGCTTCAAGCCGAACACAAAGTGAAACACCTTGGGAATCATCGTCATGGAAAAAGCACCTCTATGCATGTATTGGCAATACGCTCAGGATGGAAGGCACGCGACACCTTGTCCCGAAGCTGCCCGCCTTTATGCTTCGCCCGGGACGGGTCCTGATAGATTGCCCGTAATACCTTGCGTACCTCCTGCTTGTCCACCGCCGCCCATTGCTGCTCCTGGGTATAGGAGCCTTTGCCGAACGCGGTGGCCACACGCTCCAGCTGGAACGGCAGCAGATAAGCATCCTCCGGAGACAAATAATCCAGCTGTCCGCCGTGGGAGGTCATCACAACGGCCTTGCCGTACCAGGCGGCTTCATACGCGCCCATACCCCAGCCTTCGCCGCGCGTGCAGGAGACGAAGCAGTCTCCCTGCTGATGCAGCCAGGCGAGATCGCCGGCACACCATTCCTTCGTCACATGCAGTATACGTCCTCCTTCAGGATGCGCTTCCGTCAGCTTCTTCAAGCTGGAGCTGCTGGAGTCAAAGGTCGGCCGGAGAAACAGCTTCTTCCAGCTGCGGCGGCAGGTCGTCCAGTCGAAGGCGTCTGTCTTTAAGAGAAGGACGGCCTTCTCATCTTGGTGAAACTCCTCCCGAAAAGCCTCGATCAGCAAAGGCTGGTTCTTTCGCTCATTCCACATGCCAATGCTATAAAAGAGAAAGCGGCCTTCCGCCTCTGCAAGCACCTTTTGCAGATCATGACTTGGCGCTGTGTGCGGGGTCGCCCCACCAAACTCTGACACATGCGGCAGCACAACCACCGGCACTTCCACGCCGCAAGCCAGCAGCACCTCCCGGTTCCACTGACTTGGCACAAACACGCCGTGCAGCCGGTTCAGCAGTCCCGCCCAGTGCGGCGGAATGCGATCGGTCTCCCAGGCGGTGTAGCCCCAGACCGGTGCGTGCGGGTGCGTGCGGCTTGTCTTCTCCAGCCAGTACGGGTAATATTCCGGCACGGTGTGAATGATCACCGCCTCGGCGGAGGCTCGGGCAGGGAAGCGCTCCTCCCGCACCAGAATGCCGCCGCGGTTCACGCGTCCGGAGCGGATCAAGGTCTGCTCTACCCTGATGCCGGCGGCCTTCAGCGCAGTGATCAGACCGGCCGCGGCCGTTCCGTAACCGGTCTGTTCGTCGCAGGAAATATAATGAATGCTTCTCAAGACGTCCTCCTGCTGAGGTCCTGAAGCGAAAGCTTGTAATAGCGGTACAGCTTGCAGGTATAATACACGAACCGGGTACGTCTGGTTTGGAGCAGCGTCTTGTACAATTGAGGCAGAAGCCCCGGCTTGTATGCCTTATCGATCTTGTCCATCACCTTCTGGTCGTTCAGGATGCTGCGGATATATGCCAGCTTCTCGGACCGGGTCAGGGGGCAGTCTTTATAGAACAGATTAATGAAGCTGATGATCGTATTGGGCACGAAAATATAATACGCCTTCGGCTCCAGTTCCCCTTGAATGCCAACGCTCCCCAGCAAATATTCCAGCGCCTTATCATGCGCCAGGTTGACAGAGTGAAACTGCTGAGGGCGGTAGCTGGTCGTGAGGGAGCCTTCTTTTTTCTTCGTGTAGTAGTACAGGGATTGATTCAGAATAAACACTGAGCGGCAGTATTTCAGATACTCTATATTAAAAATAAGGTCCTCCGCATAATGAACTCCATCCGGCATCTTGATATCATAGTCCTGGATGATGCTAGCTTTATAGAGTCTCGCACAGGGACTGTTAATGAGTGCGGTTTCAAACAGAGAGAGAATTTCTGCAGCATGTTCTTTCGAGATGCTGATCTTGCCGTCAAAGGCGAGCTCGGGGCGCAGCATTCTCTTGTTCTTGAAGTACACATACTCAACCGTCATTGGACTGATCACCAGATCACTCCCGCTCTCCTTCATTCCGTGAATAAGCTCCGCGAACATCGTCGGCATAATGTAGTCGTCGGCATCAATAAAGGAAATATAATTCCCGCGCGCGTGGCGAATACCCAGATTACGGGCCGCGGACGGACCCTGATTATGCTGCTGAAATACAGAAATTCGGCTGTCCCGCTGCGCATATTCCTGACAGATGAAGAAACTCTCGTCCTGCGAGCCATCATCCACCAGCAGTAATTCAAAATCCGCATAGGATTGCTGCTGGATCGAATCCAGACATTTACGAATATAACGTTCCACATTGTACACCGGAATAATAATCGATAGTTCAGCCATTGTGTTCAGCTCGCTTTTGTTAAATTTGACTTCATTCCACGGCAGGAGTAACTCTTCTTCTGATTTTAGTTCCATTATATAGCACTATTACGACAATAAACATCAGAATCATGTATATTTCGACAATTATACAGAGGCACACTCACAAAATACTCACAAGCAATGAAAACACAGCCCCCCTGCACGACTGAACGTGCAGAGGGGCTGTGAAATTTCGACCTATCATTTACTGTCTTACTTACTCATACCCTGCAGAAGCAGCGCCAGCAGCTTCGCAGCTTCCTCGCGGCTTGCAGCCGCCTTCGGCTGGAACAATCCACCCGGCGTGCCCTGAATCATACCTGCACGTTGAAGCTGCTCGACATCCGCCTGCGCCCAGGCACTGATCGCGCTGCGATCACGGAACGACTCGAGACTGCCCTCTGCGTCCGGCACAGGCAGCTCATATTCGATATGCCGGACATAGCGACCCAGCATGACGGCCAGCTCTTCCCGGGTGATGAGATCATGAGGCTTAAAGGTATCCGGGCCTTTGCCCAAAGCAATGCCTTCACGGGAAGCCCAGTGAATAATGTCCGCATACCAGTGACTGGCATTCACATCTTTGAACGGCTGCTCCCCGGCAATGCTCAGGCTGTCCCCGGACATCCTCGCGAGCACGCTCAGGAACTCCGCTCGTGTCATGGAAGAACCAGGCTGAAAGCGGTCTGCTCCATAGCCCTGCACCAAACCGCGCGCGGCCAGGTACGTAACATAACTCTGCGACCACCCGGAAACATCACGGAACTCCTGCTTGTTATACCCGATCCCATAAATCGAGAAATGCTTAACGGCAAAGGTATACATCCCGTTGGTTGAATCTAACCATCCATTTGGCACGGCCGTCAGGGTGCCGTTCTCGGCAATATGATATACAACCAGAGCGTCACGAGCTTCGCCCGCTGCAGCCGAATATGGAATGGACACCTTGACGGTGCCGCCGCCAAAGTCGGCAACGGTGCCTCCTTCGTGACGGATGCTTAGATCAAGTACAGGCCGATTCCCTGTCACCGTCTTCACGAGGACTGGCATTGCAGCGGTTTCGATCTTGGACACCTCAATCTGCATGGCTCCGCGCACCTGGGTTTGGAAGGCCTGAATCACTTTCGTGTCCATTGACAGCTGTGCAAGAGGCGTGGTGATGGACAAATGGGGGATTCCGCTGCCGCTCAGCAAGGCGGCTGTACCTTCCGGCAGCTCCAGGGAGACCCGGTTAGCTGATGCCGCTCCTGCAGACAGCTGAAGCTCCAGCATTCTCTTCTTGGAAGGACTTCCGGCATCCTGCTTCCACAGCTCAATCAGCGACTTCATCTGATCTCCAGAGACGACGGCCTTCGTGACTCCGCTCACCTGGCTTCCAGGCACTTGAAGGAACACCTTCGCTCCATCCGGGCTAACTCCGGTCTGTCCCGGCAGGATCGGCGAAGGGGACGGCGATCCCGGTTGGACCGGACTGCCCGTGGACCCGCCCGGTGAGCCTGTATCTGGGTTGTTGGGATTTTGCGGGCTGGAAGCCAGGATCGTTAACGGCCGGGTCACCCGGCTGCCGCCAGAGGCAGCAGACACCTCGTATGAACCCGAAGCCCAAGCCGCCGGGACGGTGATCGCGCTGCGATACTGGTTCGATGACGTCTTTACGGTATCGAAATAGAGTATTTCACCTGCCGTATTCCGCACAGTGAGAATAACATCGGAGGAATGGGACCCTCCGGTAAAGACAAGCTCCTTACCCGCTGCAGCTTGTGCCGGAGCCTCCAGCGTCAGCGTGGATGCCTGGCTCACGGCCTGTAAAGGGGCCGAAACCGCGCCTGCCTCAGGCAGAAGTGCTGAACTGTGGGCGGCAGGCGGCAGGCAAGCTGCGCCGAATGTAACCATCACCAAGGCAGCGACCCAATTGCGCATGCCTGTTCCTCTTCGTTGTAGATTTCTCATCTTTATTGCACCCCGTAAGCATCGGCAAGCACCTGAATGTTTTCGCCGTCCACGGCGGATACCACCATAATCTTGACCTTCTTGTTCTGGCCGATACGAATTTCTTCAGAAACCATGTCTGTTCCGTTCTGGACGTGCTTGATCAGCGTCAGGCCCGGCGTTGTGTAGTCTGCACCCTCATACACCTGAACAACAAGATCATAGCCTGAGCTGTAGACAGGCGCGCCCGGAGTCTGTGATACCGAATACTGATAGACCGACATGCCGGATGCGGTGGACTTCTGCACGTCCAGCTTCAGCGGACGCACATCGTTGTCCGGCTCCACATGGCCCTGATGAAGCAGATACACGGCGACCGTTCCGCTGACCTCATGAGCAGCCAGCAGCAGCGGATATCCGGTCGGGCTGTCGGCCGCTTTAATGACCGCCAGGCCTTCCGGCGCGACATCTCCTTTAATCTTGGCGCTATAGTCACGGGTGTTCATGTAATCGAAAAATTTAGCCTCAGCCGGATTCGTAATATCATAGACCATAATTCCACCGATCCGCTCCAGCCCGATAAAGGCATACACCTTACCTTCTACCTCCAGCACCTTAATATCCTCGGGCTCCGGCCCTTTTTTGGAGCTGCGGTGATCCAGCGTCAGATTGTCATTGGATACGTTGAACTGATGCGGATAGCGCTCCGCTGTGATTTTTTCAAAATCACTCCCGCTGTCATACACCAACTCCAGCGTCTCTGCATTCCAGATGGAGAAGGAGCGACCGCCCAGAATGTACGTTTTGTCATTCTCTAATCCGTCATGTTCTTCATTCTTCAGTGTATCTATGGAACCGCCGCTTACCGAAGTGCTGCCGATGTTCGCATACTCTGCCCACTCTCTCGCATCTCCTTCATTCGGGGTCAGCAGGTAGGTCACGCCGCCAATGTTTGCCGTAGCGGCTCCATCCGGCATGTACGCACCGAATACGCTGTAATTATGGATTTCAATCTGGCCGTTCCGGTGGATGTCCAGCTCGTTGCCAGGAAGACTGTGATCCTTGAATCCGAGTCCCTTGATGCTCGTAAACTTCATGCTCCCGATATCCAGCACCGCGACGGCATTGGCTTCCTGAAGGGTCACATAGGCCGTTTTGCTGTGATCTGCGACCGCAATGTACTCCGGCTCCAGATCGACAGAAGGCAGGGTGTTCTTTTTCAAAATAACCTGATGATTTACCAGCTCAGCTCGGGCTGCATCCCAAGCTTCAAAGGTAACTTGAACCGCCTTGGCGCTGTTGATGCCGTCACGCAGGTCGACGATGGACACCGAGCCCTTAGGATCTACGGCTCCCGGTCCGTAGCCGCTGCGCGGCTCCCCTTCGTCGGCAGTCAGAACATACTGCCCGTCCGGCGTAAAGGTAATCATATCCGGCTGTACGCCTACCTCCAGATGGGTCACGTAATCTCCATCATAATTTAGCAGCAGCACAGCACCATTCTTGGCGTAATCCTGTTCCTGAACAGCGACTGCAATGAGCTGGTGCCCGGTGTGGATATCAACGCTCGTCACATCTCCGAAGGTGAAGCCGGGAATCATGCTGCTCAGGCTCACCTGCTTCTTCAGTGAAAAGGACGCGCTGCCAGCACTCCAATCTCCGAGGCTGATGATGTCGATCGTCTGAGCATTACCGTTGACTAGATACATATTTCCGTTATCCGGGTTGTACTTGACGATTTCGGCCGCGCCGCCGTCCTCATTCTGGCTGCCCGTGAAGAAGCTGCCCCAGTAAGATAGGCCACCAGGGACCGCCGGCTCTCCGCCCACGGCTGGCACTGCAGGGATTTGCGGAGTTGGCGCCGGGTTGGGTACCGGATTCGGAGTTGGCTCGGTCGGCGCCGTCAGCCCCCAAGCTCCGTCAGCCAGGCTGCGAGGACGGTGTAACGCTATGAATTCCGGCGTCTGGCTTTTGTATTCCAGAACCTCGAAATCGGTGTTGTTCTGATTTGTATCGTTAAAATTAACGCGCCGGATTGATTTTTGCTTGGAGATAGACGGGATTACCTGGCCTTCGACCCCGTCCTTACCCGCTTCCTTCACAGTCACTTGATCCACGACGCCACCGCTGCCGTTCACAAGACGCACATTATATTGGTCATTGTCGATATAACGGCCTGTCCAATCCAGATCAAAGGAATCCATCTGAAGCAGGCTGACACTGGTCGTTTCAGCCGCTCCCCGAATTAGATAAGAAGCATGTGATGGAATGATGCCGCTAAGCTCCAGCGCCACCCATTCCCCAGCCGTGGTGCCGGGGTTCCCCGCGCTGCGTAGAGATGAATATTCTATCTTCCAGCCCTCCAGGCTGATCGGCGCTTCCGTCGGATTGTACAGCTCAATAAAGCTATGGCTGATCGGTGTATCGCTCTTGCCGCCACCTCCGTACACCTGGTGAATCAAAATCGTATCGGGACCGACAGCACTCTCCTCTGCTGCATGCACGCCCCCAAAGCTGACTACAAGCTGGACAAACACAAGTAGCCCGGCGATGAAGCCGAGTATTCTTTTTCTGGGCAGCCTTGAATTTATCATTTTGCACACCTTCCCCTTTGCTTGATCTGGTCTGCCCACAACTGCAAGGATCATGACGATTTCAAAGATTCCATGTGAGCGTTCACTTCATCTATCATAGTGAAAAAAAGCTAGGCTCAGGTCATAGCGATGTTAAATATGAGGCCGGTTTCTGTAAAAAGCGCATCAAAAAGCCCCATTCATCTCTGAATGGAGCTTCCTGCTAGTGCTGCTGTATCCGATCGGATCGTATGTTTATGGCTTCCCTACAACGTCTCTCCACCACCCGGACGTCTCGTCTCTATCCTGCTGAATGAGAGGAATGGTCTCGCCCAGCCGGGGAGTAACCAGCTTCATGTTCAGCTGCTCCGCAGCTGGCAGCGCACGCTCGATCGGCTCGGTCCAGCCGTGATAAGCCAGGGTAAATGCCCCCCAGTGGATTAGCATCATTTGCGCGCCCTGCACATCCCTTGCTGCCTGCACGGCCTCCTCGGGAGTCATGTGAACCCAAGACCAGCGATGATCATATTGACCGCCTTCGATCAGCGCCAGGTCAAAGGGGCCGTATGTCTCCCCGATCTTTTTAAAGTGAGCCCCGTATCCGCCATCCCCGCTCGTGAATACGCGCGTCCGTTGTCCCAGGATGACCCAGCCTCCCCAAAGAGTCGTGTCCTTATTCAGCAATCCCCTGCCCGAGAAATGCTTCGACGGTGTCAGCACAAGGCGCAGGCCCTCAAACTCCCGCTCCTCCCACCAGTTCAATTCCGTAATGGCATCCTCCGGAACCCCCCAGCGGATTAGGTGTGCGCTGACACCACAAGGCACGAAGAAATGACGGACCTTATGCCGCAGCTTGGAGATCGACGGATAGTCCAGATGATCGTAATGGTCATGCGTAATCAGAACCGCATCAATCGGCGGAAGCTCGTGTATCATCTGCAGCACATCCTGACTGTACCGCTTACTTCCTGCGAAGGAGACCGGCGAAGCCATCATACCGAGCATGGGGTCAACGAGAATATGCTTGGAATCCATCTGAAGTAAAAAAGCGGAGTGCCCAAACCATGTCACATGATCC
This sequence comes from Paenibacillus sp. JSM ZJ436, assembly GCF_044383795.1. Classification (NCBI taxonomy): domain Bacteria; kingdom Bacillati; phylum Bacillota; class Bacilli; order Caryophanales; family Paenibacillaceae; genus Paenibacillus; species Paenibacillus sp. JSM ZJ436. The sequence continues at coordinate 285,523 of NZ_JBISEO010000005.1, forward strand.
TCTGCACGATCTATACGGCTCCAATCCGTCTTAACCATGGGCAGGGCAGCCTTGGGCGTACGCTCCTTCCTCCCGATCATTGAATCCCTCGTCATGGACAATAAATCCGAGACATTCATGCTCATGCGGGTCGTCTCCAGATTTCTGAACCGGTTACCGGTATAGTTCTTCATCTCGCTGTACCGGGCCACCTGTCCCCGAGTTGGACTGCCCCCAAACACAGGATGCAGGCTCATAAACAACACCGCTCCCAAAATAACTGCTGCAAGAACGATCCATATATAAATCATGCCTTTTGTTCCTTTCCTGATAAAATCGACGCTTGCCTATGTCTATACTATCATAAAGAAAGCTTCTCATGAAACTAAAGCACAGCGGCTGCCGACCCACCTTTCAGCCATGGACACTCCGATTTGCAAATATTCGTGAAACAGCAGTGAACCATGCTCCTCCTCCCCGCAAATATCCATTAAACCCCCTACATTTTGGCCCAGTTATAGCCGATACAATGAGTAGCTTATCACTTGAACATTAAAGGAGTGTTGCTTGGAATGAAGAAATGGTTAAGTTTTCTGCTTCTCTCGCTGCTGTGTCTCACCCTGGGTCCTCTCGGCTCCGTTGCCGCCAAATCCTCCGCAGATTTTACGGACCTGAAGGATCTGGATGCTGCCACCAAAGCCAAGTTCGATGCCATGATCAGTGCAGGTGTGTTTGAAGGAGTTAGCGAGAGCACTTTCGGTTTGAAGGAAGAAATGAACCGCGCTCAATTCGCAAAAGTGGCTGCCTTGATTTTTGGACTCGAAGTCGATAAAAATGTGAATATATCTTCCTTTTCGGATGTAAAGGCGGATGACCCGGCTAACGGTTATGCACTGCCTTATATTGAAGCTATCAAAGCAGCCGGGATTACAGACGGAGTATCCTCGGACCGCTTCAATCCTGCCGGGGAAGTCACGAAAGAACAGCTGGCCACCTTTTTTGTGAGGGGCTTGGACATGAAAGAAGAAGCGTTGTCTACGCCTCCCGTGAAGGATGAAACGGTCTCCGATTGGGCGAAGAGTTATGTAGCGCTCGCTTTGGAGAAGAAATTGATGGTTAACGGCGCAGATGGCAATTTTGGCGGCACAGTTCCTGCTGTCCGAGAGCTGCTGGTCACTTCCTCCTACGAAGCTAAAAAAGTCTACGTACAGCAGGTAGAAGAGAAGCAGCGCCTTGAGGAAGAGAAGAAACAGCAGGAGGAAAAAACCGAGCAGCCTGTACCCGTGCAGCCTCCGGTCATTGTATCTCCTCCGGTTGTAGAGCCTCCGGTAACGGTGCCACCAGTGCCTCCAGTGCCTACTAATCCTACAGTGCCTGCGGAGCCCCCGGTGCCTGTTGAGCCTCCAGTGCCTACCGAGCCTGTAACTCCTCCTGTACCGCCGGTGCTAGAGCAGGTGGCGATGCCAACGGCAAGTATCGCGGGAGGTCCAGTTATTCCCTCCACAACGGTTAAGCTAGAGACCGCGACGCCGGGAGCCACGATCCATTACACAACCAATGGAAGCACGCCTACGAGGCTCAGTCCTCAATACAGAGGAGAGCTCACAGTATTAGCCAATATGACTGTACAGGCGATCGCTGTCATGCCTGGACTTCTAGACAGCGATATTATGAGTGTAGCTTACACCGTATCCAGTGATGCGCTAGAGCAGGTGGCGATGCCAACGGCTGATATTCCAGAGGGAACTGTGACAGAAGAGACACTCATAACCCTGACATCCGCAACGGAGGGTGCTTCAATTTACTACACTATGGATGGAAGCACACCTACAAATCAAAGCATGCTGTACGATGCCCCGATCTCGATCACCGAGGACGTCACCATTAAAGCGATTGCTGTCAAATCTCAATTTCAGGATAGTGAAATGTTGACGTTAGTCTATACCCTGGATGTCATGGAGGATCCAAATGCACCGGCTGAACCATTTAAGGTTGTTGGCTTGGAGCACGTTCAAGACAATATCCTCCGCGTGACCTTCAATCGGGATGTGAATACTCAATCCGCTGGGAACACAGTGAACTACGAGTTCATGGATGCGCACGATATACATGAGATCCCTATGAACCCCGAGACTGTCAACGTAGGCGCACACGGAAGCAATACCGTCGACCTTGACCTTGGACAATGGTACGCTGACCTTGCCAGCGATACCGTAATTAACCTTAGCATACATGGCGTGCTCGATCTAAACAGTAACGAAATTGAATTCGGCCACCACAACGCCCAGCTTACAAAGCCATAATCCAGCTTCCCCCGGGGTCACATGACCCGGGGGTTTTTCTATTTCAGGTTAAGCTATACCGAAAAAAAGAAGACCTCATCCTAGAAAGGAGAGGTCTTCTTATCATGCTAAATACTAGGAGTTAATCAAATCTGCTGCTTGCAGCATGCGGCGTACCAGCACGGCTGCTTCAGCACGGGTCAGGCTGGCACTGACATCCAGCCTGCTGCCGCGGCCTTGAATCAGTCCCAGGTCAATGGCTTCTGCAAGCTTCATCCGCGCCCAGCCTGCAGTTTCATTGCCATCCGTGAAGGTGGACAGCAGGAGCTCTGCCTTGTCCTCATCCATCGCGGTGCCCAGCTCCGCAATGGCCGCTGCCCGGGACAGCACAACGGTAGCTTCCTGACGGCTGATTAGTGCCTGAGGCTGGAAGGAGCCGTCAGCATACCCGCTAATCAGGCCATAGTTCATGCCCGCCTGTACGGTTTGTGCATACCATGCATCCGCTGTAATGTCCGTAAATGCATTCGTATAGGCAGCACCTTGAATGCCCAGGCCGCGCAGAACCATCGCTACAAACTCCGCTCGTGTCACAGAGGCGTTGGGACGGAATTCCGTCTCTGATACACCTGTAACAATTAAGCGAGAAGCCATATCATTAACAGCTGCATTCGCCCAATGGCCTGCAGTATCCGGCATTTCATCCGGATTATAAATGACAGAATACGTGCTGTTACTCAAGCTGTTGATGACCGCATAGCGTTTGCCGTTTTGTTCTATCACCATTGTCGGCACATGGTGCAGGCTGCCGTCAGACGTCAGCACTACACCTGTCGTGATGTTGTCCTGACGGACATCATCCGGGAGTGCGATCGACCGTGTAACATAGCTTTCAAATTGGTTGATTTCAACTACGTCCGAGCCGGAGGAAGCAGATACTTTAAAATCTATGGGCTGAACGATGGATGCAAATCCCCCCGCCTGTGCTGCTGCCTCAACTTGAGCGGTGTTCTCCTTGGAAGCTTCCTTAATTTCAATCTGTACCTGAATATCCTCAAGCTTGATGCTTCTACCCATTTGCTCTGCTATTTTACTAATTTGAATCTGGGATGCCGGCAATGCATAGCTCCCACGATCCGTGACCATTTGAATTTCTGTACCTTTGTCTTCCATCGCTTGGATCAGGTTTCCACTTAATTGTCCAACCACAGACGGGCTGTCGCCGCTAACTGGAATGATCAGCTGCTTATTGTTCTCACGGGCCAGCTTGTCCATTACTTTTTGTGTATCTACTAAGATCTTTGTTACGGATTGCCCGTTAATAATGTCCTTCTTTGCTGTCGCCAGCTGTTCCTGCTCGACACCATCCACAATAATCTTCACGCCGGAATTGACCGGGTTTACTGGAGTGGTGTTATTCGTGCTGCCTGGAGTATCATTCACAGGAGCAGGTGCAGGAGCAGGTGTAGGTACAACAGGGTCAGGGTCAGGTACAGGAGCAATTACCGGAACCGTTACGACTGCTTGCGCTTGCTGCCCACCATACACCGCAGTAATCACCGTCGTTCCGCTTGCAAGCGCAAGCACCTGGCCTGATTCGTTGACCTCAGCCACATTGGTATTGCTGGATGAAAATTCTACTCCACTAGAGAGCTGCAGCTCGCTTTGATCAGAATACACGGCTGTGACCACCGTTTGGTGAGTAGCACCGATCGGCAGGCTATAGCTGCCTGCATCCAGCTTCAAGCTGGCCAAGTTAACCGGAGTCGGAGTCGGTACCGTCGGCTGCTGCGACCAGACCGCGTATAGCGTGACACTCTCTGTCATGGTGATGCTATCGTCCGGCAAGTATGAGGTTCCTGTACCGTCCGGCATCGTGTTCCATCCCGAGAAATAGTGTCCTGTTTTTGTCATATTCGTCGTATTTCCGAGCACAAGGGCTGTTTCACCCGGGAAATACGCCGTGGAATCTACTACTGGCATACCTGTTGTGCTTCCATTACTGTCATAAACGATGGCTGCCATTAGACGCACAATATTAAAGCCTGTCAAATTTACACCGTAGGTATAGCCAGAATGATCTACAGCCACATCCATGATCATAGACTGCTCACGCGTGACATATGGGAGCTCTTCCCAATGATCAGCACTCATTTCATAAGGGAGTTTTAATACTCTTGATTTCATGAAGTCTACTACAACAAGGTTGTCAAAAGGATCAACATGAATACCCATGGTAATAAACATATCATTCATTCCATTAGATACAGGTGTAACATTCAGCCAGGTCTCCTGTCCGGCCGGCAGTTTGTAAATAGACGTTTGGGACATGAAACCGCTAGCAGGCATATCACTGACGAATACATTTCCTGCTCCATCTACTGCAATATCAAGTGGGTTATTTAATACAGCATCTGATCCTGGAAGTGTAGTCCATGTATCGGAGTTAGGCTCAAGCTTCCAAATATGGTTAACAGGCACCTCATCATCTTCGACTATGTACTGGCTGTCAACAGCGTACACATTTCCTTCAGCATCTACCGCAATCCCCATCGCATATTGCATGTTAACCCCGTGAGTAATGTCTTCCCATTCCTCAGTGCCAACAGGCAACTTATAAATTTTTGCTACATTAGGAATATTGTCATTGTGGTTTAACGCTAAATTAAAATTGCTGTTATCGGACACATAAATGTTGCCAGCAGCATCTACAGCAATACCGACTGGATTATTAAACGTCTGGTCAAAAGAAATATCCTCTACTTGCAGGGTGTCCTTAGAAATTTTCTCGATTTTCCCTTTCGGTCTTCCTGCCGAATCTGTCATACTGGCTGATAGTTTCGTAGTGTATACGTTATCTTGAGAATCGATATCTATAAAGAAGGGATACGTCATCTCATTCTGTGGAACCTCAAGGCTAAACGGAACACTATAATTCGTCCAAGTCAACGGCCCAGTATACCCCGGTGTTACATTCTCATGAGGCTGGTAAACCACCCGATCTGCGTGTGCTGTACTGCTGAACGGGGTCAGTGAGGTCAGCACCAGCATGGCACTGAGCAACAGGGATAATAACGCTTTCATCTTTTGTGCTTGTGTCTTTAGCATCATTTCGAATCTTCTCTCCTTCGGGTTGATTGAGCATAAGTTACCATGATCATATCAATCATTGTCGAATAATGGAAGAGAAATGTCGAAAATATGAAGAAAATCTGCGACTTTAGACCCGAAAATACTTTGATTGTACGATTAACCTGTCATTGACGCGCTTTTTCTACTATCTACTTCCTTTAGGTCCATAGATCCTGCACGAGCTTCGAAAGATTATGTATTCCTATTTACAGCACTTCATATATAATGAGGCTGTGCCTCGCAATCCAAGAGGACGCCAGGGAGGCTGCAAGAGTTGAGGAAATATTACATTGATTTCATTAGGGTCATAGCAATTATACTGCTGATTCCATTCCATACAGCAAGAATCTATGACTACTACCCCTTTTACATCAAAGGCGACGAAAGCATGCTGCTCCAGTTATTTGCAGTCCTGCTGTCACAGTGGCGTATGCCGATCCTATTTCTAGTCTCTGGCGTGGGGACCTACTTCCTTCTTCGTTCCCGCAGCAACCGCGCTTTTCTGCGAGATCGACTGAAACGACTGCTAATCCCATTTATATTTGCAGTGCTGGTCATTGTGCCGCCTCAAGGCTACTACGCCGCTTTAAGTCAGGGCATACTTGCCCCGGGCACCAGCTATTGGGAGTATTATCCTTCCTTTTTCACCATTGACCTTTCACACATTGATGGATTTACAGGCACATTTACTCCCGCCCACATGTGGTTTATTTTATTTCTAGTCTTGTTTTCGCTTCTCGGAACCGGGGTCTTCCGCTGGCTCCAACGGCAAAAGAATTTGCTGTCTGCTTTTGCTCCATCCGGACTTCTGTATCTGCTGATTATACCTATCTATGCGACAGACCTCGCTTTAGCCGGTACGGAGTTCAATCCGCTGTACTACTTCACGTTTTTTCTTTATGGTGCATGGCTTGTGAAAGAGCCCGAGCTCGAGCGCATGATCGTAAAAGAACGGACTCGATTGCTGATCCTGAGCATAATCAGCATGAGTGCGGTGCTGCTTTATTATGGGCTGCATCTGACCAACGGCTTTACTATGCCACAGGCTCCCCTGCTCCTGGTACAGTCTGTAACCGCTTTTTCATGGATCTTCGCTTTCATTGGATATGCCAAAATGTACATCAACAAAGAACATAAATGGATAACCTCCTTGAATAACAAGGCGTTTACAATCTATATCCTTCATCAGACGCTTATTGTCATCTTGGGTTACTACCTGCACGAGATGTCCATGCCCATGGGGATAAAGTTTGCGCTCATCAGCATACTAACTCTAATCGCCATCGCCTTGCTGTATAAGCTCGTCATTAAACGATTCAAGCTTATCCGACTCTTATTCGGGGCAAAATAGGATAGGCAAAAGTTCACCACGCACCATAACCACTGTTAACAAGGGGGAGCAAGATGTCCTATATCGTCGATTTCACTAGTGTTTCAACAGCAGGCCTGGAATCGTCACCTGTAGCCGAGTCGCTTGCGGGGCTGCGTGCGAATGAAGCCCGCTATTTCATGAACAAATACAAGCACGAATTTACCGTGTTGCCGGCCACAGAGAGCCCGGATACACTGGAATATGTCCAGCGAATTCTAAAGGAAGAACGTCAGCTGGAATTTGCGGCGACGCCGCTTCAAACGTCACGGTTTCAGGTTGAGAATATCGACTGGGCCTTTGTCTTTTATGAAGATGGTTTGGGGGTTAATGTGTTATATACGCTGGATGGCCCTAAGCCAAAGCGGGCTGTCGGCTTTAAGCTGTCCGAAGGGATGGAGATCCCGGCAGAGCTGGAAGGACGATTCAAGTTTGCGAGGCAAAAGTCCAAGCTGGCTGGAACGATCCGGGGATCTTTTTTTGTTATTAAAGGAGAATACTAGTCACCAGAGAGGAGCAGCAGCATGGAAGCAACCGCTCAAGAGGTCGCAGCATGGATGGTGCAGGAGATCAGATCTATGGGGCAGCTGCATCAAAGCGATGCCATTGCCTATGTGAAGGCGCATTTCGGGGAAAGCTTTGTCTTTGTCAATGAGAACGGCAATGCCTCACTGTCCAAGGAGGTCAAAAAGGCTTTTCGCAAGCTTCATGGCGGCCGCATCGCCTGGGATCGCGATGGATTTTTATGGGCGTGGACTTAACGCTTCTGAAGCTTCAGAGGCTCACCTCTCCGGGGTCAGGCCACCCCTCTCAAGGGATGGCTGTGGAGAGCCTCGCTGTACATTCAGTACACCGCGATCGGCCCGTACGGACCTTGAATAATCTCAATCCTCGTCTCAAAAATATCCGTCAGCAGCTCCGGCTTCATGATCTCCGCTACCGTACCAAACGCCGCAATCTGCCCATGCTTCATCGCACAGATGCTATCGGAGTATTTAGCCGCAAAATTAATATCGTGCATTACGGTCAGTATGGTTCGGCCGAATTCATCCGCTACATGCCTTAAATACTCCATCATCTGCACGGACCGGGCAATATCCAGATTGTTCAGCGGCTCGTCCAGCAGCACGTATTCCGTTTCCTGACACAGCACCATGGCGACATAGGCCCGCTGCCGTTGACCGCCTGAGAGCTCATCCAGATAGCGGTCCTCCAGCTCGGTCAGGTCCAGAAAATCAATATATTTGGAGATGATCCGCTCATCCTCCTTCGTCAGCCGCCCGTTGGAGTACGGGAAGCGTCCGAAGCCGGCAAGCTGCCTCACGGTAAGCCGCGTCACAAAATGATTTTCCTGCCGCAAAATTGTAATGATCTTCGCCAGGTCCTTGGATTTGGATGTGGACACATCCATATTCGCCACCTGGATCTGGCCTTCATCCATATTCAGAAGCCGGCCGATCATCAGCAGCGTGGTTGACTTTCCGGCACCGTTAGGACCGATTAAAGAGGTGAGGCCCGCCTTGGGAATCTCAAGGTTCAAAGGACCAATATGGACCTGATCGGTGTATGATTTTTTAACCTGATTGATTTGGATCATAGCGCCCTCTTCCTTAAAAGTACGATTAAGAATAGTATGCCGCCGAACAGCTCGATAATGACCGAGACGGCAGCCTGCGAATTAAACACATGATACATCAAGAAATATGCGGTTGTCAGGACGAAGAAGCCTACCGCCAGCGCCATCGGAAAAATGTATCGGTGATCATACGTCGGCGCCGCTTGATAGCTTAGCATGGCCACCAGAAAGCCGTAAAAGGTCAAGGGGCCGATCAGCGCCGTAGAGATGGACATCAGAATAGCGACCAGGATCAGAATATAGATGATGCTCGGCTGATATTTGACGCCCACAGAAACGGCGGCATCCTTCCCGAGCGATAACACATTCAGCTTTTTTGCACTGACAAACAGCAGCACGGCAATGAGAAGAACCATTGGAATGACGATAGAGAAATATGCAGCATCCGCATGGTTGACCGAGCCGAACAGCCTTGCCTGAAGCACATCGAATTCCGATGGCGTCAGCACTCTTCTCATGAACGTGGAGACAGATCTGAGACCCACCCCGATGATAATCCCGACCAGAAGCATAAGCTGCAGGTTGCCGTATTTACCGGAGAGCAGCCACCCGTACAGGATCAAGCTCATCAAGACCATGATGCCCACCTGAAGCAGAAACGGACCGGTACCGGTAAAGCTGACCAGGGTTCCCGCGCCAAATAAGAAGATCGTGCTCGTCTGAATCGTAGAGTACAGGGTTTCGAAGCCAAGCAGCGAAGGCGTAATCATCCGATTGTTCGTAATGGACTGAAAAGCTACTGTCGATAGCCCTTGGCATACGGCCGCGATCAGCATCGCCACGACAGCGACAATTCTTCTCTCGACGACCGGAATGAACGATGGCGAGTCTACCGGCACCGGATTGTTATATACGAGAAGTCCGTAAGTGGACAGCAGACCTAGCATCATCAGGCTGGTAAGCAGCAGCCAGTAGCGCTTTTGTTCCTTGCGGGAGCGAAAGGCGCTCACGGATCGGGCAGCCTTGACGCTGCGAGAGGCCGAAGTATTTACATAGGTGTTCATCGTAGCCTCCTCCTCGGTTTGCGGCGCCGCAGTAAAATCGCAATAAATACAACCGCGCCTAATGTTCCCAGAATTAAGGACACCGGTACCTCGAACGGCATGATAATCGTGCGCGAAATAATGTCACACAGCATAATGGTGCCCATGCCCAGCACACATACCCACGGCAGATTGTTTCTGAGATCATCCCCCCGGAACATTGAGACGATGTTCGGCACAATTAATCCCAGGAAGGGCAGATTACCGATCACCGCAGCCACAATGCCCACCGCCGCCGCAATCAGCGCATTCGCTAGTATAATAAGCCGGTTATAATTCAGCCCGAGACTCGTCGCCACATCCTCTCCCAAGCCTGCCAGCGTCAGCCGGTTAGCAAAGATAAAGATCAGGATCGTAATGATGACAATAATCCATAGATACTCATATCTTCCCGCCTGTACCGCTGCAAAAGAGCCGACGAACCATCCTTCAATGACCTGCAGCATTTGAAAAAACAGACCCATAAACGTAGAGACCGCCGAGATGACGGCACCCAGCATAAGCCCGATAATAGGCACAATCAAGGACGAACGCAGCCGCACCCGCCTCAAGAATAGAAAGAAAACCATCGTGCCGACGAAGGAGAACAAAATGGCACCGGTCATCCGCTCAACCAAGGTTGGCGCAGGAATCAGCACATATACGACCAGAAGGCCCAGACCCGCCCATTCGATCGTTCCGGTTGTTGTGGGCTCTACCAGGCGATTCTGAGTCACCAGCTGCATAACCAGCCCGGACATCGCCATGGCGGCACCGGTCAGCATGAGCGCAATCGTCCGCGGAACCCGGGTAATCCAGAACATTTCCCAGCCGTCCTCCTGACCCCAAATATCGTAGACGCCCGTAAATAGAGAGATTACGCCCAGGATGAGGACCGTAATGACCGCCAGGACAAAAGGCGTGCTCCATATTTTATTATGGTTAGAAAGATGGGGCTGAGATGTTCTCTCAGCCCCCATGACGATATGGTTAGACACGATAGCGTGCTCCTTTATACTACTCGGCTAGCTTATTAGCAAGATTGTTAAACAGCTCGATGTACGTTTGAATGGACTCATTCGTGTACGTATCATTCGGTGCATAGACGATATTTCCTTCGGTGACCGCGGTTGTATTTTGAAGAGCCGGGGCGTTATCAATAACATCCTGAGCCGGAACCTTCGGATCGGTTGAATGAATAGCAGCATCACGGTCCAGGACAAAAATCCAATCCGGATTGCTCTGCGCGATCGCTTCTACAGAAATTTCATCCCCTTGGTGATCCGACGAGGTGTTGTCGATGTCCAGGGACGATGTCCATCCGAAGATTTCGTACATCGGGCCCCAGACGCGTCCAGAGACCGGAGCCGAGAAGCCGATGTTGCCGCCGGAAACAATGACGCTCATTACCGTTTCGGTATCCTGGTAGGCTGCTTTTGCATCTGCAATAGCTTGATCGAATTCTGCATTCAGCTGCTCTGCCTCTGTATTTTTGTCAAAAATCTGTCCCAGCTTCAGCGTCGCATCCTTCAGTCCGTTGACCAGGTTGTCACCCGGGGCGCCGGATTCGGCAGAGACGTCGAAGTTCAGATCGATGACGACTGCATTCGGCACCAGCTTCTTGATATCTTCATAGTAATCACCAAACCGCTGCCCTACAATGACTAGCTCCGGATTGGCAGCCGCCAGAATCTCCAGGTTAGGCTCACTGTGATTGCCAATGTCCTGAACACCCTCATCTGCTACATAGGGGGAGTCCGCAGGCATAACGCCTTTAGGAACCGCAGCCAGCTCGATCTCCCAGTTCGCGAGCGTTTCAAACGTCCGGTTGTCCAGCGCGACAACGTTCTCGGGATTTACAGGCACGGTAACCTTGCCATGAGCATCGGTAATTTCAACGGTCGTTGGCTGAGCCGGCTCTGTGGCGGCTGGCGTCGTTTCGGGGGTCGTGGTGGTGCTTGTATTCTCACTGGCGCTGTTGCTTTCTGTACTGCCTGTCGTATCGTTCCCGGTGGAGCATGCCGCCAGCACCAGTACGAACACCAGCATTACAATACTAAATTTAAACTTTTTCATTTCTCTTTCCCTCTCCTTTGTATGTATACTTTCGAAACTCATCGCGATATCCCGGTTATCAGTGATAATGATAATTATTATCAATTACAATTTATTTTTAAAGTATAGCAGGATCCAAAATAATAGCAACCTCTTTTTTTTATGACATTACCTGTACTGTAGTTTGGATAGAGAAACTATAAAGGTCCCGGAGAGTTATCATCGCTCCCGGGACCTTCTCTTGCTGCCTAATTTAAATGTTAGCTTCTGTTCGCTTCCTGCACCTTGAGAAGCTTCCCTTTAACGGTCGTATCCTTCATCATATGAAGCACTATTCGGCCTTTGCCATTAAGAATATCCACATAGGAAGCATGATCTTCTATGGTAATAATCCCAATGTCCGCTGCCGACACACCTTCGATTTTGGCTATAGTACCTACAAAGTCCACAGCTCTGATCTTCTTTTTCTTTCCGCCATTAAAATACAATTTCATTACATCCTGCCCCAGGCGAGAGCCGCGGCCTTTTGTAATCGATGGCTGCTTCCCTGACTTCGCTTCAAAAGCCGCCTTTCCCCGTGTCACTGCTTCTGCGGATGGATTTGATTTCCTAGGGATGTCAAACCCGATATAGGCTTCAATATTCAGAATGAATTTCTCTTCATTCGGCTTGGCAAAGGAGATCGCTTTCCCGGATTGCCCGGCTCTTCCCGTTCGACCCGTGCGGTGTACGTAGCTCTCGTTCTCCAATGGAAGATCATAGTTCATGACGTGACTGATGTTCTCGATATCAATCCCTCTTGCGGCTACATCCGTAGCAATCAGATAGCGGAAGTGTCCTAGCTTAAACTTGTTCATCACTTGAGTGCGTTCGTCCTGCTCCATGCCTCCATGGATTCTGTTACAGGGATATCCCTGTTTTTCCAACTCTTTATAAACGACCTCGACTCTAGTCTGCGTTCGGCAAAAAATGATACAACGATCCGGATTCTCGATCACGGTGATTGCCTGGAGTAACTGAAGCTTGTCCTCATCCTTTACCATATATAACGAATGCTCAATCTGATTTGTCGCTTCGGAGCCTGCCTTCACCTCAATATCCAACGGATGGTTCATATATCGGTGGCATAAATTCTCGACATCCTTTGGCAGTGTGGCGGAGAACAGCATAGTCAACCGATTCTTGGGCAGCTCGCGGATGATTTTCTCCACCTGCTCAATAAATCCCATGTTTAGCATCTCATCGGCTTCGTCAATCACGAGAAATCTCACTTGCTCCAGATCGATCGTTTGCTTCTCGATATGGTCCATAATCCGTCCTGGCGTGCCCACAACCACATGATTTCTGTATGTCAGTTGCGTCTTCTGTCTAGCAAATGGCTGCTTGCCGTAAATCGCAATTGCTTTGATTCGTTTGTATTTCCCGATATTCATCATATCCTGCTTAACCTGATCGGCAAGCTCTCGCGTCGGCGTCAAAATCAAGGCCTGCGGCCGATTCTGATCCCACTCTACCATTTGGCAGATTGGTATCCCGTAAGCTGCCGTTTTCCCACTTCCTGTGCGGGATTTCACGGTCATATCCTTCTGCTTAAGCGCAGAGGGAATCACACTGCTTTGAACCTCTGTCGGCATTTGATATCCCAAGTTATCCAAGGCGCGGAGAATATCCTCGCTTAATGGGTAATCCTGAAAACTTCGTTCATTCATAAACACACCTCTTTGTGTAGACCACGTTTTTCATAGCTTAGCAATACCGGCTTGGAGCGCTCCGTTCATTGATTATACCATGATTTACTCAAGCAAAAAGAAAGGAGTCGAGCCCTAAGCAGGCCGACTCCAGAACTTATTTAGAAGGTTTCAATTTCCGTATAAATCTGGAAAGTTACGCCGAATTGATCTGTGACATCACCGAACCCAGGACTGAAAGCTTCTTCTCTGAAAGGCATATTGACTTGCCCGCCTTGCCGCAGAGCTTCATAAATATCTCTAGCATGCTCGACAGCGTGCGTCGTAATACAAATAGTAACCCGGTTTCCCGTTCCAAGTGACAGTGATCCGGCTGGCGCATCAGAAAGCATAAGCTCCGTATCACCGATTTTTAATTTGGCATGCGCCACCAGATCCTTTAATTCTTCTGTAAATGTATTAGACATGCCCGGCATTTCACCGTACGTGATGATGGAGAGCACCTCGGCGTGAAATACCTCTCTGTAGAACTGGATCGCTTCCTTCGCTCGGCCCTCTAATGTGATGTATGGAACCAGCTTCATCTTCATGCCTGCTCCGTATATTGCTTGAAATGGTTCATGATCGCCTGCCAGCCCTGCTGCTGCATCTCCACAGCGTGTGTGGCTTCTGCTTCAAAGGTCTGAACGACCTTCGTCACGCCACCTTGATCCTCAAAGAGAATTTCAACCTTTCTGCCGTCTCCCAGCGTGTAGGTGATCTCCTGATGAGGCTTCACAGTGTCGTATACACCATCAAAATCGAAGCCCATGCTGCCGTCCTTCGCCTCCATCCGATTGAGGAAAGCTCCGCCTTCCCGCAGGTCATTCTCCGCTTTCGGCACATGCCACTCTTCCGTCGCATAGCTCCATTTCATAATGTGGACTGGCTCGGTCCAATACGTCCATACCTTCTCAATCGGAGCCTGAACCGTCGCTTCTACCGTTACTTTAGGAGCAGATGGATTGTTCATGGATCAACACCTCTTTCATCAAATTGTTGGTTTATAAAGCTCTCACTCCTATAGACGTATAGTGTGGCGAAAATTCATCGCTGTATTTCGAGTGGAAGACCAAATGCTCTAAATAAAGGCGTATGAATAAAATTCTGAACATGATCAATATGCCCATCCCGCACCTCCAGCATATGAATGCCCCAGGGAACGAGAACGTCTGGGGTACGGCCGGGTACATACTGCGCCAATACAGGAACGCCACCATTGGCCGTGGTCCGGATAAACCGGGACCCTTCACAATGCCACCGCGTAAGGGAGAAAAATTGACGCAGATCTTCTCTGCCCTTGATCCACATATTGAACGGCGGCATCGACATGCGGCCTTCTTCATGGAATAACGCCACCAGGGTATCCATATCAAACTGCTCAAATGCGTCTACATATCTGTTAAGCAGCTCTTGATCCGGCTCCATGCCGGTCCTGGCATATTCATCCGAGCGGAGCTGCTCCTGATCCAGCGCCGCTCTTGCTCGCTGAAGTGCGCTGTTTACCGCAGCGGGAGACATGTCCAGAGCCTCAGCAATGTGCTTGGTGGGCCACTCAAAAACGTCCTTGAAGATCCATACTGCCCGCTGACGGGGAGGCAGGACCTGCAGCAGCGCAATAAAGCAGATCTGCAGCGTATCCTTTCGAATCATCCGATCCTCCGGATTCTCCGCGAAATCCGGGGCTGGCCATACCCACTGGGAAGGCGGCAGCGTATCGCGGGGCTCTACAATGTCGGCAGCGGGATCGAAATGATCCACGGGACGAATCCGGCGCTTCGCCTGCCTGAGCTTATCCAGGCACAGGTTAGAGGCGATCCGGTAAACCCAGGTCTTGAAGGAGGCTTCCCCTCGAAATGAGCTCCGGTGCTGCCACACCCGAATATGCGTCTCCTGCACGGCATCGTCGGCATCCTCCATGGATCCGAGCATTCTGTAGCAGTAGTAAGTGAGCTCCTGCTTGACCTCTTGAAAATATTCCAGCTGTGCTGTTGTCGTATCGTTCATCATTTCCTCCTATACATTGGATGGTAATGGAGATTGATCTATGTAGTATCTTTATCATAATAGATTCATATGCGAAGTGAAAAGAGGCACTCTGTTGAGAGTGCCTCTTTCCTGAATGATAGCTTTTATTTTCCCTTGTTCATGCTCTCTTCCAGCTCGAAAATCGTCTGCTGAGCCTCCTTATACGCAGGCTGCAGCTCGACCGGCAGCTCACCGGGCTCCACCGGTCCATCGCTCGGATTGACCCCCGACTGAGCCAGGATGGATTCCCTCTGCAGCTGTGCTTCCATGTAGCGATCATACTGTTCAGCACTAAGCACCTCTTGAGCAATCGGCTGGCCATTCAGCTGGTCAAAATAGGGCTGTATTTCTGCATACAGCATCTTTAATTCTGCATAGGTCTCGGGCGGCAGAGCCAGAAAGTCGATCTGATAATGCTTGTTGGCATACTCCACCTTGGCAGCGACCACTTGCTTTAACTGCTGCTCGAAGGCAGGGTAATCCTCACCCAGTGTTTTTTTCGCGCCGCCGAGCTTCATACCCAGCTTCTGGTACTCCAGCATGGTCACCGTCACGACCGTCTTCTTCAGCTCTGCAAATGAACCATAAATCCGATCAGCCAGCTCTGGGCTGGCCGCAAAGGCTGTGGCCGTCACTGCAAAAACACTGATCAGCGCCACAAGGACCGCACGCCGGAAGGGTGTGGTTCTTCGGCCTCTATATCTTTTGTTAAGATGCCTGGCAACGGCTGCATCGAGCTCTGATGGAACGTCGATGCTGTGTGCATAATGCCCAAGGGACTTACGAATGTGTTGCTCGATAGTCATGTGTACTCTCCACCTTTTCATCTGAAATGTGATTCCACTCTTTACGCAGCTTCATAATTGCAGCGTGGTAACGCGATTTGACGGTCCCGACCGGAACCTGCAGCAGCGAGGCCGTCTCCTCCAGACTGTAATCGTGATAGCAGCGCAGCACTACTACGGTGCGCAGTTTACTTGACAGCTTCATAACATGCTCCAACAGCTCATCCTTCGTCTCCAGACGGCTTATGGGCTCGTCCTGTGCCGGGGCTGTGGACAACGCCCGCTTCAGCACATCATATCGGCGAAAGCTGCGCCACAGGCTTCTCCGGTGTTGATTACTCACTCGAATCACAATGCCGTGGAGCCAGAAGCGAAACGGCCGAGTGTGATCATAGTCACGATAAGACCTCCATAATTGGACATATACCTCATTGGCAACTTCCACCGCATCCTGACGGTTCGGAATCAAGCATGCCACCATCCGGTAGACATCCTCTCGGGTTTCCCTGTATAACTCCTCGAACGCAGAGTCTTCCTCTTGCAGCATCCGCGTTAACAACTCTTGGATCTTCACTTCCTTCATGGGGGGCCCTCCCTATATACTTAACTTCACCCTATATTGGCCGGATGCCGGAAAAAGGTTCGGTTTACTTTTCCTCCATTTGAACGTTTCTTCCACAATATCACAGATAAAGCGAGGCAACCCGCACAAAAACAGGATGTCTCCGACCGCGTTAGCGGCAGGAGGACATCCTGGTTGTGTAGGGGTTAAGCCTATGTCTCTGGTGTATTGCCGTTTATAGAGCCATTGTTGACGATCGTACCCTGGGTTGAATTCAGTGTTCCATGATTCGTGATGGTGCCATCGTTCGTCAGTGTCCCCTGGTTAACCATAAGGGCGCCGGCATCAATGGTCAGCGTGCGGCCGCTCACAATCCGAAGGGCTGAAGTGCTTGCGATCACGTATTTCTGGTCAGGCTTTATACTAAAGTTAACCATTACGGTCGCATTGCCGTTCAACGTATACTCGGCTACACCGTTCACATACGTTAAGGTCACACCTGCACCTGTAGACAGCGTCAGATAAGAAGGATCTTTGCTGATGACAGAAAAGCCGTTTACGACATGCAACGCAGATGAGGTAAACTCCACCGGGCCCGTCAGATTAACATTGGCAAAGTCAAACTCTAATCTGCCGGACACATCCATGCGGCCTGATCCATTCAGAGTTGATCCATATTCGGATCGTAGCGTCCCACCCTGACCCTCAGGAATTTGGACAGTTCCGTTGTTGGTCCAGGTCCCGCTATTGCTGACGTTGGAATTGATGACGACTGTACCGCTGCTTTCGACGAGAACCGTGCCTGTATTTCTAAGCTCGCCCAAATTGCCGTAAACGTGAACCGTTCCATCAATGGCAAGGGTAGTACCGGCAAGCACTCGCAGATTACCGTTGACGTTCATCGTAATGCCTGCAGGCACCCGCAGGCTAGCACTCAAGCTATGGTCGCCGGCAACGACCGTTTCAGTGCTGGACAGCTTGGTGATGCTGGTAAGCCCTGCTGCCTTCGCATTTGAAATAAACTCATCCGCCGGGGACGTCGTAGCTGCATTCGTCGCAGCGCTAATGACCGTACCGACTCCGGGATGGATGCCTGTTACGACAACCTGCAACCTTTTACCGCCATCTGCTGCGGCAACCATGTAGGCTGACGTACTGCTTCCCTGACCGGATGCATCCTGATAGACTCCACTTCCAGGGGCCGTTTCCACCTGCCACTGATAGGCAGCCCGGCTGCCTGCCGGAAGTCCGTCTGCCATGGTCACATCGGCATGAATGGTGGTGCCCACCCATGGATCTGAGGGTTGAATGACTGCACCTAGTACACGTACCGTAACCGCGCTCGTGACGGCAGTCTCCGTGCCGATTGCCGGATCTACACCTCGAACAGTCACTTGAAGCTTCTTGCCCGAATCAGCGGCAGCCACTGTATAGCTTGCCGTATTGCTGCCTGCCCCGTGCGCTTGCTGATAGATGCTACTGCCTGCTGTCGTTTCAACCTCCCACTGGTAAGACACCTGGCTGCCTGCGATGCTGCTGTCGCTCATCACGACATCAGCCGTTAGGATGTCCCCAAGTGATGGGGTCGTATTATCAATCGTAACCCGGGATACCTTTGCGGCTACTGCCTGGGTTGCTGTACTTGTGTGTGATCCCGCAACGGGACTCACTCCCGACACGACTACCCGCAGTTTCTTACCTACATCGTCAGCCGCTGCCGTGTAGACCGGACTTTCGTTCCCCGTCCCGGCAGCTGCGGTATAGCTCCCGCTTCCTGCAGTCGTCTCCACCTGCCACTGATAGCTGACACGCCCGCCCGCAGGCTGACCGTCATTCATCGTAACAAGGGCGGTCACAGCCTCCCCGGCGGCAGGCTGTACGTGATCGGTCGTAACACCGGTAACGAGAACAAGTACGGGCTCGGTCGCGGCACTAATCTGTTCTCCCACAGCCTGACCGACACCGGTCACAACGACGCGCAGCCTCTTGTGTGCCTCTGCGGCGGTGACGGTGTAGCTTGCCGCTGTGCTGCCAGAACCAACAGCATTCTGATACACTCCGCTGCCGACAGCCGTCTCCACCTGCCATTGATAGATCACCTGACCGTCTGGCGAGCTGCTGTCACTCATACGAACCGTAACCGCAAGGGTATCTCCAATTGCCGGAGCCGTATTGTTGATATCGGCCGTAGAGACCTGAGCAGCCAGACTCCAATCGGCAATGAATGTGACATCCTGAGCCGGCATAATCGCTGGCGGATCAGGATGAATCCAGCCCCGGAACAAATACCCTTCCCGGGTAACCACAGGTCTTGGAATGTCTGATGCAAGGATTGACGCTCCGTATTTCACCGGGATGACCGAGCCGCCTGTCCCTCCGTTCGCATCAAAGGTCAGATTGTAGCTGTTCCGCTTGTAATAGAGCTTCAAGCGAAGCGGGTTGGTGCTGTCCAGATTGACCGTGCCCGTGGACACACTTTCCGGCACGCTGGTGTCATAGGTGAAGCCCACGTACTCTTTTGGCGCTGCCGTTACGGTTGAGCCTGCCTGAGCGTACAGCTTCTCCGGATTGTCCAGCGGCTCATACGCCCCGCCTTGAAGCGTCTCCTTCGAGTGATAGGCGAGGTAAAGTCCGTCGGCAAATGTCCACACCGCCTTGAAGGTCATATCTCTCATCGGCATGACAGCCGGAACCTCCGGCGACCAGCCATTAAATTGCGCGTACTGGCGGTAGGCATTCGGAATCTGTATGCTCGCTCCATGTGGTATGGAGGATGAATAGCTTGACAGAGCACCGCCGTTGCCATCAAATGCAACCTGATACCGGTTCCGCTTGTAATACAGCCTTAGCACACTGCTGCCGTCCCCGTTAATGGTACTTGCAGTCAAGGTGTTCGGGACACTGCTGTCATAAGTGAAGCCATCGAAGCTTTTCGGGGCTGCCTGAATGGCCGCATTCGTCGTCCCCTTAAACGAATTGGATTCCGCGACGCTATAGGTTGGGGCATCGGTATAGCTTACATGACCCGCAGCATTAGCACTAAGAATTGGCAGATCTTGAAGCAAATGCACTACCTTATAAGGGGTGTCCTCACTCTCCCTCCAGGTCGCCGTGAACGTCATGTCTTTCGTCGGCATCACCGCTGGTACTGCTGACGACCAGCCTGTAAACGTGTATCCCGCTCTGAACGCCCCCGGGATTTGCGTCGAAATGTTTTTCCCGTTTCTCGCCGTGATCGACCTTGTGAACAACTCATTGCCGCGGGAATCCCGGTAGCCCAGGCTGAAGGTAAGCGTTGCATAATGGCGCTCATAATAGATTTTGGCTACCGTCGAGCCGTCTCCCTTGATGTATACACCTCCAACATATCCGGATAAAAACCCTTCACTTTGATATTTATTGGAGGAAATGCGGAGCTCCGTCCCTGAGGTCCCCTTCAAATTCTCTGTAGCTGCAAGGGAAGCTTCATTCGTATTGGGATCGATCAAATAATGCTCGACCTTATACGGTGTATCGGTTCTCGGCTCCCACTTGGCGTACAGCCACTCCGGATTTTCGGGCATCCGGTCAGGGACAATATACTCTTTGCCATCCTCTGTGTACCAGCCCTTGAACGTATAACCAGCCCTCACCGGAGGCGCCGGAGGCACAATCTTCTCATTATACTGACCTCTCAGCAGGAGCGAAGAATCTCCATTCCCCGGGTAAAATTGCAGAAACTTCGTATAATCATTGTTAATCCAGCTCAATTCAACGACCCGCTTGATGGGCGCGGAGGTGAACGCTAACGGCGCCTGCTTCCAGGTGAGCACCATCTCTCCATGCGTAGCCCCTTTGTTCGTCGTCACCGTAATTACATTTTTGGCCGTATCGTACTTAAATTCAGGGTTTGTCATTTCGATGGTGAACTGGGATGCATCATAGACCTTCTCGATCACCTCTCCCGACTTCAAATCCATCGCACTCATGGTAAACAGCCGGGATGGCAGGCTCTCACTTTCCAGCCGCTTGACCATTTGGATCACAGGCGTATCCTCCTGCACATATACAAAATCATCCACACTCAGCTGCGATCCTGCAGAGTAGAGCGGCCACTCATTGGAATAGAGCGGAACCTGCGCCGAAAGAGCTCCATTTCCGAGCTGAGCTGCAAAAATAGACTCCAGGTAAATCCCGATCTCCATATACATGGCTCCCGCGGATTGGGTCTGTGTCCCGGCTGCCGCTGTATACACCAGCTGATAGTAAAAATACCCCATAAGCTTCAAATAAGGCCCGGCTTCTACTTCAAACCCGACGCTGTTCAAATCGACGCTGAACAGACCGGCCTTCAGCTGCATCTGGATGCCTGCCCGCAGCCCCAGCGTTCCCAGTACATACAGCTTGATATGATATTCGCCATCTCCGGACAAGCTGACCGTGTTGCTGGCACCCGTTCTGCTCAGTACACGTACAGTAACGGAATACCGCTTCGCACTTTTATAGCCGAAATCGCTGCCGAGCGTAATATTGGGATTCAGACTGATGACGAAATTGACCGTGAACTCGATCTCGATCACGCCATAGCAGATTCTCTTTTTCTGCTGCAGAAGCTCCTGGCTCAAGAGCGGCACCCACTCGGTCTCGTTCTGGAGCAGCTCCTGATACATCTGCTTCAGGGTTGACGCGTTTAATGTCTCCTTCATCTGCACGCCATCCATCAGCGCCTGCATTTGCTGCGCTATGTTCGTGATGTCGCTGGCCTGTGACCAGTCCGGGCCTTTATCTTTTTCGATGGTGCCCATCTCTGCTGTGATATTGATGCCCGTATACGTATAAGCATCCAGATTGGCGGTAATGGTGTAGTCTTGAATGATCGGAATGAACCAGTACCATTTCACCTGAGTATCGCCGTTGATCCCGAGCTCAAAGCGGATCTCTTCCTCAAATGTGCTCGTAATGTGGATGATAAAGCTGTCATCATTGCCCTCATCGGTATCAATGATAATATCGCATTGTACCTGAAGTGTTACACTAGCACCGGTATGTCCGGGGAAGTGCTTCAGCTTCGTGCCGATGGAAGGCACAACGGTCAGATTCTCCACACTAACCTCAATATCTGAGCCTTTGGATGCCGCGATGCTGCGCTCATCATATCGCTGCTTGAACCCGTCCGTCTGCAGAGCCATGGTTGACAGATAATCAGCGGCCTCCTGTACAAATCCGCTTTCGATCGCTTGCTGCTTGATCTGCGCCTCAAGCCTCTCCTCCTGGGCATCCTCTAACAGCTCATCGCCATCTATACGCTGCTTCTGATAGAAATCCAGCGCATTCGCAATGTCCTCAGAGGTCACTTCAGTATAGGTAATAATATCCTCTGAACCTGCCGAGGTGACGGAGGTAATTCTGGCGTAGCCCGCAGAGCTGGACTGACTTCCGAATTCTCCCTCGTAAAAGGCGATGTAATCCCCTTCTTGTACGGTAGTCAGCTCACTGAGTCCCAGCGGTGCATACTTGCTGTCCTGAAAATTGAGCGAAGCATGATCTACCGTAATAGAGTTGTTGTCAGGATCGCCGTCTATATCCGAATCACTGCTGACAGGCAGCACATCCGGTTTAAGCAGCACCTCCTCCGCATCAGCGCTGGTGTACGTATAGGTCGTTCCATTCTTTGCTGTAATTTCTACATACGCGACTTCACCGTTATCGGCCTCGGTCGTGTTAACCGTACGCTGATCGGGCCGAGCCCCTTCATAAATGGACACTGTATCTCCCACGTCAATGCTCATGCTGCCGGCATAGTTAAACGTCCCGTTCGTTACATCTGCCGCTGACAGCGCCGCCCCACCGTTCGTCACGCTGGCGCGCATCACCGGTACCGAATGTAATGACATGGGTGCCCCCTCCCGGGACATGCCTTGCACTTCGGAGGCCGGGACATAGATTAGCTCAGGATTCAGAGGCAGCTGCGCAACCTCCTGCTTGCTAATGCTAAAGACATAAACCCGCGTCGAGGGATCCTGTCCGGTAAAAGAAAGCTTGTCGTCCGTTAGCGTGACCTGATATGTATTCCCTTCTTCAAAAGCCCCTTCCTGGGCCGCTGCCGTAAATGTGCCCTGCGAGCCGGTCACCTGAATACCGGCAAAGCCTGGATTCGCCGGGGCTTCAAACGTCATGCCTGCCCTCACCTGCTCGGCCGTCAGGGACCCGGTGGCTTCCTGGATCCCCAGCGTGAAACGGGGGGACTGATCCAGCACCGTGACACTTGGAATACTCTGCACCGCTTCATGAACGCTGTCGATATACTTGGCATACAGCGTCATACTGCCTGTCACCGGCTCTCCATCCCGGAGCAGCTGAGTCAGCGCGGCATCTTTGAACCAGCCTTGAAAAATAGCCCCGGTTTTCACAGGAACCGGAAGCTGACTTACCGGTGCACCTGCTGCATAGGAAAGGCTCTGGATTGCAGTGCCTCCATTCGTTTCAAATGAAATGATGTACGTCGATGCCGAAGGGCTGCCGCCACCGGGATTGCCCGGGCTTTCAACGATTGGCGATGGCGCCGCAGGAATGGCCGGAGCTTCCGGTACTGCGGGCGGCGCTGCAGCTTCCTCCTGCTCTTTGAAGGCCAGAATCACCTCATGGCTCGCCATGCTGAGAACCGCAGCCTCTGCTCTGGTTGCTTTGGCTTTGGGATTAAACCGGCCTTGGGTATCGCCCTTGAGCACGCCAGCCTGCCAAAGCTTGATGACAGCATCGACGGCCCAAGGAGAAATCGCAGCGATATCCTTCGGCTTCGTCTCGATCCTGCCGTTTTTCTCATAATCCACGTTGGCTGTTTCAAAATACCGCAGCGTCAACACAGCAATCTGTTCCCTGGACACGATCCCCTCCGGGGAAAACCTGCCGCCGCCTGTACCGGTCGTTATTTCTTTCTCCACGGCCCAGGCCACATAAGGTCCATACCAGGAGTCCGGCGGTACATCCTCAAACACCGGAGCCGTATAGCGGCTGACATCAACCCCGGCAATCCGCCCCAGCACGGTGATGTACATGGCCCTTGTCATTGTGCCTTGAGGGGTGAAGTTCCCGCTGCCTGTCCCGCTGAAAATACCGTGCTGCTGCACATACTGAACGGCAGGGTAATACCAGTCTGCCGCCTTCACATCCTGAAACGATGTCTTGATCTCTGAGCTCAAACTCGAAGGAGCCAAAGAGACATCATGCCAGTTGATGTGCGGCTCCGGCTCCCCCTGTGCTGAGCCGGATGATTTCACCGTGCCTATGGAGGCGGACATTGCCTCGGCCGGCAGCAGCGATACCATCATGCAAATGAGCAATAATAGACTAATATAGCGCGTATACCATGTTTTCAAATTGAATCCTCCCGCTAGACGATATTGTAGGCTGCCTGCTTCTGTTCCTACCTACATCGTAGAGTTCGAGAGGGTTTACCGCATCTACCGAAAGTTATAGTTTCGACAAAAAAACACCTGCTTGCATGACCCTATGCATTCATTCTATGAGCTGAAGCTCTCTTGCTTTTTGAATGGCTTGCACACGCTTGTTCACCTGCAGCTTGCCATAGATTCGGTTCACATGAGATTTTACCGTGCCTTCCGTGATATGGAGAGAGGCCGCGACCTGCTTGTTGGATAAGCCCTCTGCAAGCAGCTGAACAATCTCCATCTCCCGGCGGGTCAACGGATCGACCAATACGGCTGGCTCAGACGTCTGTGCCTTCATAGCCTGCGGCTTCTGAACGTCACGTTCCACAAGCCCCAGCTGCTTCAGCTCTCCGTACACCATTCGCGAAAATATAAGCTCCAGCATATCCACCCGCTCATTGGTAAAAGCATCCGCCGTTAGATTGTTCTCCAGATACAGAATGCCTTCCTGATGATTAGCATCCCGAATCGCCATGCACAGCATGGAGCGCGGCTTCTGCTGCACAATGTAGTCATCCTTCGCAAATATGCTGCTGCCGGCATCGCCCACGACGACCGGTTCTTTTGTCTGCTGAACGAACTGAACCACACTGGATGCGTAGCAGTCCTGGATCTCGCTGCCACGCTCTCCTCCGTTCAGCTCCTGTCTCGCTTCAACCGTCATCCTCCCGGACTCGTATAACAAGACTACTCCCCGCTCGGCGCCGGTAGTATGCAGCGCCAGCTGCAGGAATTTCTCCGGCAGGCGCCGCTCGGAGTGATCAGGATGCGAAAGACCCGCCATCTGCCGCAGCAGCTCCAAATCGAGCTCCCTGCCGAGATTAGCACTATGAAGAGCTGCTGATGCCGGAGTGGGATTCAGGCTTGGCTGTAAGTCCGGGGCTTCGCCTTGCTCCGCTTCGCCGGATGCTTGAACCGTCAGCGCAGGGTGTGAAGCCTGCAGCAGCCTCACCTTTCCCGCTGCGCCCCAAGCCGCATAGGCCTCGCAAGCTTTTTGCAGATAGGCTGCTTCCAAGGTCAGATCCCCCATTCGCCGACAGAGGCCTGCAGCCAATTCCGCCGCAATTCCCCCATCCCGGGCCTCACCTGCCTGTTGGGCGTGTGTGATCGCCCGGTCGTAGAGCTTTAGTGCCTTCTCATTCTTTTGGCTTAGTCTGGCGTATTCCGCCTGCATGATCCGGAATTTGGCCAGTGTCCTGTTCGGCGAAACTTTCGTCCATGTTCTCATGCGTTTCATCAGATACCGCAGGGTAGTCCAATGCTCTTGCTGCTGCAGCCTGATCAAATCCGTATCCTCAGCCATGAGCGCGAGTGCGTGATAAAAGCAGTATTTCTGGTGGAGAGTCAGCATAATTTCTCTCTTATAATGACTGGCCTTCTCAGCTAGGACTGCCGCCTCTGCATACCGGGAATATATAAATGCAACCTCTAGCCTGCAGGTATAGTAATAGAACCAGTTCCCCTGCTCATCACTTCCCGCCTCTACTTCTGCCGCTGTATGAAGCGACTCATCAGGCATATGGGGGATACTGAATAACGGCTCTTGCCCATCATCGCCGTGCAGCAGCAGCTCCGTGTACCTTTGAGATATATATAGCACACGTAATGTTATTTCATCCAGCACTTGCCCGTAGTGTTCCTCATAGGTCTGCAAAAGGCGATTCAGGCGCTTTATATCCAGATCCGAAGCGATAACATGGCAGGAAATTGAATTACCTGCACTTACCAGATCCCCACATTCTATGCTCATTTGACCCGCTTGCTCGAAGAGTGAAGCGATTTGCTCCGGCTGGGCATACTGCTTTACTAGAGCTCGAATAAGCTGGATCTTGCCTTTAAGCAGAAGACTATCCGACTGCTCGGCATAGTGCCAGGCGATCTCGACGAGATGCAAAGCCTGTTTGTGATTCCCCAGGCCGAAAGCCAGCGTGATGGCATACGAGCCCAGGGCGATGGAGAACATATCCCCGAGACCCTGCTGCAGCGACCATCTTACGTATCTCGCGAACATCACGACGGCAAGCTCCGGGTTTACAACGTAAATAATGGTGCTGGACACCTTCACGATGTCTGACAAGGCTTGGTGGCTGGCATCGCCATGGTTAGGCAATATGCTAAGCTGCATGCGTTTGTGCGCGAGAGCCAGCTGGGTGCGGGCGACTTCAAAAAGAATAGAAGCTCGTGAGGTGGATAACGGAATTGAGAACCCGAATTCCTGCATCGCTTCAAGCGCAGCCGAAGCTGCCTTATCCATTTTTTGGTTAAATGCATACATCATAATCATAATCGTGTAAATACGCGCTCGAACGTCCACGGCCCGGGCATAATGAAGCAACAGACGCAAATCCTTTTCAGCCTGATCCATATGTCCGTAGAAATACAGACATTCACTGCGTTCAAGCACGAGTTGGAGATAAAGCGAATCAGGTTCAGCCCAGCCCCCGACTTCTACCAGCTGTGCCCCTGCCGTCAAGAGCTCCAGCGCTTGTCCGTAGGCAGCAGAAGCCTTGGCCGCTCTTCCGGCCCTAAGATTTAGCTGTGCCAACTGTTCCGCCTCTACAAGCTCGACAATATGTTTACGACCCAGGTTCATATGATGCACGACCTCAAACAGCCGCTCTTCATCCCCTTCGGCGTGAAGCGATTCCCACAGTGAGCGACCGATATCCAAATGAGCCTGCGCCTTCAGCTCTTCCGGATTCAGCTCGTAGGCCGCCATCTGCACCTGATCATGGAGAAATCTCATTCGGCCCGGCTCCGATATAAGCCATCCTTCGCTTACCGCGGGCGACAGAGCCTGGATCAGCTGCTCCAGACTGTCTTTTGTCACGAGCGCGAGCTTGTCCAGCTCGAACGATGCGCCCAGGCAACCCGCTACACGCAAAACCTTGCGAGTAGGTGCGGGAAGATCATGCACCCGGCTGCGGATCAGATCCGCTACCTGTCCATAGCCGGCCATTTCAGTCATCGCCTGAAGGTCCCATCTCCAGCGCATCTCATCCCGATGGAACCACAGCCACTGCTTCTCATGACAGGTCTCTACCATCTTGTGGATATACAGCGGGTTACCAGCCGTCTGCCGGTACAGTACATCCGCGCACGGCTGGAGTGCATCTCCTTCTTCCTGGAGCAAGTCGGAGAGGTAGTGCAAGACTTCGTGATAGTTGAGGCCATGAACGTTCATGACCGAGACCCCGGCTGCGTCTGTTTCCGAGGCCTTCAAGAGCAGTTCCCGGAGCTTGTGCCCCTGACTCACCTCGTGTTCCCGATACGTACCGATGATGACAACATGCTTTAGGGAGGAGTGCTGCCACAGCTCGGACAGCAGATGAAGAGTGCCGGAGTCCGCCCACTGCAGATCATCCAGCCCCAGCACCAGCGGGTGCTTCTCGTCCGCAAACGCCTGAATCACTTTGCCGAACAGACTTCGGAAACGGTTCGTCGCCTCCAAGGGAGACAAGGGCTCCAGGGGCTGCTGCTTTCCCAGCAGCCAGGATAGCTCGGGAATAACCTGGACCAGAACGCTTCCGCTTTTTCCTACGGCGTCCAAAAGTCTCTTTTTCCATGGCTTCCGCTGCTCTTCACCTGCAGCCATCCTCTGCCGGATCAGCTTCGTCACGGCCGCTATAAACGGAGCATAGGGCTTCGATTCCAGCAGCGGCTCACACTTGCCTGACGCGCTGTAGCCGCCCTGTTGCAATGCATCGTCTTGAAACGCTTTCAGGAGTGCGGATTTGCCGCTTCCTGTATGGCCGCCGATCAGCAGCAATTCCTTGGCGCCGCGAAGGGTGCGGCCGTATATCTCTTGCCACGCCTGCCATTGCGAATCCCGGCCATAGAGCTTGGAAGGCAGACGCAGCACACTCCGATCATCAAGAGCCCCCAGTGAAAAAGAAGCAATCGTTCCCTCTGCGATCCAGGCGTCAGCGCAGATCCGGAGATCATCCTGCAGCCCGCGCGCGCTCTGGTACCGCTCCTCCGGCGACTTGGCGAGCAGCTTCATCACGAGATCATTAAGCATCTTCGGGACCTGTGTCTGCCTGGACACCACCGGAACCGGCAGAATCGCCATATGAGCATGCGTCCATTCATGCATCGTGGATGCCTGAAATGGCGTCTCTCCGGTCAGCCATTCATAGAACAGAATCCCGAGCCCGTACAAGTCACTGCGATGGTCGGGCTTCCTGATCATGCGCCCTGTCTGCTCGGGAGACATATATGCATACATTCCCTCCAACATTTCCTGCGGTGACTCCATCCAGTACAGTGTCATCTCGCCGCCGTCATTTCGCAAGCCTATTGTATCGGGATCAATCCCGTGGGGAAGTGAAGAACACTGATGCCGTTCATGGATCAAATCCACCATTTGCAGCGCTATGGAAAAAAAGAGGGAAGGGTCCATGACGGTCGATTTTTGGTTTATGAACGCGCTCAGGGTCATATCACGAGTTTCATTCACAGTTGTGCAGACCTCCTGTTGCATTTCTTCTTCTACATGCTCCCTGCAGAAAATCCTTGGCGTACCCACGACCTTCGTCGTTTCTCCTATTATCTTGTGACCTTCGTGGTTTAGCAATCATTTGTTAGGGTTTAGCACTCATTTCCCCCCATAATTCCCGCACACCCGATTGCGCCCTGCTCGTTTCGCTTCATACAAGCACTCGTCCGCGCTGTCCACCATCTGGTTGGGATCGCCCACCGTTTCCGGGTAGGTGGCCACGCCGATGGAGATGGTGATGTTGATCCTTTCTTTGGACGAGACTGGAAAAGGGTGCAGCTCTACCGTCTGCCGAACCCGCTCTGCAATGTCCAAGGCTTGTGGATGAGGACAGTCCGGCAGAATGACCGAAAATTCCTCGCCGCCGTTTCGGGAGACAACATCGAAGGAGCGCGTGGTGCTCTTCAGGATTTTTCCCAGCTCGACCAAGATCTTATCGCCGATCGGGTGGCCGTATGTATCGTTCACATACTTGAAGTGATCAATATCAATGATGAACAACGATAGCCGCTCCTTTTTATCCATGGCCTGGTTCATCAGCTCGTTCCAGATGGTGTCGAATTGACGTACATTATTTAGACCTGTTAGAAAATCTGTTGTAGATTCCTTTTCATATTTCATGAGCAGGTATTGGGTTTTTAGAATATACTCCACAAAGAACACCGACGTAAGCCCGCCAATGATTGAAATCACCCAATAGGAAGGGATTAAACGCATTAGAATTTCCGTATCTTTTACTAAAAATGAAATAATCACACTAAATACGATATTGGAGAAGATGATCATCACCAGACTTTGATTGTAGGAACTTCGTTCTGGATGATTTTTTTTAAATAATCGGTTAATCAAAATAAATCCTGTTCCCAAAATGATCATTAAGATCATGGCTGCTATCGCAGAAGTGGTGATGCCGAATTCAAACCGCCCCGCAATGATCAGGATTACGCTAATGAACGTGGACGGGATGCCACCAAACAAGATAATAATCATCGGCGGAATGAAACGTAGGTCAACGATGGTTTCTGTCGTTACCTGTATGGAGAAATTCATCAGGACATATCCCAATACCCCTCCGGCCAACCCATCTATAATAACCGGGTAGACTCGGGAATCTCGCACGAATGGGGAGAACCCCCACCTGACTTGTAAATAGATAAAGATCAACGCAATAAGAACACAAAGATTGATAAACAGATCATTGATTAACGACAGCAACCCAACCCATCTCCCTCTACAAAACTCGAATGTTGTCAGTTTGTGTTACATATATCATATTTGTGCCCTAGCAGCAACCGTTGTTCTCGCTGGTGCGGGGGTAAAGGGACCCTAAGGCCCATTGGGCGGTGCTTATACGATCTGGGGAGTGGTTAATGATGCACAAGGCAACACTTGGTGAAGGTAAAAAGGAACAAACCCGCGTCTATTTACAGCTTATAATAGAAGAAAGGGGATGAGAAGCATGAACAGATACGGATATATGGCTGTGTTTGCCGGGGCACTGCTGCTCAGTGGCTGCAGTGAAGCGCGAAGCCCGCAAGGAGCGGCGCCTTCCCCGCAGCAAGAAAGTCCATCCGACCCGCCGGCGGAAAGCCCGGACGCAGTGCCGGATGAGGAAGTCGCCGCGGAGGAAGAGCGGGATCAGGAGTCCGATCAGCCATCGGATGAGAAACCGGATGAGGAAAACGCACCTGACGAGGGCATGCCCCCGACAGCCGAAGAGGCTGCTGTCACCGTACTGCGAGCCTTGAAGTCAGGCGATATGGAAGCCGTGGCGGCCTGGGCTCACCCGGAGAAGGGCGTGCGCTTCTCTCCGTATGCGTACGTCGATCTCGAGAACGACCAGACGCTGAGCCGGGAGGAGCTGACTGAGGCCATGTCCAGGGATACGGCCCGGGTGTGGGGGCATTTCGCGGGAAGCGGACATGTCATTGAGATGCCCTACGCGGAATACCACAAACAATTTGTGTATGATGCCCGCTTCCTGGAGGATGCGGAGGTCCATGTCAACCAGTTCATCGGCAAGGGGACGACCGTGAACAATCTGAACGAGGTGTACCCTGAAAAGACGCATGATTATGTAGAGTTCTATATTGATGGGGTCGATCCCCAATACGAGGGCCTCGACTGGCGCAGCCTTCGCCTTGTGTTCGAGAAGAACGATATGGACCGCTCCCTCGTCGGGATCGTGCATGATGAGTGGACACCGTAACCAGGTCATAGGAATCATTCCACCGCCGCCGTTTGACGGCAAGCCCAAGCGTACATACTATAGAGGTTTAGGCCAACTAA
This sequence comes from Paenibacillus sp. JSM ZJ436, assembly GCF_044383795.1. Lineage (NCBI taxonomy): Bacteria > Bacillati > Bacillota > Bacilli > Caryophanales > Paenibacillaceae > Paenibacillus > Paenibacillus sp. JSM ZJ436. The sequence continues at coordinate 316,314 of NZ_JBISEO010000005.1, forward strand.
CAACCGCTAAAGAATAAAGGAGATGAACCATGACTTATCCAAGAGCATTTTCACACATCGGTTTATCCGTGAGCGATGTAGAGCAAGCCGTCAACTTTTATCGTGACGTGATGGGCTGGTATGTCGTTATGCCACCGTCAGACATTGTGGAGGACAACGATACCGCGATCGGAATCATGTGCTCCGACGTATTCGGCAAGGGCTGGGGGTCATTCCGTATTGCACATATGGTGACCTCCGATGGGATTGGAATCGAGATATTCCAATTTCCGAATCACGAGAAGCCGGACAATAACTTTCAGTACTGGAAGTCGGGCGTATTCCATTTCTGTGTTCAGGATCCAGATATTGAAGAGCTGGTACAAAAGATCGTGGACCATGGCGGCAAGCAAAGAATGCCTATCCGAGAATATTATCCGAATGAGAAGCCGTACAGAATGTGTTATGTGGAGGATCCCTTCGGGATTATCTTCGAAGTCTACAGCCACAGCTATGAGGTGACCTACTCTTCAGGAGCCTATCAATAAATCCTAACGCCGTAAAAAAGGGGATGCTTCCCAAGTGCTTGCTGATCTCATCAGACTCGCACTTGGGAGAAGCATCCCCTTTATTTTCATGGGAGCGCACAGGAAGCTATTGAATTCTAGCCCCGACCATGCAGTTCATATCATGGCCGATGCTGCATAAGCTCCGTGTTACTTGATCTCCTTGTTACTTGAGTTCCTTGTTCATCAATTCCACGCCATCCCGGGTGCTTACCGGCATGATCTTGTCTTTTCCTTGATCGTTAATATACTGCATCACTTGCCCCAGAATTTGCGGAGTCGTCTCATATTCCCCTAAACGCTCTTCTGTAATACCGTGCAGCATAATAATGACCCAGGATTTCTCTTCAATCGCCCGATCGATCCAGCCCTGAATCGTGGAGAACTCTGTCGTATTCACAACAGCAAAGGATTTCAGCCAGTGCGGATCGTAGTTGTTTTCTGTATTCGTTTCTCTGCTAAAGACGCGTACACCATCAAAATAGTCCAACGCAATTTCTCTTATGTCATCATTATATGCGGAGTACGGAATGGCTATGGTTGAAACCTCACCAACTAAATCTTCTAATATAAATTTGCTGGTTTTGAACTCTTCACGAATTTCTGATTCAGTTTGGGTTGTTAAGAATGGATGAGTTTGTGTATGTGATGCAATCTCAATTCCCAAATCATGCGATACCCAAACATGGGAGCTATTCATAAATCCTTCTTCTCCGGAATAAATTTTGTTACCTATGATGTTAAAAGTTCCCGGGAAGTTATATTTTGAATGTAATGGTAATGCATTATTATACCAGTTTCGATAACCGTCATCATACGACAGCGTAACCAGGGCTTGGCCTTTGTACAGCTTCTCATTCAATGGATCAATTTTGCTCATGTCTTCGATCGGAACAGCGGCCGGTGGTGCAGGCTCCGGGGTTGCCGGCGCAGCTCCGCGTCTGGATACAAATACCATGCGGTCGGCACTGCTCCACTTCACCTCTGCACCGAGCGCTTCGCTGACGAAGCGGATCGGGACGAGGGTTCGACCGTTCATCACGACTGCTTTTTGCGCCAGCTTGACCCCTGCACCATTGATCGTGGCCGCAGCGGAGCCGATGGTCAGATGGACGACGGTGTCCTTATGAACGGCTTTAATATTTTTACCGGTTACACTCAAGCTTGCGCCAAGGGACTCAAATATCCCTCTCAAGGGAACCAGGACACTTCCATTAATCATCTCCGGCGGCTGGTCATAGGATTGCAGGGCACCGTTCACCTTCACTCGAATCGGGCTGTCTGCAGATGCAGGCATCGAAACGAATAAAAATGAAACCGACAGTAGTAACAGCAATAGCTTCTTCATGTACTTCCTCACTTTACCAAGTATTAGGTACTAATGTACCACTATATGGTAGTGTAGCACTATATGGAAGGATGAACAATAGTTTCAACATCGGTGCGGCTTGTTTCTCTTAATTACTGTGTGATGATGTCCAGGAAACGTTGGAGCCAGTAATAGTGCTAAAAGCGTCAGTTTCTATCCTAGCTCTTCACTGCTGAAATTAATAAGAACATGGGGCGGCGGAATTCTTCTTGCCAGGCAGGATTGTTATCCAGCATCTCTTGGCTCGGTTGAATCTCGGAAAGCCTTTTCAGTCTAAAACCGGAATCTATTAATGTATTGACTTGGGTGGCAACACTACGATGGTATTTGACTACATTCTTTTCCAAGAAACTGGACTGCCGTAATCCTTCCTTGTGGTAGTTATCGACAGGCCAATGAACTTTCTCACCATCCGGGCTGTAGCACCAGTCTTGGGCAGCTAACGCGGTAAAGATCGGGTGTTCCACCGAGAAAACGAAAGTCCCTCCAGGTGCAAGGCAGTGATACACTTTACGGCAGATCGTGTCGAAGCACTCCACATAATGAAGCGCTAAAGAACTGATGACTACGTCGAATTCCTCTTCCGCAAAATCAATGTCTTCAATGGCGAGATGCCGATACTCAATCTGAGGATCGACGGTCATTGCTTTAGCGCGCTCTAACATGTTCTCCGAGATCTCCACACCAATGACGGACCTGGCCTGACGTTCGCGCACATAGCGACAATGCCAGCCAAAGCCGCAGCCAAGATCAAGTACTCTTTGATCACGCAGTTCCGGAAGCAATCCGCGAAAGGTGCTCCATTCTCCAGCAGCATCTAACCCGCCAAGCGAGCGAGGCAGCTGACTATATTTTTCGAAAAATTCTGAATCATCATATTTATTCTGTTTCACAGTAACCGAAGCCTCCTATCTTCAAATAGCAATGACCATCTATTTATTTATCGGATTTTATTACATAATATTACCGTAGGTTAGGCTTGAAATAAAAACGGACTACAAGGTTACCAAAGGAGCACACGAGATGAACGTTTATTGTATGGGTGTTTTGAAAGAGATGGATTTGGCAATACACTCTATCGTCAAATTGATCGAATGCTCAGCGAAGAAGACCTGAACTTTAGGCCGACGGAAGGAAAATGGTCGATGGGTGAGTTACTCTCGCATATGTCGGTAATATGTAAAGCTGATTTCCTGATCGGTGCAGGAGCTTCAGAGGAGGAGATGGATCAATTCTACGAAGAAGCTGAGCCCGAAGTCAATCGGAAAGCCATCACTGAGGCCTTGCTTCACAATTATGCTTATCTAAAAGAAGGCATAGCCAAGTTAAGCGAAGAAGAGCTGCTTCAGGAAAGAACTTCGTACTTTGGAGTGGTTCATTCGCGCTACGAATGGCTGCTGGATACTCAGGCTCACCTGTTTCATCACCGGGGGCAGCTGCATTCCATGATCGTTCATAACCTTAAGCTCGAGCCAAACGTTCCGTTGTTCGAGTAAGTTTAACAAGAGGAGCTTCGCTTATAGCGGAGCTCCTCTTGTCCAATATTCGATGATTCTTGCCGGAATGTTCCAAGCTTGTGGCGCACACTAGAGCGAGAGCGATTAGAGCGCAGACAGCCGCTTGATCCATCCCTCCAGCTCGTCGACCAATCCCTTGGCTAGCTCAAAATCCATCTCTTTCAAGGCCGATTCGATTTGCATTTCGACAGACTTTTTCTTCTGCTCCGTCTCTAGGTAGTCTTTATTAAAATGACTCGCGTAAATCATCTGTCTGAATTTTCGCATACTCATTTTTCGGATAGTCTGATGCTCCACGATCAGCACATAGTCCATCCCGTTGACGACGGAATAGAAATCATGCGAGACCATCAGAATCGCACCTTTATAGTTAAGGATGGCCTTTTCGAGCGCGATCTGTGTGTAGATGTCCAGATGGCTTGTGGGTTCATCAAGCAGCAGCAGATTGGCTTGACTGGCCGCGACCTTGGCCAACTGGAGTATATTTTTTTCTCCGCCGGACAGCGATTCGATCTTTTGCTCAAGAATCTCTCCCTCGAAGCCGTAGCTCGCTAAATACGCTCTGACCTCGTCATACGTGTTGAATCCGGCGTCGATGAATTCATGCAGGATCGTGTTGGCATCTTCCAGTGTTTCGCCTTGAAGCTGAGATAAGTACGCCACTTTGGCATCCTCATGGACTTGAATCGACGGATGCTGGTTCCGGAAAATATCCCGCAGCAAAGTCGTCTTCCCGGTCCCGTTCGGACCGATGATCGCGACCTTATCCGTGGATTTGATCTCGAAGTGTACGTTATCCAGCAGCAACTCGTCAAAGGCCAAGCTATAGTGATCTACTTTTACGAGTACATCGTCTTCCATTTCATGCTCCAGCCCGAAGTGGATATCACGCTGCTTGATCTCGACGAATGGCGCTTTGATCCTGCGCGCTTCCAGCCTCTCCTGGAACCTCACTCTGGCCTTTAACGCCCGGCCTCGGGATGCTTCTGAATTGTAAGTCGCGATCGCTCTGAGGTTGTCAATGATGTGATCATATCGCTCGATCTCTTCGGCTTCAGCGGCGGCGATCTCCTGCAGCTCGATTTTGGTCTGAAGCAGCGAGAAATGGTATTCGATATAGCTTCCGTCGAACTCTTGAATTTCTGTATTCTCCAGGTGAATGATTTTGTTGAAGCAATGGTTTAAAAGATAGCGGTTATGCGTAACGACGAGCAGCATGCCTTTGTGGGAGTTGATTAATTTTTTGAGCGCATTCAAATTTTCGAAGTCCAAGAACACATCAGGCTCGTCCATAATCATCAGGTCCGGGTTCGTGAGCATCTCCTTCATGACCTGGATCAGCTTGAACTCTCCGCCGCTTAACGAGGTTACGCTAACGTCTTTGAGCTTCGCCAGATTGGCTAGATTCAGCTTCTTATGAATCCGGCTCTCCGCATCGTCCCCGCCCATGGATTCAAGCGCGTCCAGCGTGAGCTGGTATCTCTCCATCAGGGAATCCATATCATGAGTGGTCGCCATTTCAGCATAAATTGCGTTAAGCTGCTCCTGGAGCCTTGTAAATGCTTCACTCATATATTCAAAAACGGTCATGTCCGTTGCCGGGTCCACCTGCGAGAACTGACTAACGTACCCGATTCGACAGCTGGGATCGATCTCCAGCTTGCCGTCAAACACATGCTTGTCCGGGTCCATCAGAATTTCGATCAGGGTGCTTTTACCGCTGCCGCTGGTTCCGATAAAGGCGCAATGCTGCCCTTCCTCGAGCGTGAACGAAATGTCGGTATACAGTTCCTTTTGCGGGAACGAGAAGGATAAATGTTCAACTTTAATCATGGTCTTACCTTTCCTGGTAGCTGAAATGGAGTTGATTAGAAGTGCTGCAGCCTCTCCACTGTGGGGGTCTGCCGCACCTCAGATTAACACTGTTTGCTGCTAAATTCAATGCTTGGGACTGCGGGTTTGAGAAGGGTTATGCATGCTGATTCCATGTATGACTACATGGGTGCCGCTTATTTTTCCAAGACCTAGCGCAGACTATTCTGTGAGAGACGAATGAGGGGGATTGTGGTACGATAACATTCTATACGGAAAGAGGACGTGATAAAGCTGATAACGATTACGATTCCAACCCCAGAAGTAACGATCTACAAGCAAGAATATCCGGAGTTGAGCCATATTTACGGATTTACGGACTTCCACCTCATCACCAGGGAAAAAGGCGGCATCTTCATGTTCTATAACGACCAGGATGAGCTGCTCTTTGTCGGAAAGGCCCGGAAGCTGCGGCAGCGGATTAAGAAGCATTTTGAGGATACCGTCTCGCCCATCAAGAATCACCGAAATGAAGTCGTGAAGATCGAAGTGTATATCGTAGATGACCCCGTTGAGCGGGAGATTTATGAAACCTATGTGGCGAACAAGCTTGGTGCTAAGTACAATGAGGACAAATTAATCTGATGTATCCATATTGATGCGCAGGAGCAATGTGCTGGTCCTAAATAGGGCAGGCACGTTGCTTTTTTTTTGTATAGGGTGGCTTAAGGTTAGAGGGAAGTGGGCTCGATTTTTGATCCAAGATTATGCTAAGCATGTGGGCGGCTTCCTTCAGCTCAATCTCCGCAGTCAGGTTTGTTTCAATATAGTCTATTGCCCGATTCATCCGCTCCAGCCACTCCATCTCAACCCTTCCTTTCAAATATAAGTATAGACAGAATGGAGCAGAGCTTCGCAACAACTTGTGCCCAAAAAAGTTGCTTTTCTTTAGACGTTCTAAGTCGAAGTGAGGTCGTATTCGGGTCTGTCAATATGTTTGTGTAAACTCTAAATCAAGAGTACCCCCTGTTAAGAGAAGGTGGCTCTTTAAGGCAAGTGCTGGCCAATCCGTTCAGGATAAAACACGGATAGTTGAAGCAGGATCTGGCCCCAGTTTTGGACACGACCTGTCCACTTGCGGGTCACATCGACCGTCACCAGATAGAGCATTTTGAGAAGAGATTCATCCGTAGGGAAGATGCTTTTCCCTTTCGTCACTTTACGGAGTTGGCGGTGGTAGCTCTCAATCATATTGGTCGTATAAATAAGCTTGCGAAGCTCAGGCGGGTACTTAAAGAACGTGGCAAGTTCTTCCCAATTGTTGCGCCAGGAACGGACAATGAGTGGATATTTGGCGCCCCAAATCTCCTCAAACCGATCCAATTCGAGCAGAGCCATCTCCTCTGTTGTGGCCTTGTAGATGGGCTTTAAATCCGAGGTCACCTTCTTGAGATCTTTGTAGGATACATAACGGGTGGAGTTGCGGATCTGGTGGATGATACATTTTTGGATTTCCGTACTGGGATAGCATGCTGAAATTGCTTGTGAGAAGCCCGTAAGGTTATCTACACAAGTAATGAGAATGTCCTGAACGCCGCGATTTTTCAATTCATTGAGCACACTGAGCCAGAACTTTGCAGACTCATTCTCACCAATCCACATGCCAAGGACGTCTTTGTTTCCATCCAAATCAATGCCAATGACCATGTAAGCAGCCTTGTTGACAATAGCCCCATCCTGTTTCACCTTGAAATGAATAGCATCCAGAAATACCACAGCGTACACGCCCTGCAAAGGCCGATTCTGCCACTCTTTCACGAGAGGGATAATCTTGTTGGTCACGTTAGAGATGAAGGTCGGAGAGACATCGAGGCCGTACAGCTGCTGCAGATGGTCCTGAATCTCACGAGTGCTGATGCCTTTAGCATAGAGGGCGATAATTTGGTCCTCAATGCCTGTCACATTGGACTGATGTTTCTTGACCACT